>DBFSDV010000092.1:0-3021 GCA_048417135.1 Candidatus Limivicinus sp. | reverse complement strand
GTTCTGGCCCTGCTGGTAATAGGGGCGGTCCTGCTCCTCGTATTCACCCGCTCCGCCGGCACCGCCGGGGAGAAAGACATAGTCTTCCAGGTCACCCACACCGACGGCAGCGTCAAGGAGTTCGAGATAAGCACCGACTCGGAAAACCTCCGGGGCGCTCTGGAGCAGGAGGGCCTCATCTCCGGCGAGGAGAGCAGCTACGGCCTCTATGTCACCGTCATTGACGGGGAGGAGGCAGACGACTCTTTGAATCAGTGGTGGTGCTTCACCCAGGACGGCGTCATGCTCAACACCGGCGTGGACGACACCATGATAAACGACGGCGACCACTATGAGGCGGCCATCGACACCTACTGAGCTGCGCCTGAGGGAGCTGTGCCTGCTGTCCTTGATGGGGGCTTTGATGTTTGCCCTCCAGGTGGCCATGGCCTCCCTCCCCAACGTGCACCTCACCGCCCTGCTCATCATCCTTACGGCGGTGTTCTTCGGCTGGAAATGCCTCTTTTCCGTTGCCGTGTTCATCCTGCTGGAGGCCCTGGTCTGGGGCTTCGGCCTGTGGTGGCTGTGCTACTGGTATCTCTGGCCGGCCCTGGCCATACCGGCGGTGCTGCTGCGCCGCTGCCGCTCCGCCTTTCTCTGGGCGGTGCTGGCCGCCATCCACGGGCTTTTCTTTGGAGCCCTCTGTTCCCTGCCCTATCTGCTTATAGGCGGCTGGGCAATGGCCCTCAGCTACTGGATTAGCGGCCTGGCCTTTGACCTTGTCCACTGCGCCGCAAACTTTGTGCTCACCCTGCTGCTCTTTAAGCCCATCTATAAAGTGATGGAAAAGCTCACCGTCGAGCTCAAAAGCTGAAAAACTGCCGGCCCAAGGTGGCCGGCAGTTTGCATTACATTATAGTCATTATAGCTTTTTTATTTTTCTTCCCGGCGGCGGAGGAGCTCCAAGCCTTCCTTGCCGCTCATGTGCTCTATGCTCATCTCCAGCACACGCACGCCGTCAATAAACTTCTCTATCTCCTCCGCCGGGTCTATGCCCGGAGAGTATTTTCCGCAAAGGGCCTCCAGGGCCCGGAGAAGCTCAGGGCCTTGCTCCAGCAGCCGGATATGTCCGAAGGCAATGGCGCTCCTGTAGGCTGTGGTGAAAAGCTCCGGGATGACCTCGTCGGCATCCACCACGCAGAAGGAGGCCCGGGGCTCCCGGGCTATGGCCTCCAGCTTGTGGCCTTGGGCGGCGCAATGGAAATACAGTTTGCCATTGCAATACACATAGCTTATGGGAAGGGCGTAGGGCCAGCCCTCATTTCCCAGCAGGGCCAGGACCCCGTGGCTGCCATGGCGGAATATCTCCTCCGTCTCCTCCCGGGAGAGCCGCTGCTTTTTCCTGCGCATATCCGGAAACATGGCTCCGGCCCTCTCAGTCCTGCTCCCAGGTGCGCTCGCTGATTATATACCTGGGCCGCTGCTTGGTCTCCATATATATCTTGCCGATATACTCCCCGATGATGCCCAGGCAGATGAGCTGCACTCCGCTGACGAAGCAGACTATGCAGGTGGTGCTGGCCCAGCCGGCCACGGTCTTGCCCAGGATGGCGGTGATTATGGCCCAGAGCACCCCGATGAAGCTGACGAAGGCCACGAAGACACCGAAGCCGGTGATGAGCCGCAGGGGCTTTACCGACAGGCTGGTTATCCCGTCCACCGCCAGGGCTATCATTTTCTTCAGGGGATAGTGGCTCTCCCCCGCCAGGCGCTCGGCTCTGGAGTAGCTGACGCAGGTGCTCTTGAAGCCCACCAGGGGTATCATGCCCCGGAGGAAGAGGTTCACCTCTTTGAAGTTTGCAAACTCCTGGAGCACCCGGGAGCTGATGAGCCGGTAGTCGGCGTGGTTATAGACCACCTCCGCCCCCATCATTGCCAGGAACTTATAGAAGCCCTGGGCGGTGGCCCGCTTGAAGAAGGTGTCCGTCTCCCGGCTGGAGCGCACCCCGTAGACCACCTGGCAGCCGTCCAGATAGGCGTCCACCATTTCGTCCATGGCGTTGATGTCGTCCTGGCCGTCGCAGTCTATGGAGATGGTGATGTCGCACTTGTCCTTGGCCTCCATGAGCCCGGCCAGCACGGCGTTCTGGTGGCCCCGGTTCCGGCTCTGGCTGATGCCGATATAGTGCTCGTCCTGCTTTGCCAGCTCCGAGATTATCTCCCAGGTCCTGTCCTTGCTGCCGTCGTTGACGAAGAGCACCCGGCTGTCCTCGCTTATCTTTCCGGCCCGGGCCAAGCCCTTCAGCTTCTCCAGGAACATGGGGGCGGTTATGGGCAGTACATCCTGCTCGTTGTAGCAGGGTATGATTATAAACAGTCTGGGCGTGGTCATGTCGTCTCTCCTTTGTTTTTATTGCCCTCCTTAAAGCAGAGGGCGGCAAATATGATGAACATGGGTATCAGGGAATAGTGGTAGCGGCTGGAGACCTCAATGAGCATATGGGCCAGGGTGAGGCCCAGGGTGTACAGGGGCAGCAGCAGGAAGGCGGAGTCCTTCCATCTGAGCCAGAGCCTTGTAAGGCCCGTCAGGCCCATGAGCAGCAGCATATAGTAAAAGCAGTTGCATATCACCATGCATATTTTCACAAAGCTCTCGGAGCGGGTGAAGCGGTAGGTGTAGCCCCCCAGCTCGTCATTTCCCAGGAAAGTGAAGAGCTTTGCGGAGAAGAGCTTCCCCAGGTCCAGCTCTTCGGAGCGGAGCCGCTCCAGCACATGGGGCAGCATGCTTTTCTGGGCCTGAGGGGCGCTGCCCCCCTCCTGGCGCCGGTATTCAAAGAGCAGGTCCATATCCTCCCCGCTCCACTGGCCCAGGGTATCCATGTTAAAGCCCACATAGAGATTGTATATGGGCAGGCCCGCCGGCTCCTCCCCCAGGATATCCTCCAGCCTGCCGTTCCACAGCTTGCCCGACAGCTGGAAGCCCAGCAGCAGGGCCGCCGTGAGCAGCAGCCAGAAGCGCCAGAGCTTGCCGTCCTTCGTCTC
>DBFSDV010000091.1:0-5460 GCA_048417135.1 Candidatus Limivicinus sp. | reverse complement strand
CCGGAGAAGTGGCCGCCTCCGGCGTGATCCTGGTAACCGAAGTATTTCACGTCGGCGGTGTAGTCGGCGTGGCCGGGCCGGGGAACGGAGGAAAAGGCGGCATAGTCCTTGGAGCGGGTGTCCCCATTTCGGATTATGGCGCTGAGAGGGGCACCGCAGGTAAATTCCCCACGGACGCCGGAGAGAAATTCCGGCAGGTCCCCCTCTTTACGGGCTGTGGAGTAGTCTTTCCGCCCCGGAGCCCTGCGCTCCATAAAACGCTGAAGCTCCTGAAAATCTATGTGTTCCCCGGCGGGTATACCCTCCAGGGTCATGCCTATGGCCGGAGAGTGGGACTGGCCGAAAATGCTCAGACGAATATTTTCACCGTAAGAACTGCTCATATTCTGCCCTCCTGTAAAGCCTCAAAGTCCTCCCAGAAACGGGGATAAGATTTGTTCACAGCCTGGGCGCCGCTGAGCTCCACCGGGGCGGAGCAGCCGCAGGCGGCTGTGGCCGCCGCCATGGCAATGCGGTGGTCCCCCCAGGAGTCCACGCTGCCGCCGGAAAGCCGGGGCCTGCCATGGATGACCAGACCCTCCTCCAGCTCCTCCACGTCCCCGCCCAGGGAGCGGATAAGGGCGGCGGTGCTGGAGAGCCTGTCCGACTCCTTCAGCCGCAGCCGCCCGGCGTTGACTATGCGGGTCTCCCCCTGGGCCAGAGCCGCCACCACGCTGAGCACCGGGATAAGGTCGGGGATGGGCTTTGCATCTATTGTAAGGCCCCGGAGCCGGGAGCGGCGGACAAAGTAGCCCCCCTTCAGCTCCTCTATCTCCGCACCGAAGCTGCGTAGGATGTCCACAACGGCCCTGTCTCCCTGGTGGGAGGCGGGGTCAAGGCCGGTGACCTCTATCCCCTCCGGGGACAGGGCCCCCATGCACAGGAAGAAGGCTGCGTTGGAGAAATCCCCTTCTACCTGCAAGGTCCTGGGCAGACGGCTGCGCTGGGAGCCGGGAATGGAGTAGCTGCTGTTTTCCTTGTTGAAAGCTATGCCGGAAAGCCCCAAGGCGTCCTCCGTCATAGTGATGTAGGCCGCCGACTCTATGCTGCCGGTGACGGCAAGGCGGCTGTCACCGGGCACCAGAGGCAGGGCCATCAGCAGCCCGGAGATGTACTGGGAGGACACGTTCCCCGGCAGCTCATAGTCCCCGGCTTGCAGCTGGCCGGAGCAGTAGAGCAGCTCACCCTCCTGCCTTAGCTCCATGCCGTGGGCCCTCAGTTGGGCGTCCAGGGAGGCCAGGGGCCGCTGGGGCAGCCTGCCCTCCATGTGGAAGACCGCCTGAGCGCCAAGAGCCCCGCAGACGGGCAGGAGAAAGCGCAGGGTGCTGCCGCTCTCCCCGCAGGGCAGATGGCACAGGCCCTCAGGAACTTTTTCTATGGGCCTGACAGAAAGGGCGCTTTCGTCAGCGCTGGGGCGTATGTCCGCCCCCAGGGCCTTGAGACAGGCGGCGGTGGAGCGTATGTCCGCCGAGAGCCCGTCGCATTCTATAAGGGTTTCCCTTTCGCCCAGGGCGGCGCAGATGAGCAGCCGGTGGGCCTGGGACTTGGAGGCGGGTATCTTCACCCGGCCACTCCTGGGGCCGGGAGCTATGCTGATGTTCATTCTGCGATCCCTCCCGCCTTCATCCAGCCTTTTACCTCTTCCATGGCCACCGCCACTATGCGGCAGCGGCCTATCTCCTCCGGCACTATGAGGTGCATCCTGCCCCCGGTGAACTTCTTGTCCAGCAGGGAGGCGGAGTACATCTCCTCCAGGCCGTAGGGACAGTCCGTGGGCAGCTTGTACTGCTCCAGAAGCGCCAGCAGCTCCTCCAGAGTCTCCCGGGAGCAAAAGCCCTTGACTGCGGCGGCCCGGGTGATGGCCGCCATGCCTATGGCCACGGCCTGGCCGTGGAGCACGGTAAAGCCGCTGCAGGCCTCCACGGCGTGACCGAAGCTGTGGCCCAGGTTCAGAAGCTGCCGCAAGCCCCGGTCGTACTCGTCCTGGGCCACGATGTCCCGCTTCATCTCCACGCAGGTGCATATGACCTCCTCCAACTGCCGGGAGACGGGGAGGGCTTTCAGCTTATCAAAGAAGTCCCGGCTGCCCAGGACGGCGTATTTGATGACCTCGGCGCAGCCGCAGGCAAATTCCTCCTCCGGCAAAGTGGCCAGCAGCTCCGGGTCACAGACGACCAGGGCGGGCTGGTAGAAGCTGCCCACCTGGTTCTTGCCCCCGGGCAGGTCCACGGCGGTCTTGCCCCCCACGGAGGAGTCCACCGCCGCCAGCAGGGTTGTGGGCACCTGCACGAAATTCATGCCCCGCTGATAGGTGGAGGCGGCAAAGCCGGTGATGTCCCCGGTGACGCCGCCGCCCAGAGCCACCAGCACGTCGCTGCGGCTCAGATGCTTTTCCGACAAAAATTCCAGGATGCGGCCGTAGTAGGCCAGGGTTTTGGACTGCTCCCCGTGGGGCAGGACGAAGACCTCCGTCTCCAGACCGGCGGCCTCCAGGGAGCGCTTCAGCCGCTCCCCGTAGAGGGGATATACTATGTCCCCGGAGATGATGACCGCCTTTTTGGAGCCGGTGGCCGCCTTTATAAGCCCGCCGCTCTTGTCCAGCAGGCCCCGCTCCACCAGCACCTCGTATTCTCTGGATGCGGATATGTGTACCTTTTTCACCGGCCGTCCACCTCCTCTTTCAGCCTGCGGCCCTCATCCAGCAGACGGGTGAGCTCCGGCATGTCGTCGTTGACCATGGCGTCCCGGTACTGGGTGAGGCTGGCTATAAACAGCTCCAGCTCCTGGAGCAGAAAGTCCTTGTTCTCCATGAACAGCTCCGCCCACATGGGGGCGTTGAGCCAGGCCACCCGGGTCAGGTCCTTGTAGCTGCCGGCGGAAAAGCCCTTGTGTATCCTGGCGGTGGGGCTTTTGATGTAGGCGTTGGAGACCACGTGGGCCATCTGGGAGGTGAAAGCTATCATCAGGTCGTGCTTTTCCGCCGTGGTCACGGAGATGCTGCCGAAGCCGGCGGGGGCGAGCAGCTCCTTCACCCGGCCCAGCAGCTCAATGTCATCGTAGCGGGGGGGCACGATGACCATGGGTGCGCCCTTGTACATAGTGCCCTTGGCGTATTTGAAGCCGGAGTTGTGGGTGCCGGCCATGGGGTGGCCGCCGATGTAGGTGAAGCCGTCCCTCTCCGCAATGGGGAAGCAGGCGGAGCACACCACCCGCTTTGTGCCGCAGCAGTCCATCACCAGGGGCTTTTGCCCGAAGTGGGGGCCCATGCGGTCTATATATTCTATGGCCGCCTGGGGGTAGAGAGTGACCAGGATGAGCTCGCAGTCCCCCACGTTCTCTTCCGTCAATTCCCCGTCCACGGCGCCGCTGAGCATGGCAAAATCCAGCACTGAGCGGGTGCGGTTGGTGGCCAATACCTCATGGCCCTCGTTGTGGTAGGCCCAGGCGAAGGAGCCGCCTATGAGCCCCAGTCCTACTATACCCACTTTCATCAGGCTATGGCCTCCCTAACTTTTTTGACTTTCTCGGCCAGAGCGGCATATTCCTCCGGCCGCAGGGACTGGGCCCCGTCGCAGAGAGCGTGGATGGGGTCGTTGTGCACTTCTATAATAAGGCCGTCTGCCCCGGCGGCGGCCCCGGCCAGAGCGCAGGGGGCAACCAGCTTGGCTATGCCGGTGGCGTGGCTGGGATCCACGATGACGGGCAGGTGGGACAGCTCGTGGAGCATGGGCACGGCGGAGATGTCCAGGGTGTTCCTGGTGTAGTCGCTGTAGGTGCGTATTCCCCGTTCGCAGAGGATGACCTGCTCGTTGCCGCTGGCCATGATGTACTCGGCGCTCATGAGCAGCTCCTTCAAGGTGTTGGCCAGGCCCCGCTTCAAAAGCACGGGCTTGTCCATCTTGCCCAGCTCCCGCAGCAGGTCGAAGTTCTGCATGTTCCTGGCGCCCACCTGGAGCATGTCCACATCCTCAAAGAGAGGCAGGTCAGCCACGCTCATTATCTCTGTGACGAAGGGCAGGCCGGTCTCCTGCCGGGCGACCTTCAGCAGCTCAAGGCCGGTGGCCTTCAGGCCGGGAAAGTCGTAGGGGGAGGTGCGGGGCTTGAAGGCGCCGCCCCGGAGTATCTGGGCTCCGGCGGCCTTCACTGCCTTGGCCACCGCCACTATCTGCTCCTCACTTTCCACGGAGCAGGGCCCGGCTATCATGACGAAGTTGCCGCCGCCGATCTTCACGCCCTGGCAGTCCACCACCATGTCCTCCGGGTGGAACTTCCGGTTGCAGCATTTGAAAGGCTCGGTGACCCGCTTTACTGCGTCCACTATCTCCAGGCTGCCCACCAGGTCCATATCTACCCGGCTGGTGTCGCCTATAAGGCCCAGGACGGTCTGATAGGCGCCCACGGAGATGTGGATCTGTAATCCCAGGTTTTTCAGCCAGCTTATCAGCTGGTCCCTTTTGTCGTCGGTCACGCCGTGTTTGAGTACAACTATCATTTTTCCGTCCTCCGTTTTAATAGCAGATTTGCCTCCCGGCAGCCGGGCCGGGTAATAAAAAAATGCTGCTCAGGCGTAACCTGTGCAGCATCATAAGCAATTTTAAAAGCTTCTTTTTTGCACCACAAATTACCCTTACCTCAGCTTGGCGGTAAAGTAGTAATAGTATGCGGCAAAAGCGAAGTTCTTCATGGAGAAAAGGCTCCTTGAAATTTGATTACGGGAATAAATATAAACCCGAAATCCTGAGCTGTCAAGAGTTTTCTCAGCTCATTTCCCGGAAGAGGGGCGGACCCTGGGGCTTTGGACCGGCTCGAAAACTATCCAGCGGCCGTCCATGCTGAGCTCCAGCTCCCCGTTGTCCCCGTACTGGTAGCCGTAGGGGGCGCCGAAGTTGGACTGGCCGTCCCGGGAGGGGATGAAGTTGCGCTCCACGCTGTCGCTTATCTGCCCGTCCAGCATGCCGCAGCGGCCGTCTCTGTCGCTCTCCCGGCCGGTGCTCTGGTAGAGCTGGCCCTCCACCATCATGAGCAGGACGGTGGGCTCCGGGTCCTCCGGCAGGTGGGAAAACTGGGCGTCCATCACCTGGGCGAGGGGCCGTGGGGGCCGGCGGAAGAATCCGAACAGGGGGGCGCAGAGGCCCGGCTCCGGGAGCATCTCCCCGGCGCAGCGCAGGGCAAGGCTGAAGGCCAGATATATCATCAGGGCGAGAACCATAAACGTCATCATGGGGATACCTCCCGTTCCATGTTATGTAAATAAGACGTCGGGGCCTGGCAAAAAGTTCCGTGTAGGAGTACAATACATATTGGACAGTTAAATAAAAAAGGATGAAGGATAAGGCCTTATCGGTTATAGTTGGAGTTGCAGACAACAACGTAACGAAAGGGGGCCATATCCTTCATGAGTAAGAGTATAACACAGGACAT
>DBFSDV010000090.1:0-14999 GCA_048417135.1 Candidatus Limivicinus sp. | reverse complement strand
AAATATCATTCTAAATTTTATCACATTTTGGGGTACAGTCAACAGCTTTAATATTGACAAACCGGGCCGGGGCTAATATCCTTTTATTTACACATATTGACATATGGAGAGGGGAGAAAGATATGGCTATTGTTGTTATCGGCGCAGTATTCGTAGACGTGAAGGGCTTTCCCGAGGACAACTACATCCCCACCGGGCGCAACGCCGGGAGGGTGGAGATAGTCCACGGGGGCGTGGGCAGGAACGTGGCGGAGGACATCGCCAACGTGGAGCTGCGGCCCCGCTTCGTCAGCCTGGTGGACGATGACGACCAGGGGGAGGCGGTGCTGAAAAAGCTCAGGAACCACAAGGTGGACACCCGCTTTGTGCGCCAGGTGCCCGACGGCATGGGCATGTGGCTGGCGGTATTTGACAACACCGGGGACCTGGCCGGCTCCATATCCAAGCGCCCGGACCTGAGCTATCTGGCCCGGATGCTGGAGGAGGAGGGGGACGAGATCTTTGCCGACGCCGACAGCATAGTGATCGAGATAGACCTGGACAAGGAGATAATAAAGCAGGTCTTCAAATATGCAAAGAAATACAACAAAAAAGTCTATGCCGTGGTGGCCAACATGGGCCTGGCCTCCCATCGCCGGGACTTCCTCCAGTCCATCGACTGCTTCGTGTGCAATGTGCTGGAGGCGGGCATACTCTTTGTCAGCGACTTCACCAAGCTCAGCCCGGAGGAGCTGTGCCTGGTGCTGAGGGAAAAGGTGAAGCGGGCCAAGATCCCCGCGGTGGTGGTGACCCTGGGGGGCCGGGGCTCGGTCTATGCGGACATGCAGGGCAACTGCGGCATCTGCCCGGCCAAGCCCGTCCAGGTGCGGGATACCACCGGGGCGGGCGACGCCTACTGCGCCGGGGTGGCCATAGGCCTCACCTACGGCAAGACCATAGAGGAGGCCATGAAAATAGGCACAAAGCTGGCGGCCTCGGTGATCACCCTGTCGGAAAACGTCTGCCCCCGCTTCCAGCCCCGGGAGCTGGGCCTGGAGATAGAGGTCAGAGACTGAGAAAATACCCGGACAATTGTATAAACAGCCTAAGGGCAGCCCCAAAATCCCGGGGCTGCCTTTTTTGACATTGTCAAAATACACCAAAAAACCGGGGCCTATTTGGGCAAGGAAACGAAAATGCGGCGGGGAGGCGGGAAGCTCGTTGACAAAGGCAAAAAGCCCTGTTACTATGGATGCGTTGAGAGCTGGAAACGTTACCGGAAGCGATTCCAGTCGGGAAAAGGAGAAGCCGGGGGAAACATGAGGGAGCGGTGAGAAAGCTGAAATGACTATCAAGGACATAGCCAAAGCCTGCAACGTCAGCGTCAGCACCGTCTCCCGGGTCCTCAACGACCACCCGGATGTGAGCCAGAGCGTGAGGGACCGGGTCCGCTCCACGGTGGAGCGCCTGGGCTACATACCCAACAACAGCGCCAGGGACCTGGTGCGCACCAGCTCGGACGCCATCGGCGTGGTGGTGAGAGGGCAGGACAACCTCTTCTTCTCGGAAATGGTCAAGATCATATCCCGGGAAATTGAGCGCCGGGGCTACACCATGGTGCTCCACTTCATCGGCTCCGACGACGACGAGGTGATGGCCGGGGCCATCCTGGAGCGGGAGAAAAAGCTGAGAGGTATCATCTTCCTGGGCGGCCGCTTTGACTACAGCCGGGAGACCCTGTCCCCGGTAGGGGTGCCCTTCGTCTGCTGCACCTATACCAACTGCTTCGGGAGCCTGGACGAGAAGGAATATTCCTCCGTATCCATCGACGACTATCTCACCGCCTACAGGGCGGTAAAGACGCTTATAGATATGGGCCACCGGCGCATAGCCGTGGTGGCTCCCGCCACCGGCGACCGCTCCATCAGCGAGCTGCGCTACAAGGGCTACAGGGCGGCCCTGGAGGAGAACGGGCTGGACTTTGACCCCCGGCTCCTGGTGGAGACAGAGGGCTGCTTTGAAATGCCCTATGCCTACCGGGGCACCGAAAAGCTCATAGAGAGCGGGGCGGAGTTCACTGCTGTCTTTGCCCTGTCGGACACCACGGCCCTGGCCGCCATGAAGGCCCTGGAGGACCACGGCCGCAGAGTGCCGGAGGACTGCTCGGTGATAGGCATAGACGGGCTGATGGTCTCCGAATACCACACGCCCACCCTCACCACCATGGTCCAGCCGGTGGAGGAGATGAGCCGGCACAGCGTCAGCATACTCACGGACATGATAGAGCAGAGACAGCCCAGCTGCCATTTGCGCCTGGAGGCGCGGCTGCGCCCCGGCGGCTCCGTGAGAAAGATTTGATTTTCCGGCGCGAAAGCGCCTGAAGATACCACCTCAAACGAGGAATAATTTAATTTAAAAGGAGAAATCACGAAATGAAAAAGACTCTAGCACTGCTTCTGGCCCTGGCAATGGTGTTCAGTCTGTGCGCCTGCGGCAGCTCCAACGAGACCGCCGAAGAGGCCCCCGCAGCCGACGATACCGCCGCAGAAGCTCCCGCCGAAGAGGCCCCCGCTGCCGAGGGCTCCGTCTACTACCTGAACTTCAAGCCCGAGCAGGACGAGCAGTGGCAGGCTCTGGCCGCTACCTACACCGAGCAGACCGGCGTGCCCGTCACCGTGGTCACTGCCGCCTCCGGCACCTATGAGGAGACTCTCATGGCCGAGATGGGCAAGACCGAGATGCCCACCCTCTTCCAGGTCAACGGCCCCGTGGGTCTGGCCAACTGGAAGGACTACTGCTATGACCTGAGCGACTCCGCCATCTACGGCGAGCTCACCAACGACAGCTTTGCCCTCACCGAGGACGGCGTGGTCTACGGCATTGCCTACGTCATCGAGACCTACGGCATCATCTGCAACACCGCCCTGCTGGCCGAGGCGGGCTACACCACCGACGACATCAACTCCTTCGACAGCCTGAAGGCCGTGGTCGAGGACATCACCGCCCGCAGCGGCGAGCTGGGCTTTGCCGCCTTCACCTCAGCCGGCATGGACTCCTCCTCCGACTGGCGCTTCAAGACCCACCTGGCCAACATGCCCATCTACGGTGAGTACCAGGCCGACGGCATCACTTCCACCGCCGCCATCAAGGGCACCTACCTGGACAACTACAAGGCCATTTGGGACCTGTACATCAACAACGCCACCTGCGCCCCCGCTGACCTGGCCGGTAAGACCGGCGACGACGCCGTGGCCGAATTCGTCAACGGCGAGGCCGTCTTCTACCAGAACGGCACTTGGGCTTACAACGACGTGAAGAGCCTGGGCGACGAGAACCTGGCCATGATACCCATCTACATCGGCCTGGAGGGCGAGGAGAACCAGGGCCTGTGCACCGGCTCCGAGAACTACTGGTGCGTCAATGCCGAGGCTGACGAAGCCGATATCCAGGCTACCCTGGACTTCATCTACTGGTGTGTTACCTCTGAGGAAGGCACCTCCTGCCTGGCCAACGACATGGGCTTCGTCTGCCCCTTCAAGGCCGCCAAGACAGCTGCCAATCCCTTCGTGCAGCAGGATGCCGATATGACTGCCGCCGGCAAGGTACCCGTGTCCTGGAACTTCACCACCATGCCCTCTGAAGAGTGGAAGAACGGCGTGGGCTCCGCCCTCACCGCCTATGCCGCCGGCACCGGCGACTGGGACGGCGTCGTCACCGCCTTCGTGGACGGCTGGGCCACCGAGTACCAGCTGGCCAACGGCTGAGAAATTCCCGGGGCAAGCTTCTACTCAGAGCAATAAACTTTAATGTACGGGGGTGGGCGGTTTCCCGCCCACCCCCGTGGTCTATAAAAAAGACCCGTCCCAGGATTGAGCCGCGGACCCGGAGACTGCCGGACCCGGGGCTCAGCCTTGGGAAAATAAATATGAAAGGGAGGAAGACAATATATGGAAAAAGCCATAAGAAAATATTGGCCGATTTTCCTGCTGCCCACGGTGTGCGCCTTTATTATCGGATTTGTGATACCCTTCTGCCAGGGCCTGTACCTGTCCCTGTGCAAGTTCCAGACCGTGAACAAGACCACCTTTGTGGGCCTTTCAAACTACAGCAAGGCCATTGCCGACACTCTGTTCCAGGAGTCCTTCTGGCTCACGGTGCGCTTTACGCTTATCTCCACTCTGCTGATAAACGTGTTTGCTCTCACCGTGGCCCTGCTGCTCACCAGGAAGATACGGGGCACCAACCTGTTTCGCACCGTGTTCTTCATGCCCAACCTGATAGGCGGCATAGTGCTGGGCTACATCTGGCAGATACTCTTCAACTGCGTGCTGAGCCTGCTGGGCAAGCCTCTGCTGACCCTGGACGCCACCTACGGCTTCTGGGGACTAATCATACTCATGTGTTGGCAGCAGATAGGCTACATGATGATAATCTACATCGCGGGCCTGCAGGCCATACCCAACGACTACATAGAGGCCGCCACCATCGACGGGGCCAGCCCCTGGCAGACCCTGTGGAAGGTGAAACTGCCGAACCTGATGCCCTCCATCACCATCTGCCTGTTTTTGTCCCTCACCAACGGCTTCAAGCTCTTTGACCAGAACCTGGCTCTCACCGGCGGCGAGCCGGCCCACGCCTCGGAGCTCATTGCCCTGAACATCTACCAGACCTTCTACTTCCGCTCCGGCGCCCAGTGGAAGGGCATAGGCCAGGCCAAGGCGGTGCTCTTCTGCATAATCGTGGTGGCCATCTCCCTCATCCAGCTTAAAGCCACCCGCTCCAAGGAGGTGCAGCAGTAATGAAAAAGAAAAGTAAAGTGGTAAGCGGCATACTCACCGCAGTCTTTACGGTGCTGAGCCTTGCCTGGGTCTACCCGGTGTTCATGGTGCTTATGAACTCCTTCAAGCAGGAGCGGTCCATCACCACCAACTCCGCCTTCCAGCTGCCCACGGCGGACAGCTTTGCGGGACTTGACAACTTCAAAAGCGCCATAGAGACCCAGGGCTTCCTCACCGCCTTCTGGTACAGTCTGGTGATAACCGTCACCTCTGTGGCCCTTATTCTGGTGTTCTGCTCCATGTGCGCCTGGTTCATCACCCGGGTGAACAGCTGGGTCTCCAAGGCCTGCTACTATCTCTTTGTGTTCTCCATGGTGGTCCCCTTCCAGATGCTCATGTTCACCCTCTCCTCCCTGGCCGACCGCCTGGGATTCACCAGCCCCTATAATATCTGTATAATCTACCTGGGCTTCGGCGCAGGCCTGGCGGTGTTCATGTTCGCCGGCTTTATGAAGTCCATTCCCATTGAAATAGAAGAGGCCGCCATGATAGACGGCTGCGGCCCCATACGCACCTTCTTCTCCGTAGTCTTCCCCATTCTCAAGCCCACCATGGTCTCCGTGGGTATCCTGGAGACAATGTGGGTCTGGAACGACTACCTGCTGCCCTACCTGGTGCTGGACAGGAAAAAGTACACCACCATCCCCATACTCATCCAGTATTTCCGGGGCAGCTACGGCCGGGTGGAGATGGGCCCCATGATGGCCAGCATAGTGCTCACCATCGTGCCCATCATCATCGTCTATATCCTGGGCCAGAAGCATATAATCAAGGGCGTGGCAGCCGGCGCCGTAAAAGGCTGATATCCTATTGATTTGAAAGAGAAAAGAGAGTATGAAAGAAATTAAACGAAGCAGCGGCATACTTATGCACATGAGCTCCCTGCCTTCCAATTACGGCATAGGCACTATGGGCAAGTGCGCCTACGAGTTTATAGATTTCCTGAAGGCCGCCGGTCAGAAGTACTGGCAGCTCCTGCCCCTGGGGCCCACCAGCTATGGCGACAGCCCCTATTCCTCCTTCTCCACCTTTGCCGGCAACCCCTACTTCATCGACCTGGATATGCTGGCGGAGGACGGACTGCTGGAAAAGAAGGAGCTGGAGGGCATAGACTGGGGCGGAGACAAGGCCCGGGTGGACTACGGCTGCATCTTCCAGAACCGCTTCCCCATCCTGCGCAAGGCCTTTAACAGAGGCCGGGGCCCCCTGAGAGAACAGGTGGAGGCCTTCCGCCGGGAGAACGCGGCCTGGCTGGAGAACTACGCTTTGTTCATGGCGGTGAAGGCCAAGTTCAACATGGTCAGCTGGATAGAGTGGAAGGATGAGGGCATAAGGCTCCACCGCCGCGATGCCGTGGAGAGATACTCCCGGGAGCTGAAGGAGGAGATAGACTTCTATGTCTTCATGCAGTACCTGTTCTTCCGGCAGTGGGATAAGCTGCGCGCCTACGCCAAAAAGCAGGGGATACAGTTCATAGGGGACATCCCCATATACGTGGCCATGGACTCTGCCGACGTGTGGAGCGACCCCCAGTATTTCATGCTGGACAAGGACAATGTGCCTACGGAGATAGCCGGAGTGCCCCCCGATGCCTTCACCGCAGACGGCCAGCTCTGGGGAAATCCCCTGTACAACTGGGACAAGATGAAGAGCGACGGTTACGGCTGGTGGATACGCCGCATAGACGGGGCCAAAAAGCTCTACGACGTGATACGCATAGACCACTTCCGGGGCTTTGACAGCTACTGGGCGGTGCCCGCCGGGGAGCATACCGCAAAGAACGGCAAGTGGCGCCCCGGCCCGGGCATGGGCTTGGTGGGCGTGCTGGGCTCCTGGTTCCATGACCTGAGCTTCATAGCCGAGGACCTGGGCTACATCACCCCCAGCGTGAGGAAACTGGTGGAGGACTCCGGCTTCCCGGGGATGAAGATATTGGAGTTCGCCTTTGACGCCCACGGGGAGTCGGACTACCTGCCCCACCGCTGCGAGAAAAACAGCGTGTGCTACATGGGCACCCACGACAACGACACTGTGGCCGGCTGGCTGAAGACCACGGACGAGGATAACATGGACTTCGCCCGGCGCTATATGCACATAGGCGACGACGAGGGCTGGAGCTGGGGCCTTATCCGCACCGGCATGTCCACCGCCTCCAACCTCTTTGTGGTGCAGATGCAGGACGTGCTGGAGCTGCCCGCCGGCTGCCGTATGAACACCCCCGGCACCTCCTCCGGAAACTGGCAGTGGCGTATGCTCCCCGGCTCCCTCAGACCGGAGCTGGCGGAGAAGCTGCTGGAGTACACCTGGACCTTCAGACGCACTGATGTAAAGCCCCGGTATCTGGCGGAAAAAGAAAAAGCCGCCAAAGCCGCAGCCGAGGCCAAGGACAAGGAAACCAAAGCAAACAAATAAAACCTGATACAAAATCCAAAAGCCGTATCCCTGCCCGGGATACGGCTTTCAGATTTTCGGCAGAAGGCAAAGCCTGACGCCGGAAAGGGAGCTGAGCGGACTTTGTTCCAATCCCCCCGTAAGCCCAAACCGAAGCCCAGTGCAGAGCACGGGTTCGGTTTGGAAAAGGCGGAACAAACGGAATGGATGAGAAGCGGTGGGAGCTCCAAGGGAGTTCCCGCCGCTGCGAAGGATATGAAGTTTGCTCAGATCCCCCGTAAATCCCGAATCAAAGCCCAGCGCAAGCGGGTTTGATTCGGAAAAGGCGGAGCAAGGGAGCGAAGGAAGTTTTCGGCAGAAGGCGTAGCCTGGCGCCGGAAAGGGAGCTGAGCGGACTTTGCTCCAATCCCCCCGTAATCCCCAAACCGAAGCCCAGTGCGCAGCACGGGTTCGGTTTGGAAAAGGCGGAACAACGGAATGGATGAGAAGTGGCGGGAGCTCCAGGGGAGTTCCCGCCGCTGCGAAGGATATGAAGTTTGCTCAGATCCCCCGTAAATCCCGAATCAAAGCCCAGCGCAGCGGGTTTGATTCGGGAAAGGCGGAGCAAGGGAGCGAACGCAGTTTTCGGCAGAAGGCGTAGCCTGGCGCCGGAAACGGAGATGAGCGGACTTTGCTCCGCCGTCATCCCCAGAGCGCGGTGAGCATGGGGATTATCTGCTTCTTCCGGCTCATGACCCGGGGCAGGAAGATGTAATTGTCCTTGGGCTGGACGTTGAAGGCCTGCTGGATGATGTCGTCGCTGCCGGAGTAGAGGATGTGGGAGCCCTCCTGGAGCACGTCGGTTATCATGAGGATGATGATATCGTAGCCGTACTTGGAGCGGAGAGAGTTCATAGTCTCCATAAACTCCCCACGGCGCTCCATGAGGCGGACGGAATCTATGCAGGTTATCTGGCTGACGCCGATGTCCTTCTCGGCGATGTGGAACTGCTTGTAGTCGGTCATGAACAGCTCCTCGGCGCTGCGGTCCTCGGCGGCGGAGGCGGAGAAGAGCTCCTTGCCCAGCTCCTCCAGGGAGATGTTGGCTATCCGGGCCAGGCGTTCGGCCATGGCCTTGTCCCGCTTGGTGCAGGTGGGGGACTTGAACATGACGGTGTCCGACAATATGGCGGCGGCCATGAGCCCGGCCATGGCGGGGGAGGGCATGACCCCGTGCTCCTGGTACATGGCGGTGATGATGGTGTTGGTGCTGCCCACGGGCTCGTTGCGCACGGAGATAGGCTGGCGGGTCTGGATATCTGCCAGGCGGTGGTGGTCGATTATCTCCAGTATCTCCACCTGGTCCAGGCCGGAGACGGACTGGGAGGCCTCGTTGTGGTCCACCAGCACCACCCGCTTGCGCCGGGGGCGGAGCAGATGGAAGCGGGACAGGGTGCCCACTACCTTCTCGTTTTCGTCCAGCACGGGATAGCAGCGGTAGCGGCTGGAGAGCAGGGTCTCCTTCACGTCGTCCAGATAGTCGCTGAGGTGGAAGGTGACAAGGCCCTCGGTGTGGCACAGGCGCATCACCGGCACTGCCTGGTATATGAGGCGGGCGGCCTGCCGGGCGTCCAGGGGCGTGGAGATGATGCAGGTGTGCCCGGTGTTGTTCGCAAGCTCCGGGTCTATCTCCGACTGGCAGATTATCAGGCAGGAGACCTGGGCCTCCAGGGCCGCCTGTATCACCTCCGGCTGGTGGCCGCAGATGAGTATACTGTCGGCGGAGAGCACCGCCTCGTCGGAAAAGCTCTTGGGCACGGCTATCTGCACCTTGCCGGAGATGGAGTTGGAGGTCTGGGCAAACTCGTTGACCAGATTGCCCTCCAGAACGCTGACGAGGTTGAAGAGGGGCAGCCGGTCCACGTGGCTTTCATACACGGTGCGCAGGTCGTAGGAGGCCACGTCCCCGGAGGACAGGATGCCGTAGAGGGTCCCGTCGTCGTTGAGGATGGGGATGGTGGCCACCTCCCCGTCCCGCATGGACTGCCAGGCCAGCTCCAGAGGTACGGAGCGGTGCAGCTCGGGGGGATGGTCAAAGTCCAGGTCGCAGACCTGGGTGCGCATGTTCTTCTCATATCTGGGGGGCTCAAAACCAAAGCGCTGGAGCATATTCAGGGTCTCATCGTTTACCGAGCCGATACGCACGGCGGTGTATTCCCGGTCGCCCAGGGCGTTGCGCAGATTGGCGTAGGCCATGGCGGCCACGATGGAATCCGTATCCGGGTTGCGGTGCCCGGTCACATATATCTCATTCATTGATGCTCCTCCGATGCTCTTTGCTGGCTTTGATTATATTGTAGAAGTTCTACAATTTCAAGCCAAATATTTCTTTCTTTACGCCGAATTTATCATATAATATCCACAAAGAGATTTTGAGGTCTGGGCGTGGAGCGCTTTTCGGGATATTATATAGACAAAGACAGGGGCGGACCCGGGGCAGGCGGCGGAAAAGCCGCCCGGGCTTCCGGGAGGGCCGGACAGGGTAGAGGTATGAGCTTATGAAGAAAAAGACAGCAAAAATCCTGGCGCTGCTGCTGGCATTTTCCCTGCTGCTCGGTGGCTGCGCCATGGCAGCGGAGGAGGCTGCGCCGGGGCTGGCCCAGGGGGAGACCTTTGAGGACATAGAATACAGCCGGCCGGACATAGCCGAAATGGAGGAGGCGGTGGCCCGACTCCAGGAGAGCCTGGACAGACTCTCCCTGCCCTCCACCCTGAGAGAGCGGATAGAGGACTGCTACGACTTCTATTATTATTACGACACCATGTTCAGCCTGGCGGACATAAGGAACTGCCAGGACATGAGCGACGAGTTCTATCAGGAGGAATATGCCTGGTGCCTGGAAAACCGGCCCAGGGTCCAGCAGCTCATGGACAGCATGTACCTCAGCTGCGCCCAGTCCATGTACGCCCCGCTGATGGAGAAGCTCTTTTTCTGGGAGGGCTTCATGAGCCAATACGGGAGCGAGGAGGCCCAGGAGCAGCCGGAAGAGATATACGAGCTGTACCGCCGGGAAAACCAGCTCATCAACAGCTACCGCAGCCTCATTGCCCAGCCCTATGTGGAGCTGGAGGGGCAGAGCCTGGACTACCGGGAGAGCCTGGACGATGCCCAGGGGGAGGAGTTCTATGATTTGGTGAAGGCCTATTATGAGCAGTATAACCCCCTGCTGGGGGATATCTATGCCCAACTGGTGTCCGTCAGGCGGCAGCAGGCGGAGCTGCTGGGCTACGACAGCTACGAGCAGATGGAATACTCCGCCGCCTATGAGCGGGACTACAGCCCCCAACAGGCGGAGGAATACCTGGAGGATATCAAAGAGTACATGGTCCCCCTGTACCGGCAGCTCACGGAGGAGCTGAGCTACAGCCTGCTCTCCCGGGAATACATGCCCCAGGAGCGGCTGCTGGAGATAATGGCCCAGGCCGCGGAAAACATGGGGGAGGAGATAGAGGAGAGCTTCCGCTTCATGGAGGAGCACCGGCTCTACGACATAGAGCTGAGGCCCGACAAGGCCGGCATCTCCTTCCAGGCCTACCTCAGCGACTACGAGGCGCCCTTCCTCTTCCTATCCCCCTATGGGGACCAGAGCGACGTGCTCTCCTTTGCCCACGAGTTCGGCCATTTTGCCGACGCCTACGTGAACTACAACGCCTATGAGACCACCGACCTGGCGGAGTGCTTCTCCCAAGCCATGGAGTATCTGGCGCTCTTCTACCTGGAGGGGGCCGTGGATGAGGAGACGGCGGACTGGCTAATGTACTATAAGGCCCTGGACACCCTGGACATGTACGTGGGACAGGCCGCCATCTCGGAATTTGAGAGCAGGGCCTATAGCCTGCCCCAGGAGGAGCTGGATGCGGAGGGCCTGAACCGCCTGTATATGGAGGTATGCCGGGATTACGGATTACAGGACGGGGACGAGGAGCTGCTTGCCCTGGGCTGGATAGACGTGCCCCACCTGTTTGAAAACCCCTTCTATGTGATAAGCTACCCGGTCACCAACGATGTGGCCATGCAGATATTTGCCCTGGAACTGGAGGAGCCGGGACAGGGCCTGGAAAAGTTCCTGGGCATGCTCCCCAGGAGCTATGAGAACCTACTGCCCAGCATAGAGGAAGCGGGACTGGACAGCCCCTTTGAGGAGGGCAGGGTCTCCCGGGCCCTGGCCTGCCTGGAGCCTGTGATCCGCAGCGGAAAAAAAGCTGAAAGTGCCGGAACTTTTTGGCTCCCCATGTCGTCATAAGTACATCAAGGTATCGCCGGAGGGACAGGCCGTAAGGGGAAAGCCGGTAAACATAAGCTGTTTTACCCGGATTATGGGCCGCTTAACATTTTTTAAGATTTCGCCGGAATTGCTGAAAGCCTTGGCCCGCAAGGGCTTCAGGCCAGGGCGACATAACCGATTGTAACAATTTGAGATAATTTGAAATTTTTTCCCAAATAGGTCTTGCAATTTGGTGACACTTGTTGTAATATTATAAGCGAATCGTAACAATACTGAAAATTGCTGAAAACATTTTTTCGCTAAGCAGTAATCAATTCTACCCAGAGAGGGTAAGTTAGGGGGAGCAATCTATGAAAAAAAGGTTCATCAGTATGCTTCTGGCAGTGCTTCTGGTGGCGACTCTGTTTGGAGGTACTTCCGTCAGCGCCTATGCTGACACGGAGTACAGCACCTTCAAATACACCATCGTCAGCGGGGACACTCTGCTTCAGATATGCAACAACTGCGGTCTGAACTTCTATACCTGTCAGACGGCTATAAACAAGCTGAACAACTTCACCAGCGAGGCGCAGTACAGAAAGCTGTACGTGGGCCAGGTGATAACTCTGCCCGCCAGCAATGAGGATGCGGCAAAGATAGCCTCCTCCTATGTGTCCGGCAGCACCGGTACTACCACCGGCAGCACCGGTACCAGCAGCGGAAACGTCAGCGGGAACGTGGCCTATTGGCTCATCCCCTACACCATCCAGAGCGGCGAGACCATCACCGGCGTATGCAACACCCTGGGCATCAGCTTTTCTTCCTATGCGGACCTGATAAAGTCCATCAACAACATCTCTTCCTGGAACCGCATCCCTGCAGGCAAGACCCTGCTGCTGCCCACTGCCGTTAAGCCCGCAGCCGGCATCAGCTGCTATGCGGTCATAGCCCACCAGGTGACCCAGGGCGAGACCACCTACGGCATATGCCAGAACTACGGCATCAGCTACACCGCCAACACCACCCTGCTCCAGGCTCTGAACCCCAAGGTGAGCCTGACCAGCATCAAGTACAACACCACCCTGCTGGTGCCCGTATCCACCGTTATAACCTCCGGCAGCACTTCCGGCAGTACCTCCGGCAGCACTTCCGGAAGCACCTCCGGCAGCACCTCCGGAAGCACCTCCGGCGGCACTTCTTCCACCAAGACCTACTCCATCAGCTCCAGCTCCAGCGGCGGCGGCTCCCTGAGCTTCACCGTCAGCGGCAAGAGCGTCACTGCGGCGGCAGCCGGCAGCACCGTTACCATCAAGACTAATCCCCAGGCCAACAAGACCCTGGACGGCATCAGCGTAACCACCGCCGACAAATCCGCAGTCATTGCCGTCACCAACGGCACCTTCACCATGCCTGAGAGCAACGTAAAGGTCACTGCCACCTTCGGCTCCGGATACCTTGTGGGCCAGGGCTACCTGGGCGACGGCAGCGGCGATATTACCTGCACCGTCAATAACGTGCCGGTGGACTTGGCAGTCAAGGGCGCTACCGTCAAGGTCACCGCCACTCCCGACGCAGGTTCCACTCTCGGCGGCATCACCGTTGTGAACTTCTCCGGCCAGACTCTCTACTCCGGTCTGAAGAGCGGCGACACCTTTACCATGCCCGGCGAGAAGGTGATCGTAAGAGTTTACTTTAACTCCGCAGCTACCTACGGCTTCACCAAGGAGGCCACCACCAACGGCAGCTTCAGCCTCCAGGTCAAGGGCACCACAGTCACCAAGGCCGCAGCCGGCTCCACCGTCAAGGTGGTCACCAGCCCCAACACCGGCTATGAGGTGGACAGCATCACTGTCACCAACGACAGCAACGGACAGGTTATGAACGGCAGCAACAGCGACACCTTCACCATGCCCGCATCCGGCGTGACGGTGAAAGTCACCTTCAAGCTCTCTACCGTCAGCTACAAGGTGACCGTGAATAACAGTGTGGAGGGCGGCACCGCCTCGGCCACTGTCAAGGGAAATAAGATAGAACTGGTGGCTTCTCCCTATGCCGGCTACAAGCTGGACTACTATCAGGTAGAGGCCAACGGAGTGAAGTACACCACCAGTGACAGCACCATAGACATGCCCAATGCCGACGTGACCATCACTCCCGTATTCAGGAAACGTGTGGGTACGCTGACCGTGACCAACCATGACGGCTGGGGTGTTGTGACTGTGACCTGCGACGGCAAGACCCTGAGCAGCGGTGATTCCCTCACTGCGGGCAGCACCGTGAACGTGAGCGTCACCGACGTTAAGGCCGGATACCAGCCGGTCATCACCGCAAACGGTGAGACCATGTCCGGCAGCAGCGTAACGGTACCCAGCGACGGACATCTGACCATCGCCGTCAACTACGCAGCGAAGCAGAACACCCTGAGCATTGCTTCTGACTGGAGAGGCTATTTCGACCTGAAGATAAACGGGACCTTCACGCAGATAAGCCAGGATACTGCCAGCGTACAGGTGCCCACCGGTGCAACTGTGGAAATTGTCCTCAATGATAAGGTCGACCGTGAAACCTATCAGTACGACAGCTATGTCCTTGATAACGTAGCCGGCACACAGGGCAATAACAAGTTCACCATGCCCGGAGCCGATGCCACGCTGCGTGTCGTGCTTGCAGGAGTTCCGCAGCAAGAGAATCTGATCGTGATCTCCGAATAAAGCTCCGACGGTTTTAACCTGAGCTGAGATCGAAAAAAACAAGAGAATAACATTGCAGCAGCCGGGAGGAAAATGTCCTCCCGGCTGTTTTGTGCAAACAGTCTGCACCCAAAATGAGCCCGGCTTGATAAAAAAGGCGAGCTGTGATATAATACATAAAATTAAAGGTAAATCCGCTTTTAATCAGGGGTGAATAAAATGGTAGAAGCCGCCGGAAAAACCAGAGAAAAAAGACCCAGAGCCAGATTCTACCTGGAGCGCAGCAGCGCCTGGGCCCAGGTCTGCATCATATTCATGCTGCTGTCTGCAATATTCAGACTTTTCGGCGTGTGGGGCATGTGGGAGGACGAGTTCTTCCGCAACACCCAGATACTGCTGCCTCTGTGCTTCAATCTGCTGTATGCCCTGTTCGTCTTCCTATTCGGGAAGCGGGGCTTCTTCATGTCCATCATCCCGGCGCTCATGGGCGTGGCCTTCTTTATCATCAAAGCCCTGGGCTTTGACAGCTGGCTGCACACGGTGCTGTGCATCATCCTCTACCTGGCCGGGGCGGTCATCTATTCCGGCACCGTGCTGGGCTTTATCCGCACCAAGTGGCTGCTGCCCCTGCTTGCCGGCCTGCCCTTCCTCTACCACATCTTCATAGAGGACCTGGCCCGGCTGAGGGATACGGTCAATCCCATGACCCTCAGCGAGGGGCTCCAGGAGCTCTCGGTGCTGTGCATCATGGCGGCATTGTTCTGCGTGGGCATGGGGCTTAAATAGCGCGGCGAGGGACCAGGGGATACGGCGGAAAATTCAAAAAAAGAAAATGAGGAACTGACTACCGCCGCAAA
>DBFSDV010000089.1:0-3006 GCA_048417135.1 Candidatus Limivicinus sp. | reverse complement strand
TTGAGTGCCCGTTTCCTTATTTTGACAGACTGTCACAAACGTTCTACAGTTCTTTTTACTGGAAATATCTGCTCAGTCTTTTAATACTCTCAATGCTTCCTCCACATCAGAGTAACGCTTTACTGAAGGATCATGGGAAATTTGCCCTGCTTCCAGCATTGCAGCAATCGTCTCCTTGTTCGGCTGTTCTATGCGAACATCAAAGGGAAATCCACCGGCGCGGAGAGACTGACGAAGAAAGACATTGATGGCAGTCGTAAGATTGATGCCCAACTCACCATACAGAGCTTCGCACTGCTTTTTAATGTCACTATCCATGCGAACAATGAAGTTAGTAATACCCATAACTCTCAACCCCTTTTGAGACTTGCATTTGTATTATGCGCTAAATGCAACGTAAAATCAATTCAATATGCGGTAAGCAACAATAGGTTTTTAAAAAATCAGAATTTAAGGAGGGAAGGCCAATGAGCTATGAATACTTCTACGGCATAGAGTCGGAGAGCTTTTCGTTTTACCGTGTGCCCCGGCTGCTGGTGATGGGGGAACAGTACAGGCAGGTGTCCGCAGAGGCAAAGCTGCTCTACGGCCTGCTCCTGGACAGAATGGGCCTGTCTGCCAGAAACGGCTGGTACGACGGAGAGAACAGAGTGTACATCTACTACACGGTGGAGGAGATATGCCGTGACCTGAACTGCGGCCACGACAAGGCGGGAAAGCTGCTGGCAGAGCTGGACAGCAAAAAGGGCATCGGCCTCATAGAGAGGGTGAAGCAGGGCCAGGGCAGACCTACCCGGATATATGTAAAGCGCTTTACCGGTGAGGCGGAGCCGGACTGCGGCCAAGCCGGACATCTGAAAAACCGAAGTCTTGAAAGCGGAAATGCCGAGGTGCAGACATCTGAAAATCCGATGTCTGGACATCGGGAAATCCGAAGTGCAGACATCGAAAAATCCGACGCAAATTATACTGATAATAACTATACTGAGTTTAGTTATAACTATCCATCTATCCATCAGGGGGAGTATGAGGAGAAGATGGAGGAGACAAAAAACCAGTTGGATTATCCGCTCCTTGCGGAGAGCTATCCCAACGACGACCCGGAATCCCTGGTGGAGCTGGTGTGCGAGGTGCTGTGTTCTTCCATGCCAAGCATCAGACTGGGAGGGGAGAACCTGCCAATGACCAGAGTCAAAGCCCGGTACCGACGGCTGCGCTTTGAGCACATAGCCTATGTGCTGGACTCCCTGCGCCTGAGCGAAAGCAGAATACACAACATAAAGGCCTATCTTCTCCGGGCGCTGTATGACGCCCCGGTGACTATAGGCCCCTTTTATTCCAACGCCGTGAGATGTGACTGTGCAGATGACTGAAAATGTGTCTCACGGTGAAACGCATTTTTTGAAGGAGGGAACTTATGACGGATGAAAATATGGTGGAGCTCAGTCCACAGAATATAGCCCTGGAAAAGATACGCCCCCTGCCGGGACTGGAAGAGGACAAGCAGCCGGACAAGGCCTATGGCAGCTTGGTGAGCAGCATACTCATAAACGGAGTAAAGGAGCCGCTGCTGCTGCGCACCATGGAAGGAGGAGAGTATCAGCTGGTGTCCGGCTACAGGCGGCTGAGAGCCTGCCGCCTGGCAAAGCTGAAGGAGATACCCGCCCTGGTCTATGACATGACAGAGCAGGAGGCTTTGGACTACAGGGCAAAGGCAGCCCAGCAGCCTGATACGCCCATACCCGGCAAGCCGGTGCAGGAGGAAAAAGCGGCAGACATCCAGGAGAGAGAACGGCTGGAAGAGCCTGAGGGAAAAGCTCCCAAGGAGACCAAGGCCAAGGCGAAGAAGCCAAAGACTCAGGCGAAAGCGCCGGAGGGCCCGGCGGCGGAGGGGCCTGCCGGCACCGCTATAACAAAGATATTGGACAGCCGCCTGACGCCACCTGGGGAGAAGGATAAGAAGAGCTTCCAGGCACCTGGAGAAGGGGAAGCCTTTTCAGTCATGCTCCATCCAGGTTATCTGAAAAAGGCTGAGATAAACAGCTTTTCCGTGGACAGGGAAGCCGACGACTTCAAGGAGCTGTACAAATCCATTGAACGCTTTGGAGTGAAGGAACCGGTTCTGGCAAGAGTGGGAGCCGACGGGGAGCTGGAGATACTCTCCGGCCAGCGTCGGCACCTGATAGCTTCGGAGCTGAATTATCCGGTGCCCACAATAATCCAGCAGTTGGACGATGACGACGCCAGGATACTGGTGGCGGACGGAAACCTCCACCGGGAGCATATCTCCACCTACGACCAGGCCAGGGCCCTGAGGATGAAGGCCGACTCCATGAAGCGCAAGGCGGGGAGAAGAAGTAAGGGCAGCAAAGCCGCCGCCTATACCGATGAGCTTCTGGCCGCTGAGATGGGCATGAATGTGAGCAAGCTGAACCGGCTCATGAAGCTCTCCGAGGCCAGCCCCAGGGTGTGCGAAATGGTGGATGAGGGGAGCCTGGCTCTGTCCATAGCCTACAACATAGCTTTCCTGTCGCCGGAGGTACAGGACATGGTAGTGGACCTGGCGGACATAAACGTCAAGCTGAGCAGCGAGAACACCAACCGGCTAAAGGAGGCGGCCCGTGAGGAGAAGCTGGACTATGACAAGGTGCGGGATGTGCTGGAGGGAAGATACCCGCCACCCAGGGGAGTGGAGACAGAGCCGCCTGGGGAGAAGTCGGAAGCAGCGGAGACTCCAGTGCCAAAGGAGGCTGCTGCACCGTTGAGCATACCTCCGGCCCCGGTGACGGTGCCGGAGTCGCCGGATGCCATGGAGGCGGGACAGCCGGAACAAGCTGCTCTGGAAGCTTCAAATCAGACGGAAGAGATACCCCGGCCCGGCCTGGTTGAGCCAAGGGAACCGGCGCCCAAAGCCCTGGAGGCCCAGGACAGGGAAAGCAGCTATACCACCAGGATAGTCCTCACCGGCGACCGGCTGAGAAAATACTTTCCGGATGTGAGCATGAC
>DBFSDV010000088.1:0-10335 GCA_048417135.1 Candidatus Limivicinus sp. | reverse complement strand
AATAAATGGTAATGTTAAATTATTGTGAAGTGGGTCTTAGTTATTGATTTACCGCTTAAAATCGTATAATATTGTGCTAGAAGATATGGGAACTTTTACTAGGACTATGGGGGAGTGAGGAATAATGAAGTCCACCGGAATAGTGCGCAAGGTAGATGAGCTGGGGCGCATCGTCCTGCCCATAGAGATGCGGCGTACTCTGGACATTGCGGAGAAGGACACCCTTGAGGTCTATGTGGAGGGTGAGAGCATTATTCTTCGCAAGTATCAGGACGCCTGTGTCTTCTGCGACAGCGTGCGGGATCTTGTCAACTATAAGGGCCGCTGTGTCTGTACCGAGTGCATTGCCGCCCTCAGCCGCAAGCTGTGATTGAAAACACATGAGGCCGCATCTTTTGATACGGCCTCATGTGTTTTCAAAATATTCGCTTTTTGAATACTGGCTTTTTTCCGCCGGGGGATGCTTCTCCCGGTGTTTTTCATTCTGTCGGCGCTGCCTTCTCCGTGCCGGGGCGGAACTGCTTTGCCAGGAGGAAGGGCAGGAAGATTAGGCCGTTTATCACCAGGGACACCAGCACGTCCGCCCAGCCCACCGCATAGCCGCTTATCTGGGCGCTGCCGCTGACAGCCACGGCCAGGTTGTTGTTTATAAAGTGCAGCGCCACCGGCACCCAGATATTCCCGGTGCTCATATAGGCAAAGGCAAAGAACACCCCCAGGGTGATGCAGGTGACCTGGTGAGCGGCTATGCTCTGCAGGGCATAGCCGGGGCTGTAGAAGAACAGGTCCAGGGGCAGGTGCCACAGGCCCCACACCACCCCCAGGAGCAAGGTGCCCCGGACCAGGCCGAAGCGCTTTTGCAGCAGGGGCTGGAGATAGTAGCGCCAGCCGTATTCCTCCCCGAAGAAGGCGGCAAAGCTGAGGAAGAAATTGGGAATCAGCACCGCCATGAGTATGTAGGGGGCGGAAGTCTGCCAGTAGGGCAGATATGCGGCCAGCTGCCCGCTGAGGGCCACGGACAGGAAGGAGCGGGCAAGGTATATGGCCACGAAGAGCAGCAGCATCAGCAGGGAGCGGCCGGTCCTGAGCCAGCCCAGGCCCCAGGCGGCCCGGCGCTCCTTCCCCGCCGCCAGCAGGAATATCCAGGCCAGCACCGAGCCGCCGATTATCCCGTAGGACTGGACAGCGGTCCCCGCCCCGGTCCCGGGCAGGGCAAAATCTATAAAGCAGCAGAGGGCCATCAGCGCCGTAAAGAGTATGAAGAATATGAAGAAGCCCCGGGGCAGGGCTGCGCTCTCCTCCGGGCCTTCCCCGCCCGGGTGTCTCTTTGTCACAAGGCAGGCCAGCATCACCCCCGCCGCCGGATAGAACATCTGGGCGTTGGGGAAGGGATAGGTGTCCAGCCCCAGCTTATATGCTATGCCCAGGGGTACCCCCATCAGGAAGGTGAAGCCGTAGGCAACTATAATAAATATGGTGAGCTGTCGCTTTTCAAGGCCCGAAAGCCTCTTTTCTCCGTCCATGTTTTTTCTCCTTTCCGTCTCTCACGTACGGTGGTAAATCCTCAAAACTTCCTCGCTGTCTCCCCCCTCGGGGCCGGTGAGGATGAGGGGCGGCAGTATGTCCAGCCCCGGCCTGCCCCCCCGGCGGCCCTCCGCCAGCACCAGGCTGGGGGCGCTGCCCGCCTTATGGCACACCAGGCGCAGGCGCTTGGGCTCCAGACCGTGGGCCGTCATGGCGCAGAAGAGCTCCGACAGCCGCTCCGGCTTGTACACCACCGAAAAGCTGCCCCCGGTGCAGCAGAGGTAAGAGGCGGCGGCGCAGATGTCCTCCAGGCTGCAGCTCAGCTCCCCCCTGGCCCCGGAGCGTTTTTCGTCCGGGGAGAGCTTCCCCCGCTCCACCGGAAAGTAGGGCGGGTTTGCCGCCACCAGGTCGAAGCTACCGCTTTTGAAGAGCTCCCTGTGGCGGCGGATGTCCCCGCAGATTATCCGGCTCCTGTCCCCCAGGGAGTTTCTCTCCATGTTCTCCCCGGCCAGCTCTGCCGCCTCCTCCAGAAGCTCCAGGCCGGTCATGTGCAGCCGAGGGCTGCGCAAGAGCAGCAGCAGGGCTATGGCTCCCGAGGCGCAGCCCAGGTCTATGCCCCGCCTGCGCCCGGAGGTATTCACGAAATCCGCCAGGAGCACGCAGTCGGTGCTGAGCCTGAAATGCTCCGCCTGGGCAAAGACCGGGCCGCCTTCCCACAGAGCAGTAAATTCCGGCATGATACTATCCTCCATGGATTAAAATTCAACATAATACAGAGAATATATAAGAATGAGGGGCGATAAGCATCGCCCCTCATTCTATGTTGTTTGGAAGCTCACTCCTGAACAATTGCCTCGGCAGGGCACTGAGCTGCGCAAGCGCCGCACTCCAGGCACTTGTCGGGGTCGATCTCGTAGTGCAGTTCGCCCATGTCAATTGCTTCGGCGGGGCACTGAGCTGCGCAAGCGCCGCAGGACAGGCACTCATCGGTAATAACAAAAGCCATGATGTTACCTCCCATGTTATTTGACCACTTGGGTCATCGTTGGCAATATTGTAACACATCTTATGCAAAAATCAATTATAAAATTGCGCCGTAAAAATAAATTTACTGAAAGCTGTCAATAATTTTTCCTGCGCTCCACGGATTTCGTCTGTTTCGGCGGGGCGCACAGTGGATAATATATTATCAATACAGCTTTCAATATGCCTTTCAGAGGGAGGTATGCCTTATCAAAAGCAACGAGAAATTCACCCAGCGGGCGGAGCTGGCCATAGAGAACGCCCGCATAGCCGCCGGGGAGCTGGGCCAGGGCTACGTGGGCACGGAGCATCTGCTGCTGGGAATCATGATGGAGCAGGACGGCCTGGGTGCACGGGTGCTGCAGCATCAGGGTCTGGACAAATCCCGCCTGTGGAACATAGTCCGGCGCTGCAACGGCAGCGGCAGCCCCGGCAGGCCGGAGCAGGGCCTGACCTTCCGGGCCCGGCAGGCAGTGGAAAAGGCGGCTCAGGAGGCAAGGCAGCTGCAGCAGGGCTATATAGGCACCGAGCACCTGCTGCTGGGCATACTGCGGCAAAACGACTGCGGCGGTGCGGCGGCCCTCCGGGAGGCGGGAGCCGACCTGAACGACATCTACACCGAGATAATGGCGGTCTTCGGCAACCCCGGTTCCAATAACCGCTCCCAGACCGGCACCGCCCGCAGCACCGTGCGCCGGGCGGACACCCGCATCCTGGACCAGTACAGCCGGGACCTGACGGAGCTGGCCGCCGCCGGGCGCATCGACCCGGTGGTGGGCCGGGGCGACGAGATACGCCGGGCCATCCAGATACTCTCCCGGCGCAGCAAAAACAACCCCGTGTTGGTGGGGGAGCCCGGCGTGGGCAAGACCGCCGTGGCGGAGGGCCTGGCCCTCTGCGTCAGCCGGGGCCAGGCCCCTGCAGAGCTGAGGGACAAGCGCATAGTCTCCCTGGATATCCCGGCTCTTTTGGCAGGCACCAAGTACCGGGGGGATTTTGAGGAGCGGGTGAAGTCCGTGCTCCGGGACGTGCGCCGGGCCGGGGACGTCATCCTCTTCATCGACGAGCTGCACACCATCATCGGGGCCGGCAGCGCCGAGGGGGCCATAGACGCCGCCAACATCCTAAAGCCCGCCCTGGGCCGGGGCGAGGTGCAGATAATCGGGGCCACCACCCCGGAGGAATACCGCCGCCACATTGAAAAGGACGCCGCCCTGGAACGGCGCTTCCAGCCTGTCCGGGTCACGGAACCGGACAGGGAGCAGACCATGGAGATGCTCCGTAGCCTGCGCCCGGCCCTGGAAAAGCACCACGGGGTGAGCCTCAGCCCGGAGGCCCTGGAGGCGGCCTACGCCCTGTCGGTGCGCTATATAAACGACCGCTTCTTGCCGGACAAGGCCATAGACCTGCTGGATGAGGCCGCCGCCGCGGTGCACGTGGAGGGCCTGCGCCGGGAGGTGGAAGCCGCCGACGTGGCCCAGGTGGTGTCCCTTTGGACTAATATCCCCGTCTGCTCCCTGGACGAGAGCGAGAGCCAGCGGCTGAAGGCCCTGGAGGAGCAGCTGAAAAAGCGCATCATCGGCCAGGACGAGGCGGTGGCGGCGGTGGCCCGGGCCATACGCCGCAGCCGGGTGGGGCTGAAGGACCCCCGGCGGCCGGTGGGCAGCTTCCTCTTCCTGGGCCCTACCGGCGTTGGGAAAACGGAGCTGTGCCGGGCTTTGGCCGCCACGGTGTACGGGGACGAGAACGCCGTCATCCGCCTGGACATGTCGGAGTATATGGAGAAGCACTCGGTGAGCCGCCTCATCGGCTCCCCTCCCGGCTACGTGGGCTACGAGGACGGCGGCCAGCTCACGGAGAAAGTGCGGCGCAAGCCCTGGAGCGTGGTGCTCTTTGACGAGATTGAAAAGGCCCACGAGGACGTGTGGAGCATACTGCTGCAGATCATGGACGACGGCCACCTCACCGACTCCGGGGGCCGCCGGGTGGATTTCAGCAACAGCCTTATTGTCATGACCTCCAACATCGGGGCCAAGGCCATCACCGAGAACCGGCCGCCCCTGGGCTTTTCCGACGGCGGCGGGCAGGGCGAGGAGGCCATGAGCCGGAAGGTGATGGAGGAGCTGAAGGCCACCTTCAAGCCGGAGTTTCTAAACCGGGTGGACGAGACAATAGTCTTCCACCGCCTCGGCGAGGAGGACATGTACGCCATCACCCAGAACATGCTGGGGCAGCTGAAGGAGCGCTTTCGCTCCCTGGGCATCAGCCTGGCGGTGCCGGAGGACTCGGCCCGCTGGCTGGCCCACCGGGGCTATGACGACAAGTATGGGGCCCGGCCTCTGCGCCGCACCCTGGAGCACTGGATAGAGGACGCGGCGGCGGAGCTGCTGCTCCAGGGGGCCATTGGCCCCGGAGACACGGTCACCGCCGCCGTGGCCGGCGAGGGCCTGAAGCTGAGCCGGGCTCTCTGAGTTTGCGTCAATGGGGAAAAGATACAGGCCGGGCGCCGCCCGGCCTGTATCTTTTGTCCCCGTTTTTACTTTCGGGGCCCCCTTCCCGCCCCCTTCCTTAAAATTAATTAAGCATTTCACTTGACATAACTACGCTAAAAGGCTAAAATATACGAGGCAATATTATGGGGTGCCGGGGAGCTCCCCATTATATTTCTTTTAGAATACGACGGATGCGTTTTATGGTCCGTCTTCTTTAAATCGAACCCAGCAAAACCTTATAATAAACCACCGCAAAATTCTTAAAGAATGGAGGTGTGTTTACTTACTATGCCAACTCCTTTATGGATCCTTATAATCGCAGTTGTTGCGGTTTTATGTTTTTTGCTTGGTATACTGTACCGGAAAAAGGTGGCTGAGCGGGAGATCGCCAGCGCCGAGGAAGAGGCCAAGCGCATAATCAATGAGTCTATAAAAAGTGCGGAGAGCAAGAAGAGAGAAGCTCTCGTAGAGGCAAAGGAAGAAATACACAAAAACCGCTCCGAGTATGAGCGGGAAGTCAAGGAACGCAGGGCCGAGCTCCAGAAGCAGGAGCGCCGCCTGCAGCAGAAGGAAGAAAACCTGGACCGGAAGCTGGACTCTGTGGAGAAAAAGAACGACACTCTCAGCAGCAAAATAGCCGCTGTGGAAGCCCAGCAGCAGGAAGTGGCCATGGTGAAGAAGAGCCAGCTGGAGATGCTGGAAAAGATATCCGGCTTCACCATAGAGGAGGCCAAGGCCTACCTCATCGCCAACATCCGTGACGACGTCACCCATGAGATGGCCCTGAAGGTCAAGGAGATCGAGGCCCAGTACAAGGATGAGGCGGACTCCCGGGCAAGGGAGATCATAGCCACCGCCATCCAGCGCTGCGCCGCCGACCACGCCAGCGAGATCACCGTCTCCGTCGTACCTCTCCCCAACGACGAGATGAAGGGCCGCATCATCGGCCGGGAAGGCCGCAACATCCGCAGCATCGAAACTCTCACCGGCTGCGACCTTATTATCGACGATACCCCCGAGGCCATCACCGTCTCCAGCTTTGACCCGGTGCGCCGGGAGGTGGCCCGCCTGGCCCTGGAGAAGCTCATCCAGGACGGCCGCATCCACCCCGCCCGCATCGAGGAAATGGTGGCCAAGGCCCAGAAGGAAGTCAACGCCGTCATCAAGGCCGAGGGCGAGCGGGCCGTGTTCGAGACCAATATCCACGGCCTCAACCCGGAGATAATCAAGCTCCTGGGCCGCATGAAGTACCGCACCAGCTACGGCCAGAACGTGCTGAACCACTCCATCGAAGTCTCCCATATCGCAGGCCTGCTGGCCTCCGAGCTGGGAGTTGACGTGAACGTGGCCAAGCGGGCCGGCCTGCTCCACGACCTGGGCAAGTCCATCGACCACGAGGTTGAGGGCAGCCACGTCACCATCGGCGTGGACATTGCCAGAAAGTACAAGGAGTCCGAGGCCGTCATCCACGCCATCGAGGCCCATCACGGCGACGTGGAGCCCCACACCGTGGAGGCCTGTCTGGTCCAGGCGGCAGACGCCATCTCCGCCTCCCGCCCCGGTGCCCGGCGCGAGAACATCGAAAACTACGTCAAGCGTCTTGAAAAGCTGGAGGAGGTCTCCAAGAGCTTCCCCGGCATCGCCAGCTCCTATGCCATCCAGGCCGGCCGTGAGATACGCATCATGGTCAAGCCCGAGGAGGTCAGCGAGGACCAGATGGTCCTGCTGGCCAGGGACATTGCCAAGAAGATCGAGGAGGAGCTCACCTACCCCGGTCAGATAAAGGTCCATGTGCTGCGGGAGACCAAGGCCGTGGATTACGCAAAGTAAAAACAAAAACTAACAGCCTGCTTTCCATTCCGGAAGGCAGGCTGATTTTATTTCCCCTGTTCAGTTTTCAAAGACGCTGTCAATGCTGCTGCTCACATAGTCGGCGATGCGCAGTTCCTCCAGCCTCCTGTCCTTCAGCAAAAAGCAGCGGTCCGCCACCTTCAGGGCGCTCTCCAAATCGTGGGTCACCAGCAGCATGCTGAAGCCGTGGCCGTTTTGCAGGCTCTTCAAAAGCCGCAGAAGATTGGCCTTGCTGGAGGGGTCCAGCATGGAGGTGGGCTCGTCCGCCAGCAGCACCGCCGGCTCCATGGTCAAAGCCCGGGCTATGGACACCCTCTGCTTCTGCCCCCCGGAGAGGGTCTTTATCTTCTTTTTCAAAAAGCTCTCCTCCGTGGGCAGGCCCACGTCGGCCAGGGCGGAGAGGGCAGTCTCCTCCCGTCCCAGCTTTGCCAGCAGCCGGGGCTCCGACACCGCCTGGAGCACCGTCATGTGGGGGTTCAGGGCGGTCTCGCTGTCCTGGAACACCATCTGCACTCCCCCCTCCCGGCGGTGGAGCTGCTCCATGTTTGCAGCCTCTCCCTGGAACAGGAGGCTGCCTTTTTGAAAGTCGGTGAGGTAGCCCCCCAATATTCCCGCCAAGGTGGTCTTGCCGGAGCCGGAGCGGCCCACCAGGGCCACCACCTCGCCGCTGCGCACCTTTATGGACACATCCTCCAGCACCTGCTGCCGGCCGTAGGCCTTGGATATGTCCCGGCCCTCCAGCAAGGTGATGATGCCGCCCCTAAGGCAGGCCACCAGCCGCCCGTCCCCCCAGTCCTTCAGCTCCGGGGCCTCCCGGCCGCACTGGGGCAGGCTCTGGGTGCAGCGGCCGTAAAAGGGGCAGCTGTGGTGGGGCTTGTCCACCTTCTGCTCCGGCCGTATGCCCCACACGTCCCGGACGATGTTCAGCCCCGTGGAGGCGTTTATCAGGCCCCGGGTGTAGGGGTGCCGGGGGTAGTCCAGGATCTCCGCCGTGCTGCCCATCTCCTCCACATGGCCGTTATACAGCACCATCATCCGGCTGCTGAGCATGGCGGCCAGCTTCATGTCGTGGGTGATTATCAGGAAGGCTATGCCCTTTTCCCGGTTCAGCCGCTGTACCAGAGCGGCGAAGGCGTCCCGGGCCGCCACGTCCAGGGAGCTGGTGGGCTCGTCCAGCAGCACCAGCTTCGGCTCCAGGGCTATGGCCGTGGCCAGGAGGAAGCGCTGGGCCATCCCCCCGGACAGCTCCCGGGGATAGCGCCCCAGGTCCTCCGGGCTAAGGCCCACAGTCTCCATCAGCTCCCGCATCCGCCCCGGCAGCGCCCTGGTGGGATAGCCCCGGTGGAGCACTTCCTTCAGCTGTTCCCTGAGGGTCATGCTGGGGTTGAGCCAGGCGGCGGAGTTCTGGAAGGCCACGGCAAAGGAGCGCATGCGCAGCTGCCTGCGCTGCTCCTCCTTCATGCCCAGCAGCTCCCGCCCCTCCAGCAGCACCCGGCCGGAGACCTTCACGCCCTCCTCCCAAAGGCAGCTGAGGCCCTTCAAAAGAGTTGTCTTGCCGGAGCCGGACTCCCCCACCACGGCCATTATCTCCCCCCTGTCCAGGCTGAAGGACAAAGGGTGGAGGCTGAACTCCGGGTAGGACAGGCTCAGGTCTTTTACCTCCAGCAGTTTGTTCATCTCTCTCACTCCTTTCCCAGCCAACAGCTCTCCAGCGCCCGGGTGAGCAGGCGCAGCAGCAGCGTGGACAAAACCAGGGCCAGCACCGGGGGCAGCAGCCACCAGGTCCAGAAATCCGTAAAGTATATGCCCTTGAAGGCGGTGCAGCGGGCTATCATCAGCCCCCAGGACTTGGCCAGGGGGTCGGACAGGCCCAGGAAGGCCAGGGAGGACTCCTGGACTATGGCCCGCCCCGTCACCGCCAGGGCGCTTATGCTGAGCAGGGGCAGGATGTCCCGGCTCATGTGGGTTTTGAACAGGTACCACAGTCCCCCGCCGTAGCTTTTGGCCAGCACCAGATAGCCGCTCTTTCTCAGGGACATGGTCCTGGCCCTCACCTGCTTGGCTATGGGGGCCCAGGAGAAGGCGGCGATGATGCAGATGATGTTCAGGCTGCTCTGGCCGAAGAAGGCCCCGGCGACTATCATTATGGGCAGCTGGGGCACGGAGAGGAAGAGGTTGATGAGAAATTCCACCAGCATGTCCGTCCTTCCCCCCGCATAGCCCGCCGCCACCCCCAGGACGCCGCCCAGGATAAAGGCGGCCAGGGCCGTGGCCAGGCCTATGCTCAGGCTGTGGAAAAAGCCGCTGGACACCTGGGCAAAGATGTCTATCCCCAGGTTGTCGGTGCCCAGCCAGTGCTCCGCCGAGGGCGCCTCCAGAGAAGCCCCGGAGGGGAGGCGGGAGTCCATGGGGTAAAACAGCAGCCCCCAGGCAAAGAGCAGCGTCAGCAGCAGGAGGGCCAGGGAGATGGTGACTATCCGCTTCACAGGCTCTCCCCCCTTCTCCTGTCGCCGGCGGCGTTTATCAAATCTGCGGCAAGGAGGCTCAGCAGCACCAGGACGGTACTTAGCAGGAAGACCCCCTGGATGAGGGGATAGTCCCGGTACTTCACAGCCTCCCGCATCACCGTGCCCAGGCCCGGATAGGCAAAGACGTTTTCAACCAGCATGGTACCGCCTATGGCAGAACCCACGCTTAAAAAGAAGCGGGCCACGATGGGGGGCAGGGCGTTGCGGAAGATGTAGTGCCGGCGGATGCGCCCCTCTTTAAGGCCCTTGGCCCGGGCGGCCAGCACATAAGGCCGCTCCAGGATGCTGAGGAAGCTGGCCCTGGCGGTGAAGTAGAAGCCCGGCACCGTCACCAGGGTCATGGCGGCAACGGGCAGCAGGGCGTGGAGCAGCAGGTCCTCCACCCAGTCCCACTCGCTGTAGTATATGCCGAAGGGGGTCAGCGCCCCGGAGAGGGGCAGCCAGTCCACCCGGGCCGCCAGCAGAAACAGCAGCAGTATGCCCACCAGAAAATGGGGCAGCTCCCCCATAAGGGAGAGCAGGGCATAGAGGCCGCCCTCCAGCTTTCTCCGCCGCAGGCCCAGCAGGGCCAGGGCCGTGCCCAGGATAAGGCTCAGCACCAGAGCCGAGAACATTATCAGGGCCGTCCAGGGCAGGCGCTCCAGCAGCAGGGCGGACACAGCCTGCTTATAGTGTATGCTGTAGCCCAGGTCACCCCGGAGGTTGGCCTTGATATTCTCCCACAGCTGGGTGAAAAAGGGCTTGTCCAGGCCGTAGTAGGCGCGGAGGTATTCCTTCAGCTCCTCGGTCATCTCGGTGCTGCTCTCCTCCCCGGCGGCGGCGCTCTGATAATCAAAAGGGTCCCCAGGCATCAGCCTGGGGATTGTGAAGTTCACCAGATAGATCACCGCAAAGGAGCAGAGCAAGAGCAGTATTTT
>DBFSDV010000087.1:0-14822 GCA_048417135.1 Candidatus Limivicinus sp. | reverse complement strand
TAGCCGGCACCCAGTGGGGCAACAAGAAGTATATGAACATGAAGCACCTGGAGGCCGCCATGGAGGATGCCTCCCTTGCTGGCTAACTTCATTCATGCCAGGGGCTGCAAACCAAAGTGCGAAAAATCCTTGACACTACCATGAACTTTTTGGGTGCTGTTGTGGCAGAAGTAAAATAAAGTATTAAAAAAACCACAAAAGCCACGCATATACAAAAATATCCCCGGGCGCTTGGCGCCCGGGGATAAAACTATTTTTGGAGCTATTCCTTTTTATCCAGGTCCAGCCTGATGGTCTCAAACTCCTGGTTCAGCAGGTCGAAGTAATAGATGGTGCCGGTTTCCACCGGGCGGCCTATGAGCATTTTCACCGCCAGGGCGGCCTGCACCGAGGCGCAGAGGGAGGGAGCAAAGCTGAGGACGCTCCTGTCCCTGAAGCTGACGCCCTCGGGATACAGCAGGTCTATCAAGCCGTCCCCGGGCATGGATATGCCCACCTGGGCCACCCAGCCGGATATGGCCCCGTGGATAAAGGGGACATTGGCTTCGGCACAGGCGGCGGCCAGGATGCGCCGGGCGGGGATATTGTCCAGCCCGTCCAGCACCAGGTCGCAGCCGGAGACTATATCCTTGGCGTTGCCGCTGTCCAGATAGGCGGACACGGGCTCCACCTCTATCCTGGGGTTGATGCGCTGGACCCGGGCCTCGGCGGCCTTGGCCTTGGGCCGGCCCATAAGGGGCTGCTCGCTCAAAAGCTGGCGGTTAAAGTTGCTCTCTTCAAACACATCGCCGTCCACGGTGCGGATATAACCCACGCCAAGGCGGGCCAGCAGCTCGATGAGGTAACCGCCGATGCCGCCGCAGCCTATGACGGCAACTCTCTTGCTGCGCAGCAGACGGCATTCCTGGTCGGAGAGCGCCGGAATATTCCTCTCATAGCGTCTTTCCATTTCAGCCACCTCCTACAGGGGGGAAGAGGGCGACGACGTCTCCGTCTTCCAAAGGGGTTTCCAGAGATTTGTGAAAACCGTTGACCAGAAGGATGGACACCTCGCCCGGAAGGATATCCAGGTGACTGAGTATGTCCTGGGCAGTGGGAAAGTCCTTGCTGTCAAGCATGATGGATTTCTCCCGCCCTTGGCGCAGCGTGGCGAACAGACGAACTTCTATCATGACTTCTCTCCTTTCGTGCATTTTACTCTCCGCTGGGGGAATGAATTGCAGGTATATATTCCGTAAAGGCTCCGGGCCTCTGGCGATACAGGAAAGAGATTATGAAAGCGGCAGGGCTGCCGCGGTCCTGAGAGAAGGGAGTCGGCGCATAAGACCAGGCAGAGACGCCGCTCCTTGTTCTCCTTTATTATACTTATTCACGGGGGCCCCCGTCAAGTCCCAGCTGCCGAAACTTTTGCCGGAAAAAGCCGCATCCGCCCCGGCGAGGGGCATTAAAGACTTGTGCACAGGCTGCCTAAGGGAGTATAATACAGGAAAAATGACGTAAGGGACAAAAATATAGGACGGCGCTTTCCCCGGCGGCGGAGCCGCCCTCCGGGGAGGGAGGAAAAACGGCAGAGGTGCAAGATGCTGAACGTTAAGACGCCGGAAGAGGTTCTGGCTTTGATAGAAAAGGAATTCCGCCCCCTGCCCGGCAAGACCGAGCTGCTGCCTCTGGGCGAGGCTCTGGGTCGGGTGCTGGCGGAGGACATAACTGCGCAGGAGTACGTGCCGGACTTTCACCGCTCCACGGTGGACGGCTATGCCCTGAAAGCGGAGGACAGCTTCGGCTGCTCGGAATCCGTCCCCGCCATACTCAGATGCACCGGGGAGGTGCTCATGGGGGAGGGGGCGGACTTCAGCCTGGACAGGGGCTGCTGCTGCGCCGTGCCTACCGGCGGAGCCATACCCGCCGGGGCGGACAGCGTGGTGATGCTGGAATACACCGAGGACTACGGGGACGGCAACATAGGCATAGGCAAAAGCGTTGCCCCGGGGGAGAACCTGATATTCCGGGGGGACGACGTGTATCCCGGGAAGACGGTGCTGAAAAAGGGCCGGGTGCTGAACTCCCGGGACATCGGGGCCCTGGCGGCCCTGGGCCGGGTACAGGTGCCGGCGGTAAAGAAGCTGAGGGTGGCCCTCATCTCCACCGGGGACGAGCTGGTGCCCTCGGAGGAAAAGCCGGGGCCCGGCCAGGTGCGGGATGTGAACGGCCCCATGCTGGCGGCCCTGCTTCAAAACTTCGGAGCGGAGCCGGTGAGTTATGGCATATTGAAGGACGAGGAAGAAAAGCTCCGGGCCACGGTGGAGCAGGCCCTGGAGAACTGCGACGCGGTGCTGCTGTCGGGCGGCAGCAGTGTGGGGGCCAAGGACGCCGCCTGCCGGGTGATAGAGAGCCTGGGGGAGCTGCTGCTCCACGGCATAGCCATAAAGCCGGGCAAACCCAGCATCCTGGGCAAGGCCGGGGACAAGCCCCTGGTGGGCCTGCCCGGGCACCCGGTGGCGGCTTGGTTCGTGACGGAGCTCTTCGTGCTGCCTCTGCTCTCCCGGCTCATGGGCCGGGAGGACAGGCGCTGCACCGTCCCCGCCCGCCTCAGCGAGAGCGTCAGCGCCAACCACGGCCGGGCCCAGTACCAGTGCGTCAGGCTGGAGGAGCGCTGCGGGGAGCTGTGGGCCCGGCCCATACGCACCAAGTCCGGGCTCATAGGCACTCTCGCGGGAGCGGAGGGCTTCTTTTCCATAGACCGGGACTGCGAGGGCCTGCCCCAGGGCGCTGAGATACAGGTGACAACGGGAGAGTGAAACATGGCATTTGAATATCTAACCAATACCCCTCTGGATAAAGCCAGGGAGGACTATATAAAACTGCTGCTTGAAAAGGGCTTTGCCCCCAAGACCGAGACCATACCCGTATATCAGGCCTGCGGACGGATAACTGCAAAGCCGGTGTACGCCCACATTTGCGCCCCACACTATGCCGCCAGCGCCATGGACGGGGTGGCTGTCAGGGCCGGGGATACCTTCGGCGCTACAGAGACCACCCCGGTGAACTTAAAGCCGGAGCAGTTCGTTGAGCTGGACACCGGCGACCCCATCCCCGAGGGCCGGGATGCGGTGATAATGGTGGAGGACATAGTGAAAGAGCCCGACGGCTCCATCAGCATCCACGCCCCCGCCGCCCCCTGGCAGCATATTCGCCAGATAGGGGAGGACATCTGCGCCGGGGAGATGATACTGGGCGCCCATATGGAGCTGAGCCCGGCGGCCCTGGGGGCCATGCTGGCCGGGGGAGTCCTGGAGCTGGAGGTAATCAAAAAGCCCCTGGTGGGCATCATACCCACCGGGGACGAGATAGTCCCCCCCTGCGCCGAGCCTGAGAGCGGGGACATCCTGGAGTTCAACTCCGCCATCTTCTCCGCCATGCTGGACAAGTGGGGGGCGGAGAGCCGGGTCTACCCCATCGTGCCGGATAGCTTTACGCACATACGGCAGGCCCTGGCCAAGGCCGTGGAGGAGTGCGACATGGTCATCCTCAACGCCGGCTCCTCCGCCGGGCGGGAGGATTACTCCGCCGCCGTCATAGCGGAGCTGGGCCAGGTGCTATACCACGGCATAGCCATAAAGCCGGGCAAGCCCGCCATCCTGGGCTGCCTGGGGGCAAAGCCGGTGCTGGGAGTGCCCGGCTACCCCGTCTCCGGCATAATAGTCATAGAGCAGCTGCTCAAGCCCCTTATAGACCGCTGGTTCTGCAGCAGCCCCGCCCCGGTGAAGACCGTCTCGGCCACCCTCACCCGGCCGGTGGTCTCCGGCCTTAAATACCGGGAGTTCGTCCGGGTGCGCATGGGCTATGTGGGGGACAGGCTCATGGCCTCTCCTCTCAGCCGAGGCAGCGGTGTGGTCTCCTCCTTCATGAAGGCCGACGGCATCCTGACAGTGCCCCAGGGCTCCGAGGGCTACGAGGCCGGGGAGCAGGTGGAGGTGGACCTGCTGAGCCGGGAGGACCGGCTGAAAAACACCCTGGTGGTCATCGGCAGCCACGACCCTTTGCTGGACGAGCTGGCAAACATGATGCACCTGGAGGACCCCAAGGTCTACATGAGCTCCTCCCACGTGGGCTCCATGGGCGGCATCATGGCCATACGCCGGGGAGAGGCCCACGCCGCCGGCTGCCACCTGTTGGACACCGAGACCGGGGAATATAACCTGTCCTTTATTAGAAAATACTTTCCCAAAGGCGGCGTCCGCCTCCTGCGCTGCGTAGGCCGCCTGCAGGGGCTGATGCTGCAAAAGGGCAACCCACTGAACATAGTGGAATTTAAAGATATCGCCAAAGAGGGCGTGCGTTATGTAAACCGTCAGAAGGGCTCCGGCACCAGGATATTGGCGGACTACCTGTGTAAAAAGGACGGCATAGACCCGGCCGGGATATACGGCTATGACCGGGAGGAGCTGACCCACACCAGCGTGGCGGCCCAGATAGCCAGCGGCTCTGCGGATGCGGGCATGGGCATATACTCCGCCGCAAAGCTCTACGGGCTGGACTTTCTGCCGGTGTGCACGGAGGAGTACGACCTGCTCATCCCGGACCACGCCTGGGACAGCCCCATGCTGCGGCAGCTGGTGGCCACTTTAAAGAGCGCCGCCTTCCGGGAGAAGATAGAGTCCATGGGGGGCTATACCCTGGACAGGCCGGGGGAGACAATAGACCTGAAATACTGAGAGCGGAGATTTGAGGGAAGATGACTGACCAATACGGACGAAAGATAAGCTATATGCGCCTGTCGGTGACGGAGCTGTGCAACCTCCGCTGCCGCTACTGTATGCCCGCGGAAGGGGTGTGCAAGAAGCGCCACGAGGACATGCTCACCGAGGACGAGATGATAAGGGCGGTGGAGGCCGCCGCCTCTCTGGGGATAAGCAAGCTGCGCATCACCGGGGGCGAGCCTTTGGTGAAGAAGAACATCCTGTCCATCTGCCGCCGGGCCGCGGCGGTGGAGGGGATAGAGGAGGTCTGCCTCACCACCAACGGCAGCCTGCTGCCGGAGCTGGCAGGGCCTCTCCGGGAGGCGGGAGTGCGGCGGCTGAACATCAGCCTGGACACTCTGGACAGGGACAAGTACGCCTATATCACCCGCGTGGGCAGCCTGGATATGGCGGCGGCGGGGATACGTGCCGCCCTGGCGGCGGGCTTTGAGAAGCTGAAGATAAACTCCGTGCTCATCGGCGGCTTCAACGACGACGAGATAGGGGAGCTGGCAGAGCTGACCCGGCGCTATCCCCTGGACCTGCGCTTTATCGAGCTGATGCCCATGGGCGGGGAGCTTGGGAAGAGTGCCTTCATCCCTTATACCCGGGTGCTGGAGCGGCTGCCGGAGCTTGAGCCGGCGGAGCCGGACGGGGGCGTGGCAAAGCTCTACCGCCTGCCGGGGGCAAAGGGGAACATAGGGCTCATAAGCCCAGTGAACGCCCACTTCTGCGGCAGCTGCAACCGCATCCGCCTGACGGCGGACGGGAAGCTGAAGCCCTGCCTCCACTCCTCCGGCGAGTACGCCATAAAGGGGCTGGACTTTGACGGTATGCGCTCCGTGATGGAAAAGGTGATATACAATAAGCCCGCCTGGCACGGGCTGCTGGATGCGGACAATCCCAGCGGCGCCGGGCGGAACATGAACCAGATAGGAGGCTGAGCATGGGAGACTTCACCCATTTCAACGACCAGGGCCGGGCAAAGATGGTGGACGTGGGGGAAAAGCCCCCCACCCGGCGCAGCGCCAGGGCGGCGGGCCGGGTGCTGGTGAATGAGGATACCTTCCGCCTTATCGAGAGCGGGGGCATGAAGAAGGGGGACGTGCTCACCGTGGCCCAGGTGGCCGGGGTGATGGGGGCAAAGCGTACCCCGGAGCTCATACCCATGTGCCATCCCATACTCATAGACGGCATAGATTTGAAGCTGAGCCTGGACAGGCAGCGGCTCTCCGTGGAGATAGAGGCCACGGTGAGCTGCGACGGCAGGACGGGAGTGGAGATGGAGGCCCTCACCGCCGTCAGCGCCGCCGCCCTCACCGTGTACGACATGTGCAAGGCGGTGCAGAAGGACATGGTGATAGCGGACATCCGACTGATAAGAAAAAGCGGCGGGGTCCACGGAGATTTTGAAAGGGAGGCGGAGACATGAGCTATACTGCGGCAGTGATAACCGTCAGCGACAAGGGCTACAGAGGGGAGCGGGAGGACACCAGCGGCCCCAATCTGTGCGCTCTGCTGAAGGAACGGGGCTATGAAATAGAGCACTGCGCCCTGGTGCCCGACGATATGGACATGATAAAGGCGGAGCTGATAAACTGCGCCGACAAGCTGGGCATTGCCCTGATACTCACCACCGGCGGCACCGGCTTTTCCCCCAGGGATGTAACTCCCGAGGCAACCCTTGCGGTGGTGGAGCGGCCCACCCCCGGCATACCCGAGGCCATGAGGGCCGAGAGCATGAAGATAACCCCCAGGGGCTGCCTGTCCCGCTCCGCAGCGGGGATAAGGGGCCGCAGCCTGATAGTGAACCTCCCCGGCAGCAGGAAGGCGGCGGAGGAAAACCTCCTGGCTGTAATTGAGCCCCTGACCCACGGTCTGGAGATGCTCCAGGGCCGGGGCAGCGCCGACTGCGCCAGAGAGGAAAAGTAAAGCGCCGATGGCGCATATATGACTGCAAGGTCCAGACTGCCGAAGCTTTCGGCGGTCTGGACCTTGCAGTCTGCTGCTAAATTCAGTTGAGCTCCTGTTCGCAGACGCATTCGTCCTTGATGCGCCCCACCAGGTACTGGAGGGCCTCCACCACGTGGGGGCGGATATCCCCGCCGATGAGCACCCGCATGATGTCGTCTCCCACATTGAGCATGCCCTCGTTGAGCCAGACCCGGATGTAGTATATCCCCTCCAGCTCATAGGCGGCGGTTATGGCCGCATCCAGCTTCTCCCGGTCATAGGAAAAGAGCATGCCGGTGACGGGCTTGGCGCTGCCCTCCCCCCGGCGCACCAGGGCCCTGGGGCTTTGGCGCACCACCCCGTCGTGAAACAGATACATGCCGATTTTTGGGGCGCTCTCCTGCTCCTTGGCCTCTCTCAGCCAGTCGTCCATTGAAGGGGCTGCTTTGCTCATGACCGTTCCTCCCGTGCTTTTCTCTTTTGCTGCTGTAAATATACACCCTGGGGGAGAAAAAGAAAAGCAGAAAAGTGTTGAAAGAGGGGCGCGGCTGTGCTATAATCCCCCTATGCCTAAGCCGGTCCCCGGGACAGGGACGGCAGCTAAACGAATATTTGCTGCAAAGCGGTGGACGAGCCTCTTTCCAGAAGCTGCTCAGGTGCGGCCTTTGCCGTGCCGGGGCGGACCTTGTCTGGGACCGGCCGTCTATTTTTTTATTTATGGAGGAAAAAAATGAAGAAAAGAATATCCCTTTTGCTGGTACTGGCCATGATGGCCGCTCTGCTCTCCGGCTGCTCCGGCTCCACCACTGCCGAGACCGAGGCCCCGGCAGCCCAGGCCACCGAGGCCCCCGCCGAGACCGTGGAGAGTGAAGAGAGCGCTCAGGCCGTTATAGTAGATACCAAGATACTTTACGAGGCCGACGACAGTATGCTCAACACCTATACCCTCATTGCCGTTGACCCGGAGGCGCCCTTTACCGATGCCGACGGCAACGCCGTCAGCGACGTGGCGGTGAACACCGCCGGGGCCGACGCCCTCATCCACTGGATGCTCAGCCCCGAGGCCCTGGACCTGGCCGCCAATTACGGCATGGATGACTACGGCGAGTATCTCTTCTACCTGCTGGAGGAGGCCCCGGTGTACGAGGGCGAGATAGCCGCCGCCACCGACGAGACCCGGACCATCCGCCTCTCCACCACCACCTCCGTCAACGACTCCGGCTTGCTGGGCTACCTGCTGCCCATCTTCCAGGAGGAGTACGGCTACAGCGTTGAGGTCCAGTCCGCCGGCACCGGCAAGGCCATAGCCGCCGCCCAGTACGGCAACGCCGACCTCATCCTGGTCCACGCCAAGTCCCAGGAGGAGGACTTTGTGGAGGCCGGCTATGCCCGCATAGTTGAGGGCTTCGACACGGAGCGCCTCTCCTTTATCTACAACTACTTTGTCCTCTGCGGCCCCTCCGACGACCCCGCCGGCGCTGCCGCCTGCCCCAGCGTGCCGGACGCCTTTGCGGCCATAGCCCAGGGCAAGTACACCTTTATCTCCCGGGGCGACGGCTCCGGCACCCACACCAAGGAGCTGTCCCTCTGGCCTGAGGAGCTGGGCATCACCGCCGATGCCGAGTCCTTTGCCGACTACACCGACTGGTATGTCTCCGCCAACGCCGGCATGGGCGCCTGCCTGGTGATGGCCGAGGAGATGGGGGCCTATATCCTCACGGACAAGGCCACCTTCCTGGCCTTTGTGGCCAACGGCGGCCAGGCTTGATTTTACGGCGGAAAGATATTAAAATTTCCCCAGGGGGAGCCCTGCTCCCTCCGGGGATTTTCTATAGAGAGGTGAAGATATGGGAAGCGCAGCGGAAAAGGCTCTGGAGCTTATACTCAGCGGGGACAGGGAACTGTGCAATATCCTCTCCGTCACCGCCCGCATGAGCCTTGCCAGCTCCCTGCTGGCCCTGCTAATAGGCCTGCCCCTGGGCGTCTGGCTGGGCTCCTGCCGCTTTCGGGGCCGGGGAGCTCTGCTGGTGGTGAACCGCACCCTCATGGGTATGCCGCCGGTGGTCTGCGGCCTGATATTCTATATGCTGTTTTCCGGGGTGGGGCCCTTCCGGCACATGAAGCTGCTCTTCACCGTGGAGATAATGGTGCTGGCCCAGGTGGTGCTGATAACGCCCATAGTGGTGGGCAGCATGGAGAGCTATGTCTCCGGCATAGCCCCGGCGGTGCGGGAGACGGCCCGGGGCCTGGCCCTGGGGGGAGGCCGGACCCTGGCCCTGCTGATGAACGAATGTACCTATCAGATATGCTCGGCCTATCTGCTGGCCTTTTCCCGGGCCATAGCCGAGGTGGGGGCCGTGTCCATGGTGGGCGGGGCCATAGCCTGGAAGACCAACGTGATGACCACCGCCATCATGCTGTACACCAACCGGGGGGATTTCTCCCTGGGCATAGCCCTGGGCATGATACTCCTGGGGGCCTCCCTGCTGGTGAACCTGGCCATATCCCTGCTGCAAAGGGGGCTGAGCCGATGAAGATCCAGGCCTTTACCAAGACCTATGAGGGCCGCCGGGTGCTGGAAGTGCCGGAGCTGGAGCTGGAGAGCGGAAAGATATACGGCGTCATCGGGGCAAACGGCAGCGGTAAAAGCACCTTTGCCAAGGTGCTTGCCGGGGTTATACCGGCGGACGTGCCGGGCCGGAAGACGGAAAAGGGCCTGAGCATAGGCTACATGCCCCAGAAGAACTATGCCTTCCGCATGAGCGTGAAAAACAATATCCTGCTGGGAAAGCGGGACCCCCGGCGGGCGGAGGAGCTGATGGCGGCCCTGGGCATAGAGCAGCTGGCGGACAAGCGGGCCCGGCTCCTCTCCGGCGGGGAGACCGCCCGGATGGCCCTGGCCCGGCTGATAATGCGCCGCTTTGAGCTGCTCATCCTGGACGAGCCCACCGCCGCCATGGATATGGAGAGCAGCCTTTTGGCGGAAAAGCTGATGGAGGACTACTGCCGCCGCAGCGGCTGCACCCTGCTGCTGATAACCCATAGCCTCCAGCAGGCCCGGCGCATGGCGGAGGAACTGCTGTTTTTCCACCAGGGCAGACTGCTGGAGCAGGGGGAGAAGAACAGGCTCCTCAGCGCCCCCGCCGGACTGGAACTGCGCCGCTTCCTGGATTTCTACGGCAGCGGAGGGGACGGCAGGGCCGAAGAATGAAGAGTTTCCCACTGTCAAGTCGGAGAGGTGAAGACGGTTGAAGATCAATAAGCTGTGGATGTCCCCGGACAGCGGGGGCAAGAGCCGCTTCGGCCTGCGCAGCATAGGGGGCGTGCTGGGCATAACTGCCCTGGCCCTGCTGCTGGCCGGGGGAGGCACGGCGCTGGCGCTGCACCTGGGGCTGCCGGTGCAGGCCCTGGGGCTTATACTGTGCCTGTTGGTCACGGCCCTGGTACTGGCCATGGCCCTGAGACTGGGGCGGCGCACGGTGCAGGATGCCACGGTGTTCTTCCTTACCCAGGAGGACCGGCTCTTTGCCCTGGACGCCCGGGAGCTGGCGGACTACGGCAGAAACACTCTGGACAATGTGCTGGGGGCTTTCAGGACCCAGCAGATTTTAAGGGAGCTGGCCCGGAGGCCGGAGCTGCCCGGCCGGGCCCGGGAGATAGTCAAGGTGGAAAACCTGAAGGACAGGGGAGGCAGGCTGGCTGCCCTCTGCCTGGTGCGGGATATGCAGGGCCGCCCCTTCAGGCGCACCTACTTTCTCGTCCGGGGCCTGGAAAATGAGGAGGAGCTGATAAGGCAGCTGGAGCGACGCAGAAGCTGGAAAGGCCCGGAGGGGAGGGACGCTCCCTATGCCACCCGTTTGACCCTGTGGGCTCTGGCCCTGTTTGGCTTTGCGGCTTTGGGCATTCTGAGCCACCCGGCTGTGGGGGAGCTGCCCCGCTTCCTGTATTATCCCGGCCTGCTGGGGCTGCTCGTCTCCTGCGCTTTCCTCCTGGGGACTCTGCTGCGCCGCCGCCGGGGAGAATAGAAGTAAAAAATTCAAAAGGGCCTGTTGCAAAATAGAATTTTGAAAAAATAGGCCAAAGAAAAAGTTATCGAGAACCTGTCAAGGCGGCGGTTCTCGATAACTTTTTTAATGCACAAATTTTCTGTTTAGGCTTGAAAACTGCATTTTGCAACAGGCCCTTTATATTTCTTTCTCTGTATTTACTTAGCTCTCCAGGTATTCCCGCAGACGCTCCACGTGGTTCTGACCGTCGGAATAGCCCAGATAGTAGAACTCCCCCAGTTTTTCCATGTCTTTTTCCAGACGGCTGACGGAGGTGGAGGAGCTGGGGCTTATCACGTATACCCGGCCTTCCTCCCTGAGCTGCTCCAGCTCGTCACACTCCCGGTTGTATCTGGCGTCGCTGCCGGCAATGGATTCGGCCAGAGCCGGGGAGCTCTTGTAAAAGCGCCGGGCCATACCGGCGGCTCTGCTGCTCTCTCCCTTGCGGAAGGAGGCGGGGCGGGTGCGCACCACCACTATCTTCTCGTAGCCCTGCTCCAGGGCCCAGCGGAAGGGGATGTTCAGCGAGCAGCCCCCGTCCAGACAGGGTATGCCGTCCACCGTCACCGGCCGGGAAACGTAGGGCATGGAGGCGGAGGCCTGGATGGCTTTCAGCATGTCCTGACAGCGACCCTTCTCAAAATACTCCGTCTGCCCGGTGAGACAGTTGGTGGCCACGGCTACCAGACGCCTCTCCTCCCGATAGAAGGTCTCAAGATCCAGCGGGTCGCTTTTGTCATACTCATCCAGTACAAAGTCAAAGCCTATGATGCCCCGGTTGGAGCGGTAGGCACGGATGCCCACATATCTGGGGTCCCGGCGGAACTGGAGGTTTATCCGGGCGGAACGCCCTATCTGGCCGGAGACATAGTTCATGCCGTTGAGGGCTCCGGCGGACACGCCTATTGTGCACTCCATATTTATATCCGCCTCCATCAAGGCGTCCAGCACCCCGGAGGTGTAGACTCCCCGGAAAGCTCCGCCCTCCAGAACAATGCAGCCTTTGCATATCTTATCCGAAGCCTGCCCCCGGGGCAGGTATTCTATGCCTGAAAACACAGGTGTCTTGGTCATATATAAGTTTCCCCTGTCACATTGAAAATCCTTTCCGAACCGCCGGGGAGCTGCCGCCCCGGGGAATCGGTACGATAGATTATATTCCTCCGGGGGCAAAAGGTCAACACACCCCGGCCGATACAGATCTTAAACTTTGCTTAATCCGGACTCCCTGCTGCATAGAACCCCGGCATATCCCCGCAGGTATTGATGGATGCAACAGCGAGCGTCCCGGCTTCATCTGTTTTTGCATATATATTCATTTGCCCCCTGCCAATAGGCTGGGAAGCTGGGGAAAAGCGGGCCGTAACAAATGCGGCGTGCCCGGCATAGGATAGGGAAAAAAGGCAAAGCGGAGGTATGGGACGCCATGTACTGCAACAATAACCGGGACCGCTGCGGCGATGGCTGCCCGGCCTGTCAGCGCATCTGCCTGCTGCCCGGCCCGGCAGGGCCCATGGGACCTGCCGGAGCCACGGGGGCAACCGGGGCTACGGGGGCAACCGGGCCTGCCGGGCCAACAGGAGCTGCCGGGTCTGCCGGAAGCACCGGTCCTACGGGACCCACGGGAGCCACAGGTGTTGCCGGAGCCCGGGGAGCTGTCGGCCCCACGGGCCCAACCGGCCTCACCGGTGCCACCGGACCCACCGGGCCCGCCGGAGCTGCGGGGACTGCAGGAGCTGCCGGACCCATGGGACCCACCGGAGCAACAGGTCCCACGGGGCCAACCGGGCCTGCCGGAGCCGACGGGGCGGATGGAGCCACGGGAGCCACCGGGGCCACCGGCAGCATAGAGGCCGACCCCTATAACCTCTATGTCCAGGCGGGTGCGGCCCCGGGGGGAGACGGCAGCCAGGCCTCGCCCTTTCAGACGATCCGGGAGGCCCTGGACCAGGCCCTGCCCAACGGGGTCATAAACGTCCTGCCCGGCACATATCCGATCACCCAACAGCTGAATGTGAGCACGCCGGGGCTCACCATCAGGGGGCGGGCGGGGACGCTTATCCAGCTCCGGGCGGCGGTGGTGCCCTTCCTCCTCAGCGGGGATAACGACACTCTGGACAGTCTTACCCTCACCAGCGACGCCCCTTATCCCGTGGAGTTCATCCAGACCTCCGGCGCCGGGGACCGCATATTGAACTGCATAGTCTACGGCCCGGAGCAGTCGGGGGACTCCTCCACCTGGGTGGTGAACCGGGGCTTCGTGACCCAGGGGAACAGCAGCGATGTGCTGGTGCGCAACAATATCTTTTACTCCCTACGCCAGCCCGGCTATCTCAACCCCGGCTCCAGCGGCTATATCATATATAACGTGGCCTTCAACACCCGGGGCTATGTGGTGGACGGGGCGCTGTTCCTGTTCTCCGGCAACTCCTGGGGCATACCGGAGAATGCGGTGGACATCGCCCTGCTCTCCGGAACCGCCAGCGGAGCCCCCTACGACCCCCTCACCACCCTGGAAGAGAGCAACAGCAGCGCCACGATCAGCGACCAACGCTAGGGCTGCGGTTCCAAGGGTTAGAGGTTACTATGTTTTTTATTCAGATAAAAATGAATAATGCTTAGCCTGTAGGCCCGCGTGGAAAAGGAGGAGTGTACCAATATGGCCAGCATCAGCCTGTGTATGATTGTACGCAATGAGGAGGAAGTCCTGGCCCGCTGCCTTGACAGCGTGCGGGACGCGGTGGATGAGATAGTCATCGTAGACACCGGCTCCCGGGACCGAACAAAGGAGATAGCGGCGGAATATACCGATAAGCTCTATGACTTTGAGTGGTGCGACGACTTTGCCGCCGCCAGGAATTTTGCCTTTTTCAAGGGGACCATGGACTATCTCATGTGGCTGGACGCCGACGATGTGCTGCCGGAGAGCAGCCTGCGGGCCCTGCTGGAGCTGAAAGAGAGCCTGGACCCCCGGGTCACTGTGGTGATGATGCCCTACGATGTGGCCTTTGACGAAGGGGGCAGGCCCGGCTTCTCCTATGAGCGGGAGCGACTTATAAAAAACGGGTCCGGCCTATACTGGAAGGGAGCGGTGCACGAGGCCATCGCCCCCAGGGGGAAGATACTGCGCAGCCAGGTGGTGGTGGAGCACAGAAAAATAAAGCCCGGGGACCCGGACAGAAATTTGCACATATATGAAAAGCGGCTGGCGGCAGGGCTGGAAATGGAGCCCAGGGAGCGCTTTTATTATGCGCGGGAGCTGTTCTACCATAAGAGCTATGCCCGGGCCATAGAGGAGTTCGAGAAATTCCTGGCCATGCCGGACTCGTGGCTGGAAAACCGCCTGGAGGCGGAAAGGATGGAAGCCCTGTGCTATGAGCTGCTGGGCAGGCCCGGGGAGGCCATGCAGGCCCTGCTGAAGGGGTTGGCGGAGGATAGCCCACGAGCGGAGAGCTGCTGCGAGATAGGCAGGCTTTTTATGGAGAAGAAGAACTATAGAGCGGCGGCCTTCTGGTATGAGACGGCGGCGGCCCAGGTGCCGACCACCCGGGGCGGCGCCTTCATAAACCGGGACTGCTATGACTATATCCCCTATGTGCAGCTCAGCGTCTGCTATTTCTGGCTGGGGGAGAAGGAGATGGCAAAGAAATACCATGGCTTGGCCAAAGAGCTTAAACCGAATGACCCTGCCGTTAAATATAACGAGCCGATAATTTCCGCTATGTAATGGCCGCCGAAACTGTCCTGGCGCCGCATATGTGCTAATACCGGAGTGTAGGAACTTCCTGAGGAGGCCATCAGTGCGTTCCGGTATAGATTATTGCCATGGACAGTTTCCAGGGCTTACTTACCCAGAGAGTTTGCTCGGTTTTGTAGGATTGTCAAACATATTGAACAACGAACTCAGAAGGAGAAAGCCAGTGCAAAGGTCTCATAGGGAGGTTGTTGGAGCGGCGGTTGTAAACAGCGAGCTGCTTGGAAAAGTCGTCCAGAGAATAAAAACTATGGCAGAAGTAAAAGCGTTTCTGATCCTCACGATGACTGCGCTCCACCTTGCCGTTGTGTCTAGGAGTGTAAGGGCGAA
>DBFSDV010000086.1:0-22961 GCA_048417135.1 Candidatus Limivicinus sp. | reverse complement strand
TATCGCTATAAGGCGCAGTACTCCCTGGACTGTGAGAATGGAATTGAAAATGCGGTCCTGCGAAAGCTGGAGACGCCGGAGATGCTTCTGGAGGAAAAGCAGCTGCGCGAGCAGATTTACTCCGCCGTGATGGCTTTGCCGAAGAAACAGGCAAGGAGAATTTACGCCCGGTACTATCTGGGGATGAGCGTAAATGAGATTGCCAGAGCCGAAGGCGTAGATCCGAGCCGTGTTCGTGACAGCATCCGGCGTGGGTTGAAACAGTTAGCAAAATATTTTTGATAAAGTTTCATTTGAAGCGCCTGTTTTTCACTCTTTTTGTCAGTGTTAATAAGAAGGACAAGTTTCTCCCCTTCGATGTACTTTGACAATCGAATAGACGGCATTTCTGGTACATAACCCATGTACGAGCGAATCAGGCGCGCCGCCAAGATGGACAGCCCAAGGAGGTGATAAACAAGGCTGTTCCCAGCGATCAACGCCAGCCTGAGACCCGGAGGTGGCACTTCGGGCGCGAGGACTCCATGGGGGCTTAAAGATACTTGTTCACACCCGCCCACGGACTTGAGGCGGAACCCTGCGGCGCACGAATAAAACGACGCTGCGGAGTTATGACAGCCGCGCCAGCGGAGATCAGGAATGTCCCCATCGTCAGGGATGCGTGGCAAATGTGGCGAAAGCAAAACTAAAATTCAAGAGAGCTGCGTCCATTTGTTGTAAACAACAGCTCAGTATTCAGATGCAGTTTTCTTTTCAAAGTTAGATACCATGCACTGGCAGTTTCGGCTGCCAGTGCATTCATGTGATTTTGAAAGCACGATGACAACCTTGACAGAATGGAGGGAATATGATTTATGGAAAAACTGATTACACGAAAAGAAGCTGCCAAAATCTTGGGGATCAGTATTACGACCTTAGATGCAGCCCGTAACAACGGCTTGATTTCTTATGTTCAGTATGTGCAGAACGGTTGTGTATATTTTACTGATATGGGCCTTCAGGAGTATATCGCAAAATGCACACACCGGGCAAAACCTATGGAAAAGAGCGCAACTTACCGCAAGCCCCGGAACGCCAAAGCATGAGCCAATCCGTATCCTTGCTGGAATTGAAGAAGTTTGATAAAACAAAGATACAGCGCTGGAGATTATTTTTTGGAGGTGACGGAATTGGCAAAAAGAAAAATGATGATTCCAGAATACGGTACAGTGATGCTCAATGGTATTGAGTATTACAGAACAAGGATTGAAGATGCAGATGGGAAGCTCGTAGCCCTTTATGCAAGAACGCCCGAAGAACTTTATAATAAGGAAACAAATGCGTTGGAGCAGATCAACAACGCCACATTCCATCGGAAATCGCCCACGGTTGCAGAATACTGTGAGAAATGGCTGCTGATGCAGTCTGTCCATGTACGGGCAACTACTTTGACGGATTACACCTCAAAGGTCAGGCGGCACATCATTGCGGAATTGGGAGATAAGCGGATGGGAGAGGTTAGCCTGGATGATATTCAGCTTGCGCTTGTCCCTGTCTCAAAAAAATCCGCATCGGTATATAAGTCAGTCGTGATTCTGTATAAATCTATTTTTCGTGCAGCAAAGGAAAGCCGAATCATTGATGATAACCCGACGATTTATCTTACGACAAAAGGTGGCGGCGTTCCGCAGAAAGATAAAGCGGCACTGACAGACGATCAGGCCGCGCGCTTATTGGATACCGTACAGGGACTTCCCCCTTATGTATTTGTTATGCTTGGCCTGTACGCAGGCTTGAGACGTGAAGAAATACTTGCCTTGAAATGGGATGCGGTTTATCTGGATGGAGACTTCCCTTACTTAGCAGTGCGGCGGGCATGGCATACTGAAAATAACAGGCCGGTGATTCTCGACGAATTAAAGACAAAGGCTGCGGAGAGAAATATCCCCCTTCCGACCTGCTTGGCAGAATGTCTGAAAGAAGCAAAAGCAAATTCGACTTCGGAGTATGTGGTCGCAAACCGGGATGGAGAACCTCTGTCTTATACGCAGTTTAAGCGGCTGTGGCAGTATATTGTGACGCGAACCGCGAAACCGAGAATGGCCCGCAAACTGGTGGACGGAAAATATGTGAAGTATATGCTTTACCCGGAGCTTGGAGAAAAGGCCCGAAACAACGGCCATGTGGTTTACAGCTTGGACTTCGAGGTTACACCGCATCAGCTGCGGCACACCTACATCACGAATCTTATTCATTCATCGGTAGACCCCAAAACGGTTCAATATCTGGCAGGCCATGAAAGCAGCAAAATTACCATGGACATCTACGCAAAGGTCAAATACAACAGACCGGATGAGCTGGTCAGAACGATGGGCAATGCATTTGCTCAATGGGATGCTGTACGAGCATAAGGCGAAACAATAAAATAGGAAATGGAGCAGGAGCGAGGCAAGGATGTCTCGCTCTTTGTTTTACATAGGCCGTATCTTTGATTAAATTTGGACTTTCTGATAAAAAGAGAGTGTAGATACGGAAACTGCACGTAATCAAGAAAGGAAGGTCAAAGATGGCTAAGAAAAAAACGGAGGTTCCGCAGTACGGAACTGTTATGAGAAAAGGAATCCCATATTACAGAACCCGGATTCTGGATGCGGATGGCAAGCAGGTGAGCTTGTATGCTGCCACCTGCGAGGAATTGTATGAAAAGCAATTAGAGGCGCGGCGCGAGGTAGAGGAGATTATCTTTCGCCGGCAGCATCCGACGGTGGCTGAGTATTGCGAGAAGTGGCTGCTGATGCAATCAGCAAAGGTATCTACGGCTACATTGAAGGGATATACCACCGACATGAAGAATTACATCATCAAACCTTTGGGAGAGATGTATATGGAGGAAGTGACGGCTGATGATATTCGACTGGCACTTGTGCCGCTGTCGAATAAATCGGAGGGGTTATACAGTACGGTGAATATGCTTCTCAAGTGTATTTTCTACTCGGCGGAGCGCAGCCAAATACTTGAGTATAACCCCTGTGTAGGAATATCGGGAAAGGGCGGAAAGCCAGCGAAAAAGAAGGATGCACTGACAGACCAGCAGGTAGAGGTGCTTCTGGATACGGTCCGGGGACTTCCACCTTATCTGTTTATTATGCTCGGCCTGTATTCGGGCCTACGCCGGGAAGAAATCCTTGCACTGCAATGGGACTGTGTATTTCTGGACGAGTCTACGCCTTATATCTCGGTGAGGCGGGCATGGCGCACAGAGCATAACAGGCCCGTGGTTTCTACGGTGCTAAAGACTAAGGCGGCAAAAAGAGATATTCCAATCCCCAAGTGTTTGGTTGATTGCCTGCGGGAAGCCAAGGCAGTCTCCAGATCAGACTATGTGATTGCGGACAGCGAAGGACAGCCTTTAGCTGCATCGCAGTTTCAACGGGTGTGGCAGTATGTAGTCGTCCGGTCCACCAAACCCCGCAATTACTATAAGTATGTGAATGGGCAGAGCATCAAATACACAGTGGAGCCAACGCTGGGTATGACACAGAAGAACAATCCCAATATCCAATATACGCTGGATTTTGATGTTACCCCACACCTGTTACGGCACACTTACATCACGAACCTTCTTTATGCAGGCGTTGATCCCAAGACAGTTCAGTACCTTGCAGGACATGAAAACAGCAAAACAACTATGGACATTTACGCAAAGGTGAAATATAATAAGCCAGAGGAGTTGTTCGAGGTAGTGAACAGCGCGCTTTAACTGGCGGGATGCTGATTGAAAATGCACCATTTTCCTTGGTTAAGGAATAGGACAACTGAACATTGAAAAGCCGGAAAAGCCCGGAATACCAAGGAAAATCGGCGCTCAAAGGAGTTTAGTACGGCCTCAAGGCTGCACGCCGCGCTCCCCAGTTCAGCAAGCGCTAAACTGTACACCGGACTTATCGAAAGCGTCGCCTCTTGGCGGCGCTTTCTTTTTGCGCTCTTTCGGGACCCGTCGAAGACGGGACGGCGCTGTGCGCCGATAAATTCAAATAATCAGCTCAGACGGCAAAGCCGTCTGGGGTTCGCAAAAAATACGGCCTCAAGGCTGCACGCCGCGCTCCTCAGTTCAGCAAGCGCTAAACTTTATACCGGACTTATCGAAAGCGTCGCCCTTGGCGGCGCTTTCTTTTTGCGCTCTTTCGGCCGGTTGCGGAAGGGAGGACAGAATACGGCGGCGGGACTCCGGATGAGTCCCGCCGCCGTAAAAGATATGGACTTTGTATTATCCCCGCGTTCCCCAAGCCGGAGGGCGGCGCGCCGCCCTCCGGTTTGGGAAGGAGGAGCAAGGGAGCGAGCGCAGTTTTCGGGAAAAGGCATGGCCTTTTATCGGAAACGGAGCCAAGCGGACTTTGCTCCGACACTGCTCCGACGCTGCTCCTATGCTTTAGCGGAGCCGCTCCAGGTACTCTACGATGGCGCCCACGGTGCTGAGCTTTACCGCCTCGTCGTCGCTGATGGTGATGCCGAAGCTGTCTTCCAGGGACATGATGAGCTCCACCACGTCCAGGGAGTCGGCTCCCAGGTCGTCCACCAGATTGGTCTCCATGGTGATGGTCTCAGGGTCGATCTCGAACTGCTGTGCCAGGTTCTGCTTTACGGTTTCAAAAAGCATGTTTATCTCCTCCATAAACTTATCAGGCCCATTCACGGCTCTTGGGTTTATTATCCGGCTGCTCCGGCTTCACGTAGGAAACCACCACCCGGCGGTTGGGCTCAACGCCGGTGGAGCTGGTGGTCACGCCCTTGTAGTTCTGAAGGGCGGTGTGGATGACGTGGCGCTCATAGGAATTCATGGGCTCCAGGGCCATGCTGCGCTTGTACTTTATGGCCTTCTCCGCCATCTTCTCCGCCAGGCGGGTGAGGGATTCCTCCCTCTTGCTGCGGTAGCACTCGGCGTCCACACTGATATGCATATGCTTCTCGCTGCCGCGGTTTACCACATAGTTTGTCAGATGCTGTATGGCGTCCAGAGTTTCGCCCCGGCGGCCGATTATGGCCCCCATGCCGTTGCCGGACAGGCTCACGTTCACCCCGCCGTTATCCCGGGGGCTGAACTCCATCTGGGCCTTCACGCCCATGCGCTCCAGCAGCCCGGTGAGGAACTGCCGTATCTGGGCGTACTCCGCCGGCTCGTCGGCCGGGACGGCAGCGGCTTCGGCGGGCTCGGCAGCCGCCTTGGGCACCGCCTTCACGGGCTTTTTCGGCTCCTTCACCGGCGGCTCATCCGCCACCTCATAGCTGACACGGATCACCGCAGGGGCGGCGCCTATGCCCAGGAAGCCGGACTTGGCCCGCTCCAGTATTTCTACGGAGACCTCGTCTCTGTCCAGCCCCAGCTCGCTGAGGGCCAGAGCTATGGCCTCGTCCTCAGTGCGGGCGGACTTTTCCAAAGTTTTTATCATAGTATCAAAATCTCCAATTATCAGTCAAGGTTTTCCTTCAGGTTCTCTTCCCCGACGCTCTCTTCGGCGGCAGCGTCGCTCTCCTGAACGGCGCTGAGGACCTCCTCAGCCTCCACGCTCTCGTCTATGGAGGGGGCATCCTCGCTCTCGGCGGCGGCCAGGGCGGTGGCCTCCTCGGCCATCTCCGGATTGGTGAAGCGGTCGGGCACATAGGCGCGGCCCCTGGCATAGCGCCGGTCACCCACCTGGGAGGCGGGCTTCTCGTGCTCCTTTATGCCCAGGCGCTCCCGGCGGGCGGCGCGCTCGGCCCGCTCCAGGGCGGCCTTGCGCTCGTCGGCCTTCTGCTTCTCGCCGGCCTGGATCTTCTTTTTGCTGGTGTTGGCGTTTATGCCGGTCTTGCCTTCGGCCTTGAGGCGCTCGGTCTCCAGGCGCTTGGCCTCCAGCTCCTTCTCCCGCTCGCTGCGCTGGGCGGCCCGGACGGCGTCCTCCCTATCCAGCTGCTTTCTGAATACCTTGGTGAGGATGAAGTCCCTGGCCATGCCGAAGACGGAGTTGGCTATCCAGTAGACGCCCATGGCGGCAGGCATGACAAAGCAGATCCACACGCTCATGAGGGGCATCATGATGGTCATGCTCTTCATGGAGGCCTGGGTCTGGGGATTGTCCTGCTGGGGATTGGTCATGTTGCTGATCTTCATGGAGGCCCAGGACAGGAAGGCGGAGATAAGGGGGATGAGGAACAGGCCCAGGGCGGGCAGCCAGACGCTGCTGTCGCTCCAGTCGGTGTGCATGAAGAAGTTCCACTCCGGCTGCTGACCCATGTTCAGGCCCAGGAAGCTGAAGTCGATGTTCATCAGGCCGTCTATCTTGCCGGCCAGGGCGGTCTGTATCTCGTCCCAGTGCTGGTGGGCTATATTCGCCAGTTTGATCTCATAGTAGGCGTCGGTCTTGGTGGGTATGGTATACCAACCCTGGGTCACAAAGTAGTCCTGCAATGTGGTGACCACATCCTCGGCCACGAACATCATGCGGGTCAGGGGCTGGCGGATAACGCTGTAGAGCGCTATCAGTATGGGGAAGGGGATGAGAGACCAGAGGCAGCCGGACATGGGGTTGACCCCCTCTTCCTTGTACAGCTTCTGCATCTCCTGGTTCAGCTTCTGGGGGTTGCCCTCGTGGCGGCGCTGCAGCTCTTGGATCTTGGGGGTGAGACGGGTGGAACGCATCATGCTCTTCTTGCTCTTGGCCATGAAGGGAGTCATTATCAGGTTGACCATGAAGGCAAAGAGAATTATGGACACACCGTAGTTACCGGTAAATTCATAGAACTTTATCAGCGGCCAGGAAAAGATCTTGCAAATAAGTTCGCCCATTGGTAACTCCTTGTACAATTAAAAATCAGGCTTGTCCCCCCTCAGGGGACGGGGTCGTAGAAGCCGCGCTTGCCCCGGTAAAAGGGGTGGCAGCAGCAGATGCGCCGGAGGGCCAGCCAGCCGCCTTTAAGGGCGCCGTACTTTTCTATGGCCTCCAGGGCATACTGGGAGCAGGTGGGCATAAATCTGCAGCAGGGAGGGCGCAGAGGCGAGATATTCCGCCGGTAAAAGCGGATGAGCAGGAGCAGCAGCTTCTTCACGGCTGCTCCTCCAAAAGCTCCAGCTTTTTGCAGGCCTCCATAACGGCGGCCTCCAGCTTCTTATACTCCGCTCCCACACAGCGCATCCTGGCCACTATGACTATGTCATAGCCGGTCCTGAAGCGGTGGGCGTTGAGCCGGTATATCTCCCTCAGGCGGCGGCGCACCCGGTTGCGCACCACGGCGTGGCCCAGCTTGGTGGACACCGTATAGCCCAGCCGATTCATCTTCTCCCGGTTGCGGCGGCAGTACACCACCACATAGGGATTCACCGCGCTTTTTCCCTTGGAGTACAGACGGCGGAAATCGCTGTTCTTTTTTAGGGTACACCGCATATCCACCGTTCCACCTCTCGCTGCGTAAATTTCCGGAAACACCTAAAGGGCGGATCTCTCCGCCCTAAAAATATTTTCCTTAAACCTGCTCACCGGCGGAGATCAGTAGCTGAGCTTTGCTCTGCCTTTGGCTCTGCGGCGGGCCAAGACCTTGCGGCCGTTGGCGGTCTTCATTCTCTTGCGGAAGCCGTGCTCTTTCTTGCGCTGGAGCTTCTTGGGCTGGTAGGTACGAAGCATTTCTGTGCACTCCTTTCAGGTTGATACTCAACATCGGCGGGGCCGGAGCCCGGGCCGAAGTAGTTGACATTTTTAAGGTCAAAGGACCACCCGACGGTACATGCCGTCGGGTGGTCATTATATACTAAATTATTACATCTTGTCAACAAAAACTTTGCCGCGGAGCGGCTCTGCGGCCCTTTCAGGCCTGTCTCAGGTCCTCGCCCCGGATGTACTTGCCCAGGGGCTTCCACAGCAGGGCGCCCACCACCAGGCACAGCAGCAGGTCCAGCACCATGTAGCTGCCGTTATACAAAGTGGAGTAGAACCAGGGGCTGGTCATGGTCATGCCGAAGAAGGTGTCCGGCATGTACTCGGCCCAGACCACGGCGCCCACGTACCAGGCCACCAGGAAGCGGGCCACGCAGCCGGCCACGGTGCCGATGAAAAAGCCGTTCTTATTCTTGTAGAACAGTCCCGCCACGCCCAGCACGGTGAAGGCCACTATATAGTCCCCCAGCATGGACTGCCAGCCCCAGGCATAGGCCCCGTCCAGCAGCAGCTGGAGAAGGCTGAAGGCGAAGCTGGCCAGCAGCCCCCGGCCGAAGCCCAAGCGGGAGCAGTAGATGAAGATGGGCAGCATGGACAGGCACACGGAGCCGCCGTTGGGCAGCTCATAGAGTTTGATGTAGCCCAGGATCTGGGCCAGGGCCACCAGGACGGCCCCCTCGGTGAGGGCGCGGAGCTTCATGCGGGAATCGGTTTTCATTTTCTTTTCCTCCAATCGAAATTGTTTGGAAGCAGAAAGAAAAACCGCAGGCTCAATTTCTGAACCTGCGGCAAAGCTTCACTCTCTGTTTCCTACGCCGGCATTATCCGGATCAGGTTCACGGGTCTCGAGATTCATGTTTATCTCGTCTCAGCCGGGCCTACCCAGCACCCCTCTTGACTTGTGAATAAATAGTAGCACTTTTACATATTTTTGTCAACGTCCCCGGGGCTTTCAGCCCTTCAGCTGCTCCGCCTTTTCTATGATGAACTGGCGCAGCCAATCCCCGGCCTCCTCGTTCTTCAGGGCAAAGTCTATGATGGACTCCAGATAGCCCTTGAGATTTCCGGTGTCGTAGCGCTTGCCCTCAAAGTCCACGGCGCACATGGACTCCTCATGGCACAGCCGGCGCATACCGTCGGTGAGCTGTATCTCGTTGTTGCGGCCGGGGGCGGTGTGCTCCAGGATATCGAAGATGGCGGGGGTGAGCACATAGCGGCCCATGATGGCGTAGTTGGAGAGCCGCTCGGCCATGGTGGGCTTCTCGTTCATGTCCCCTATCCGGTAGACCCGCTCCGACAGCTGCTCCACCAGCTTCACCGAGGAATACTTGCATATCTCCTCCCCGGGGAACTCCCGGACGGCTATGGCACTGCAGCTGTATTTCTCCGCCGCATCCACCAGCTGCTTGAGCACCGGGGTCTCGCTGAGCATGATATCGTCTCCCAGCAGCACGGCAAAGGGCTCGTTGCCCACAAAGCTCTTGGCCCGCCACACCGCGTGGCCCAGGCCCTTGGTCTCCTTCTGGCGCACGAAGTACACGTCCGCCATGTCCGCCACTTCCCGGATCACCCTTGCCTCTTTCTCCTTGCCGTCGGAGAGCAGGCGGCTCTCCAAATCCGGGGCATAGTCGAAATAGTCCTCTATGGGGGACTTGCCCCGGTTGGTGATTATGAGTATCTCCTCCACCCCGGCGGACACCGCTTCCTCCACGATGTACTGGAGCACCGGCTTATCCACCAGGGGCAGCATCTCCTTGGGTATGCTCTTGGTGTTGGGCAGCAGTCTTGTCCCCAGCCCGGCGGCGGGGATTATGGCTTTTCTCACTTTCATGGCACGTACCTCCCTGTCATTCTTACGGACAAACTATGTCTAAGCCTCCGGGCTCCGTCCCGGAGAGATGCTTCGCCGTTCCTCTTTCTCCGCCTCCGCGGCCCGCTCCTCCGCCACTTCCCGGCGGCGGTGGAGGGAAAACTCGCAGCCGCAGTAGAGCTGCCGGTAGACCCCGTACTTCTCGCACAGTTCCAGGGAGCGGTTCTCCCTGTCCCGCTTCTTGAAGTCCGAGGGCAGCCAGGCCACTCCGGCCATCCTCCCCAGCTCCTCCCCCAGAGCGTTTATCCGCACCGCATCCTTGTGGCGGGAGAGGGTGAGAGTGGAGCAGAAATAGTCATAGCCGTAGTGCTTGGCCAGTCTGGCCGTCTCCCTCAGGCGCAGGCGGAAGCACTCCGTGCAGCGCGCTCCCCCCTCCGGCTCCTGCTCCAGGCCCCGGATGCTGCGGTAATAGTCTTCGCTCTTCCAAGGCTCGGCCAGGACATCCACCCTGTCCGCCAGGCCCATGTCCTCAATGAGCTTCACCAGAGCCTTGAAGCGCCGGTCAAACTCCTGCTGAGGGTAGATGTTGGGGTTATACCACAGCAGCGTCACATCAAAATATTCCGTCAGGTATTCCAGCACGGAGCTGGAGCAGGGGCCGCAGCAGCCGTGGAGCAGCAGCCGGGGCCTTTTCTTCCCCAGCTTCTGGATAAGCCTGTCCAATTCTTTTTGATAGTTTCTGTTCATGCCTGTAATATACCATGTTCCCCTTAAAAAAGCTACTCAAAAATACTTAATGTTTTTCTTTGCCTTGACTGGGAGAGAAAGGCTGAGTTATAATCTTTTTGTATAAATATCTGAACTCCGGAGGTAGCAGCATGGACAGCAGAACCAGCAAGCAGAATTATTACTTGGACATTGCCGACTCGGTGCTTGAGCGCTCCACCTGCCTGCGCAGGAAGTACGGCGCCATCATAGTGCGCAACGACGAGATAATCTCCACCGGCTACAACGGAGCCCCCAGAGGCCGCCGCAACTGCTCCGACCTTGGCCACTGCACCAGGGAAAGTCTGAAGATACCCTCCGGGGAGCGCTATGAGCTCTGCCGCTCCGTCCACGCCGAGGCCAACGCCATCATCTCCGCCTCACGCCGGGACATGATAGGCGCCACTATCTACCTGGTGGGCCGGGACGCCCGCACCAATGAGCTGCTGCCCGATGCCATGAGCTGCTCCATGTGCAAGCGGCAGATAATCAACGCCGGTATCGACCGGGTGGTCATCCGCATCAGCCCCACAGAATACCGCACCATCCCCGTCAGCGACTGGGTGGAGAACGACGATTCCATCTTTGAGCTTTGAGCCGGGCTGCCCGGGTCCGGAAACATTATTTATTTACGGAGGAACCGCCATGAGCAAAAACGTCATCTTCTGTTATTCCGGCAGCGGCAACTGCCTGGATATCTCCAAGAACATAGCCAAGCGCCTGGGGGATACGGACATCGTAATGATGCGCTCAGCCCCTGCCGTCACCGATGTGCGGGAGGCCAAGAAGGTGGGCTTTGTCTTCCCCTGCTACGCCGGGGGCATGCCCGCCGGCGTGGAGGACTATGTGAGACAGATAAAGGTCTCCCCCTCCGCCTACACCTTTGGCATCGTCAGCTACGCCGGCTACCCCGGCATAGGCCTGAGCATAATCAACAGCATAGTGCCTCTGGACTACTGGGCCGGCATCAGCCATCAGTGCTCCTGCATCTGGCTCTTCCCCCACAACATGATGATGCCACCCATGGACGCCCAAAAGGCCCAGGAGCGCTCCGAGAAGCTGGCCGCCAAGATCGCCGATGACATCTACCACGTCCACCGCAGGAGCGGAGCTCCCCGCTCCAACCCCGTCAACGCCTTTGAGGCCTCCATGATGCCCAAGCTCTCCGGCAAGAAGGCCGCCAAGTTCAGGGCCAGCGACGACTGCACCGGCTGCGGCCAGTGCGAGAAGCTCTGCCCCCGGGGCAACATTACTCTGCTGGGCGGCAAGCCCAGCTTCGGCACCAACTGTATAGGCTGCCTCAGCTGCCTGCAGTACTGCCCCACCCAGGCCATCAGCATGGGCGGCGTCACCGAAAAGCGGGAGCGCTACCACAATGTGAACGTCACGGCCCAGGACCTGTGCCAAAAGATAATCCATATCGACTGAAAACCCCTGCCGTATCAAAGATACCCGGGGCGCCGCCGCAGCGGCGCCCCGGGTATCTTTTGCCCAGGCGGCCTTTCACACCGTCTCTCTCTGCCTTGGCAGCAGCCGGCAGAGACCGTCGGATATCTGCTCTGCCAGCTTACCCACTTTCAGCCATTTCTTCAGCTGCTCGATCACCACCGAGGCGGCCAGGGAGCTTGCAAACAGGAACAGGTATATGAGCGCCGGATATCTCAGGGAATAGGTGAAAGAGTAAAACCAGTTCTGATATATGAAGGCGTGGACAAAGAACATGTTCATGGAATGCTTGCCCACGAACTCCGCCGCATCGTTCAGGTAGGGTATACGGGCCGGGATGAGCAGGGTCAGCAGGCCCACCGGCAGCAGGAGCAGGGCCTCATATATATCCAGCAGATCATCCCCGGCCCTCAGCCACAGCACGCTCACCGCCGCCGTCAGCCCCAGGCATATCAGCATCACTCCCGCCTTCACCGGCAGAATGGCCCTGTCATACCAGGCCTTCACCCGTTCCACGGTGCCGTACTCCGCCAGAACTATGCCCAGCAGAGTTATTAGCAAATACCGGAAGAGCACGAACTCCACATCCAGCCAGCGCACCAGCAGCAGCCCCGGCAGCAGCACATAGGCCCCCAGCTTCCTGCACAGCTTTATAAGCCAGGGCAGGAGCAGCACCAGGGTTATGGCCAGGGACATGTACCACCAGGCCGAATTATAGGAGGGGGTCTGGAGGATATAGCTCAGACCCATGAAGTCAAAAAAGGCAAAGGCCAGGTTCTCCAGCCTGCTGGGGCTGTAGAGGGTGAACCAGCTCTTTCCCCCCAGGGGGCAGAGCACAAAGGCGATGATATACACAAACTGGAAATTCACCAGCAGCCTCACCAAGCGGCGCGTGCTCTTCTCCGCCAGGCGGCCGTCCTCCGACATGTCATCTGCCAGATAGCTCTTGGCGGTGCCGTAGGCAGTTATGAACACGAACAGCGTTACGCATAGCTTGCTCAGCTGGCCCAGGGAGGCCAGCCGCCAGGGGTTGGACAGCAGCGGCCCGTAGACCAGGGCCGGATAATCCGCCTGGTCGGCATACATGAACAGGTGGTGGAACAGCATCAGCATGATGGCCACGCACTTGAGTATATTGCTCTCTCTTTTAGTCATGGCTGTCTCTCCTAAGGGTTCCTTACAGCAGACCTATACCTAAGGCCTGCGCACAGTTTGGCGGACACGGCTTCCGCCAGTCTTTCAGGGTGGACAAGGCTTTTCGCCTTCTCAATTAAAACGGATGCGGCCAGAGAACTTGTGAACAGGAAGAGGAAAATCAGCCAAGGGTAATTCAAGGAATAGGTAAACTCTTCAAACCAGACCTCAAATATGAACACATGAATGAAATACATATTCATGGAGTGTTTGCCCACGAATTCCGCAGCCCTGTTCACTCCCGGCATTTTCCCCAGTCCAAGGACAGTGGCCAGGGAAAGGCCACAGCAAATCGCCGCCTCGCTCAAGCCTTTGATATACCAGTCGGTTTCAGGCAGCCGCCACATCAGCCCCAGGGCCGCTGCCCCAGACAGGGTTGCAATCAAGGCTCCCGGCAGGGCTCCGGCCTTTCTCCCCCACTCTGCGGCCTTCTCCAGCAGTTCCCACTCTCCAAGGGCAACGCCCGTGAACACACAGGGCAGGTAGTGGATGAGCACGTACGAGGGGTCCAGCTCATATGCCAGCAGTGTGCCCGCCAGAAGCGCCGTCGGCCCATAGCGGCGGAAGAGCTTTATCGCCCAAGGCAGGAGAAAAATAAGGGTGATCGCCACAGACATGTACCACCAGGAAGAATTATATGTGGGCGTATCCAAAAGGTAGCTCAGCCCCATAAAGTCAAACAGGGCAAAGGCCAGATTTTCCAGGCGGCTGGGGCTGTACAGACTCAGCCAGTTTGCTCCGCCCAAGGGGCAAAGGGCAAAGGCAATGATATACACGAACTGGAAGTTAACAAGTAATTTTATAAGTCGTCCGGCGCTCTTCTCCATGAGCGCATACCCATCCTCCATATCCCGGTGCCGGTAGCTCACCGTAGTTCCATAGGCTGTGACAAAAACGAATATGGATACGCAGGCATTGCCCATTTTCCCAAAATGCGCCAGCAGGTCCGGGGTGGAAAACAGAGGGCCATAGGAGAGAACATAGAAATCGGGCCAGTTTGCATACATGAACAGGTGATGGAACAGCATCAGCATGATGGCCACGCACTTTAGTATGTTGCTCTCTCTTTTAGTCATGGCTGTCTCCCTTCGGCTCCCGGCAGGTAAAGAGTATCACCTGCCGCTCCCGGGCTATCTGTTTTAGCAGCTCCATGGCCTGCTCCAGCCTGGTCTCGTCCAGGTTCACCAGAGCGTCGTCTATTATCAAGGGGCAGTTCTCCCCCTCCGGCAGGGCCAGGCGGCACACCGCCAGACGCACCGCCAGATACATCAGATCCAGGGTCCCGGCGCTGAGATACTCCGAATCCCGGGCTATGCTGTCTCCGCTGGTGCGGGTGCGGGCGCTGAAGTCCCGGTTTATGAGCACGTCCAGATAGCGCCCGCCGGTGACGGCGGACATGTACTCCGCCGCCAGCTTCCCCAGCTCCGGGGAGAAGCGGCTCTGTACCTCCGTGTCCGCCTCCTTCAGGGTGTCCACCGCCAGGCTGATGGCCTCGTATTCTTCGGATATGGTGTCATATTCCTCCCGCATGCTGCTCAGGGAGCTGGAGAGCACCAGGGGGTCGCCCAGGGCGGCCAGGCGGCCGTTCATCTCCGCTATCTGCCGGCTCAGCTGCTGGGCTCCGGCCCGGGCGGCGGTCAGCTCCCGGCTGAGCCGGGCGGCCTCGGAATTGCCGGCGGCAAAGTCCAGCTCCGCCATGGCGCTCTCCTCCAGGCTCCGCTGCTGCTCCCGGGCATTCTCATAGGCCTGGCGGCAGCGCTTCTCCTCCGCCTCCGCCTCTTCCACCGCCTGGATGAGGCGGCGGTACTCCTCCAGGGCCGCTTTCAGCTCCGACGAGCCGCCCACATGGTATTTGCCGTAGATCTCCCTTCGCTGCTCCACTGCCCGGTTCACGGCCTGCCGGGCCTTGCTGTAGCCCATGAGCAGGTACACCGCCACGGCGCAGAATACCGCGGCCCCGGCTATCATCAGCCAGTTTTCAAAGGCGGTGTACAGCGCCGCCGCAGCTATGGCCAGTACAAAGAACACCACCGCCAGCAGGGCGCTGGGCTTCTTTGCGGCCTGCGCCTTAAGCTCCTTCAGGCTGTCCATATCCTTTCGGACCTGCTCCTCCGCCTCCCGGAGTTCCTGTCGGCCGAAACGGCTCTTTCTCAGCTCCTCCCGCCGCTCCGACAGCTCCGCCATGGCGGCGTCGTGGGCGGCGCTGCATCTCTCCGTCTCCGCCCGGCCGGCGCCGAGCCGGTCCAGAGCCTCCCGGCGCTGGCGCTTGCGGCTGTCGGTGACCTGCTGTTCCAGGCGGCGGCACTCCTCCCCCGCCTGCTCCAGGCGCTTTTCCAGGCTTTCTATATCCTGCACCGAGCCTTGCATCTGCTCCAGGCGGCGCTGGGTCTCGTCCATTTTGCTCTCCAGCTCCGGCAGCAATCCCCGGCGGTTATGCCGGCGCTTGCGCTGCCACTGGCGCAGCCTCTCGTCCGCCTCGCTGTAGGAGGTCTGCTCCTCCCCGGTGGAGACTATGGAGCTTATGCGCTTTTCCAGCTCCGGGCTGCCGGTGACGGCCACCGCCCCCTGGCCTATGAAGGCGCTGCGGCGGAACACGTCCCTGGACACCCCGGTGAGCTGCTCCCCGGCATTGGCGCCGTTGAGCCCCTCCACCGGCACGCTGCTGCCGGTATAGGTGGCGGAGAACTCCCGCATGGGCGCGCTCTTCTGGCGGGTGCTGCGCATGATGGTGATGTCGCAGCCCCCGGCGTTCAGCTCCATGCTGCCCTCCATGGGGGCCCCGGACCAGGGGGCATAGCGCAGCTTGTCCGGCAGGTAGCCGGAGCGGGCCCGCTCCGTGGTGTCCACTCCGTAGAGCATGGCCCTTATGAAGGCGCACCAGGTGGACTTGCCGCTCTCGTTGGGGGCATATATCACATTCAATCCCGGGTGGAAGCTGAGGCTCTCGTTTTCCAGCTTTCCGAAGGAGGCGGTCATCTTATTTATCCTCATGCTTTGCCACCTCCTCCCGGTTGTCCAGCGCCGCCAGGCCCCAGCGGGCCGCCTGCTCTATGGTCAGGCGCTGTTCCTCGGTCTTTGCGGCATCGTATTTTTTCTTCAGTTTCTCCAGGAACAGTCCCCTCAAAGTGTCGTCCCCGGAGCGCTCCCACACGCTGCGGCGCAGCCGGGTCTCGTCCCTCAGCTGCAGCTGGAAAAAAAGCTCCGACAGGGCCGAATCCAGCTGTCTCAGGTCCGGGCTCTGCTCCGTCTCCCCGGTGAGGATTATACGGTAGACGTCCTTCACGGTCTCGTCCGGCAGCTGGGTGTGCACCGCCAGCAGGGGGTCCGAGCCGGTGACGTCCACCTTCAAAAGCTCATAGCGCCGCTGGGCTATGGAGCGCGTCTCCAATTTGCAGTCCCCGTCCCCCAGCTCCAGAATGTTCACGGTCTTTTCCCCGGTCTCGTCAAAGCCCCGGCCCTCCGGGCAGCCGGGCCAGGAATACCAGGTGTCCCCGGCTTTCTGCAGGCCGCTGGCCTTATGTATATGGCCCAGGGCCACATAGTCCATGCCGCTGTCCCTCAGCTCCTGCTCCGTGATGGGGTCGTAGGCGGAGTCCGCCGCCCCTATTTCCCCGTGGATGCACAGGATGTTCAGCACGCCCTCCTGTCTCTCCGCACTGAAGCCCCGGAGCAGGGGGCCGCTATGCTTGTCGGTAAATGCGGCGCCGTAGACCCGGACGCCCAGCTCCGGCAGCTCCACCGGCTTTATCTCCGGCTCGGTGAACACGCGGACGTTCTCCGGCAGCTTCAGCCGGGCATAGGGGCATTTGGGGGAGTACCAGTCGTGATTGCCGGGTGAGATGAACACCGGCGCGTCTATCTGCCCCAGGCAGCGCACCAGCTCCTCCCCGGTCTCGTGGTATGTATTGCCGCTGTCCAGCAGGTCGCCGGAGAGCAGCACCAGGTCCGCCTCCTCATCCCTTGCCAGGGCACTGAGAGCATTTAGCAGCTGCCGCTGCTCGGCCCGGCGTATGGCGGCCTTTCCCGCCGTCAGTCCCTCAAAGGGGGAGTCCAGGTGCAGGTCGGCGCTGTGGAGTATCCTTATTTTGCTCATGTAAGCCTTATCCCCTCCGCTCTCAAACATCTGCCGGTATCGGCGTCTATCTCAAATATGCAGCCCTCCAGCTTGGCCGGCCCCTTTGCCGACTCGTAGCGCCGGGGAGGGTCGCCCATGAATTTGCCTATGCTCTGCTCCGCATCTATGCCCAGCACCGAGTGCACCGCCCCGGTCATGCCCAGGTCGCTTATATAGCCGGTGCCCTTGGGCAGCACGCAGGCGTCGGAGGTCTGCACGTGGGTGTGGGTGCCCCACACGGCGCTGGCCCTGCCGTCCAGCAGGTAGCCCATGGCCCGCTTCTCGCTGGTGCCCTCGGCGTGGAAGTCCACCAGGATGACCTTCTCCTTTATCTCCGCCATGTAGCCGTCGGCTATGACGAAGGGATTATCCGTATTGCTGTCCAGGGTGAAGCGGCCCATCAGGTTCAGCACGCACACATCCCCGAAGCTTGTGGAAAACACCGCTATTCCCCGGCCCGGGCACTGGGGGCCGAAGTTTGCCGGGCGGAGTATCCTGCTGCGCTCTTCCAGATAGGGCTGCAGCTCCGTTCGGGTCCAGGTGTGGTTGCCCAGGGTTATCACATCCGCCCCCGCCCGGAACATGGCGTCCGCCTGCTTGGGGGTCACCCCCACCACGTTGGCGTTCTCCCCGTTGACCACGGTGAAATCTATATCCTTTTCCTTTTTGAAATCTTTAAGTCTGTTCTCAAGAAACTTGAGGCCCGGCTCGCCGCACACATCGCCTACCGCCAGTATCCTTACGCCCATGCTTTTGCCTCCGATTTCGATTCTCCAAATATTGTACCACAATTTGCATATGGGTATCAATGGATTTTATGCTAATAATAATAGGGAAAAGGGAGACAAAGCCGGTCTCCAAATCTTGAATTGGAGGAAATTGTTATGAACAAGAGGAATTTTTACGTGGGTATGGGCATGGGCCTCATCGTGGGCGGCACCGCCGCCATGGTCATGCACGCCAAGAGCCGCACTCCCAAGTCCGTCCTGGGCCGCACCCTCAAGACCATAGGCGAGGTGAGCGACTCCATCTCCGATATCATGGGCTGGTAAGGGCAGGAAACATTTTGCCGTAAGGGCCAACATTTTTTGAAAAAGGTATTGCAATTTTTCCCAGGCTGTGCTAATATATCTAGGCTTTAAGAAATGCGCCGTTAGCTCAGCTGGATAGAGCGTCTGGCTACGGACCAGAAGGTCAGGGGTTCGAATCCCTTACGGCGTACCACGGCGTCGGAGCAAGCTTCATATCGCTTGCTCCGATTTTTATGCCTACGGCAAAAAAATCAGAGCGCGCTCATTCCGCTGCTCCTCCTTATCCGAATCAAACCCGCTATGCTGGGCTTTGATTCGGGGAGACGGGGTGCGGGGAAAGCTTTATATTGCTTGCTGCTTTCAAGCCCTGAACCAGGCTTAGCCGGGCTCAGGGCTTGTTTTTCTTCCGGCCCATCGGAATGTTTACACTTGGCCCCGGCCCTGCTATAATATTGCCATACATTTGAAGCACAGCGGGAGGCGGGAAAGTGAAGATATACACCATTATCGGCGGGGTGAACGGGACCGGCAAAAGCAGCCTCACCGGCGTACTGAAGACCCAGACCACGGATATGGGCATCATTATTGACGTGGATAAAATAAGCGCCCAGAATGGCGGCAGCGCCATACAGGGCGGGAAAATCGCACTGGAGCGTATAAGGGACTGTCTCAGCAAGGATATCAGCTTTACCCAGGAGACCACCCTGTCCGGCCGCAAAACGGAAATAACCGCCGCCCAAGCCAAGGCTCAGGGCTATTATGTACGGCTCTACTATGTGGGGCTGGATACCATGGAGGAGAGCCTGCTGCGCATCGAGAACAGGGTGCGCCGGGGCGGCCACGCCATACGGGACGAGGATGTGGAGCGCCGCTTTGCCGGGCGCTGGGAGGCCGTCTCCAAGGTGCTGCCCTACTGTGACGAGGCCCGCTTCTTTGACAATGACAACGGCTTTGTGGAAGTGGCCGAGTATGTGAACGGCGAGCTGCTGCTGAAAGGGGAGACCCGCCCGGCCTGGATAAAGGAGCTGCTGGCCTACCTGTCTTCCAGGTAAACTGCCGGAAAGTGCAGCCACTGTTAAGAAAATCCTTCGTTATTTGACAAGGGGCGGAGACTCTGCTAAACTCGGGCCAGACAAGTTTTCAGAGTAAGGAGGCCCATATATGGCCGTTGGTTTTCGCATGTTTACGGATTTTCAGCGCCCGGAGGCGGAACTGGTGGAGGCCTTCAAGGGCATACCCAGCAGCAACATAGGCGACTGCGTGCGCAAAATGACCTGTATGTTCGGGGGCATCCGCCCCTTTAACAAGCACAATCTCCTGGGCGTGGCCTTCACCGTGAAGGTCCCCTCCGGTGACAATCTGGCCGCCCAGATGGCCCTGGACTACGCCAAGCCCGGGGACATCATCGTCATCGACGGGGCGGGCTACACCGACCGGGCCCTGGTGGGCGGCATGATGCTGGCCTACGCCGAGCTGCGGCACCTGGGCGGCTTCGTGGTCAACGGCGCCGTGCGGGACATGGACGACATCCGCTCCAGCTCCCTGCCGGTCTTTGCCAAGGCGGTGACCCCCCTGGGGCCCTACCGGGAGGGGCCGGGGGAGATAAACGTGCCGGTGGTCTGCGGCGGCCAGGTGGTCATGCCGGGAGACATCCTGGTGGGGGACGCCGACGGCGTCGTGGTCATACCCAGAAACGACGCAAAGGAGCTGCTGGAGGCCGCCAGGAAAAACCTGGCCGGCGAGCAGGAGGAGATACACCTGATGAAAGAGGGCCTCTACACCGAGGCAAAGCACCGGGAGACCTTCACCACCATGTTCCTGCGCCACGGCGGCAGCATCTCCCATCAGGCCCAGGGAGGGCAGGCAAATGGACATTGAGCTTAGAAAATGGGGCAGGGACGACGCTCCGGCCCTCAGCCTGCTGCTGGACGGCATTGACAGGCGCTATCTCTCCGACAGGCTCCCCCACCCCTACACTCCGGCAGACGGAGAACAGTGGCTGGATATGGTTCTGGAACAGGAGGGCAAGGCCGGCGTTTTCCGGGCCATTCTTGTGGACGGTGAGCTGGCCGGCTCCATCTCCGTGGAGCAGAAGGGGGACGTATACCGCAGGGACGGGGAGATAGGCTATCTCCTCGCCGCCGGATATTGGTCAAAGGGCATCATGACCGAAGCCGTCCGGCAGATATGCCCCATCGCCTTTCGGGAGCTGGACATCATACGCATCACCGGCCTTGTCTTTCAGCCCAACGCCGCCTCCAGGCGGGTGCTGGAGAAAAACGGCTTTGTGCCTGAGGGGCTTATGAGAAATGCCGTGACCAAGGACGGCGTCTCCTACGACCTGTGCATCTACGGCAAGCTGAAATAATTAAAAAAGTTTTGACATGGGGTGTACTTATGCAAGAAAAAACATTCAAAACCCCTTTAGGAAACATTTGTTACTGGGTTTCGGACTGCATAATGGAAGATCGCTTCAGCTTGATTTTTCTCCCGGGGTTAACGGCTGACCACAGGCTCTTTGAAAAACAGATCGAGTACTTTGAGAGCAGGTACAACATCTTTGTGTGGGATGCTCCGGGCCATGCTTTATCCTGGCCCTTTGAGTTAGGTTTCTCTTTAATGGACAAGGCCAGATGGCTGGACGAGATAATTGCTGCCGAGGGTTTGGAGAATCCCGTTGTAATCGGACAATCCATGGGAGGATATGTGGGCCAAGCCTACTGCCAACTTTTTCCCGGCAAGCTCAAGGGTTTTATTTCCATCGACTCCGCCCCGCTTCAAAGAGAATATGTGACCGGAGTTGAGCTCTGGTTTCTTAAAAGGATGGAGCCCCTCTACAGGCTGTACCCCTGGAAGCTGCTGCTTAAATCCGGGGCTAAAGGGACGGCCAGCTCTGAGTATGGGCAAAGGCTGATGTATGAAATGATGTCGGTTTACACAGGAGACAAGACACGTTATGCGCAGCTGGCCGGACATGGCTTTAAGATGTTGGCTGAGGCCATGGAGGCAAATTTGCCATATAAAATCAGCTGTCCTGCACTGCTTATTTGTGGGGAACTGGATCGGGCCGGCTCTTGTATACGATACAACAAAGCCTGGCACAAGAGGACCGGGATAGAGCTCCAATGGATAAAACATGCCGGACACAACTCAAATGCCGATGCTCCGGGAGCGGTCAACTGTTTAATTGACAGCTTTATATGTGGTCTATAAAATGTTTTAAATTTAAAAGCTCTCCCAGCCGGAGAAATTCCGACTGGGAGAGCTTTTAACTGTTTGTTTATCTAACCGGCCCTTCTCTCCCGCTCAGCGGATGGAGAAGAAGGCGTCCTTGCCCAGGTACTGAGGTACGTCGAAGAGCTCCTCCTCTATGCGCAGCAGCTGGTTGTACTTGGCCACCCGGTCGGTGCGGGAGGGGGCACCGGTCTTTATCTGCCCGGCGTTCACGGCCACGGAGATGTCGGCGATGGTGGTGTCCTCGGTCTCCCCGGAGCGGTGGGACACCACGGCGGTCCAGCCCGCCCGGTGGGCCATCTGTATGGCGTCCAGGGTCTCGGTGAGAGTGCCTATCTGGTTGAGCTTTATGAGAACGGAGTTTGCGGCCTTCAGCTCGATGCCCTTCTTAATTCTCTCCGTATTGGTGACGAAGAGGTCGTCCCCCACTATCTGGATGCGGCTGCCCAGACGGCGGGTCATCAGCTGCCAGCCCTCCCAGTCGTTCTCACCCATGCCGTCCTCAATGGAGATGATGGGGTACTTGTTCACGAAGCTTTCCCACATGTCCACCATTTGCTCCGATGTCATTACGGTGCCCCGCTTGGGCAGGTGGTAGCACTTGTCCTCCTCGTTGTACCAGTCGGACACGGCCCCGTCTATGGCTATCATGAAGTCCTCTCCGGGCTTGTAGCCCGCCAGCTCCATGGCGGCGACCAGGGCCTTCAGAGCATCCTCGTCGCTGTCCAGGTTGGGGGCATAGCCGCCCTCGTCGCCCACGCCGGAGGCGGGCACCACCTTTTTCAGGGCGTGGAAGACCTCGGCACACATGCGCAGGGCTTCGCTGAAGCTCGCGGCCCCCACAGGCATTATCATGAACTCCTGGATGTCCACATTGGAGCCGGTGGCGTGGGCGCCGCCGTTGAGCACGTTCATCATGGGTACAGGCAGCACCTTGGCATTCACGCCGCCGATATAGTTATAGAGGCTCATGCCGGTGGCGGCGGCTGCGGCCTTGGCGCAGGCCAGGGAGGCCCCCAGGATGGCGTTGGCCCCCAGGCGGGTCTTGTTGGCCGTGCCGTCTATCTCGATGAGCATTTTGTCTATGGAGGTCTGGTCCAGCACGTTCAGGCCCAGCAGGGCCTCGGCTATCTCGCCGTTGACGTTCTCCACGGCCAGCTGCACGCCCTTGCCGCCGTAACGGCTCTTGTCGGCGTCTCTCAGCTCGCAGGCCTCGTACATGCCGGTGGAGGCCCCGGAGGGCACTGCCGCCCGGCCCACGGTGCCGTCGTCCAGGGTGACCTCCACCTCCACGGTGGGGTTGCCCCGGGAGTCCAGTATCTCCCTTGCCATAACGTCCACTATCTCAAAATACTGTTTCATAGCCACTAAGCCTCCTGTTTTTTGTTGAAGGTAAGCCGGTCCGGCTGGGTCTTCCCTTTTCCGGCCATATGGATTATACCCCAAAAAGCGGAAAAAAGTAAATAGACATATGGTAAACTCTGGCTGCGGACTTTTTTTGCACGGCAAAATCCGGGGCGGCCCTTTATGGCTGCCCCGGATGTCTGTTGTTTTTTCGGATGCCGTCTTTACTTTTTGGCCATGCCCTTCTGGCGGGCGTACTCGGCGGCGCCCAGAGCGCCCATCAGCTGCGGGTCGGTCTTCAGCTCCACCACCTTCAGCTTCAGCACGTGCTCTATGGCCTCCTTCAGCCCGTCGTTCTTGGC
>DBFSDV010000085.1:0-7381 GCA_048417135.1 Candidatus Limivicinus sp. | reverse complement strand
ATGTCCTGTGTTATACTCTTACTCATGAAGGATATGGCCCCCTTTCGTTACGTTGTTGTCTGCAACTCCAACTATAACCGATAAGGCCTTATCCTTCATCCTTTTTTATTTAACTGTCCAATATGTATTGTACTCCTACATGATTTTTTGGAACGGCGGAGAATTTGCAGTTGACTTTGCCGGAAAATCTGGTAAAATATCGTAAATAAACTGCGGCAGAGGCTAAGTTCCCGACTGCCGCAGAATTTTATAAATTTGAAAGGGGTTTTATCATATGGGTCTCAGCGAACTTTATTCCAGCCGTTTTGTAGGTGAAGGCCTTACCTTTGACGACGTGCTTCTCGTCCCGGCGGAGAGCGATGTTCTCCCGGCAGACGTGGACCTGTGCACTCAGCTCACCAAGAAGATCAAGCTGAATGTGCCTGTCATGAGCGCCGCCATGGATACCGTTACCGAGTACCGCATGGCTATAGCCATAGCCAGAGAGGGCGGCATCGGCGTTATCCATAAGAACATGAGCATAGACACCCAGGCAGAGCAGGTGGACATGGTCAAGCGCTCCGAGAACGGCGTCATCACCAACCCCTTTTTCCTCAATTCCGGCCATACCCTGGGGGATGCCGACGCCCTGATGGGCAAGTTCCGCATTTCCGGCGTGCCCATAGTGGACGATGAGGGACACCTCATAGGCATCATCACCAACAGGGATATGAAGTTCGAGACCGATATGAGCCGCCGCATAGAGGAGGTCATGACCCATGACAACCTCATCACCGGCCTGGAGGGCACTACCCTGGACGAGGCCAAGACCATTCTCCAGAAAAACCGCATAGAGAAGCTGCCCATAGTGGACAAGGATTACAAACTCAAGGGCCTTATCACCATCAAGGACATTGAGAAGGTCCTGAAGTACCCCCACTCCGCCAAGGACGCCTCCGGCCGCCTGCTGTGCGCCGCCGCCATCGGCATCACCAACGACGTTCTGGACCGCACCTCCGCCCTTATCGACGCCGGCGTGGACGTGCTGGTGCTGGACAGCGCTCACGGCCACTCCGCCAACATCATGAACTGTGTGAGAAAGGTGAAGGAGAAGTTCCCCGACATCCAGCTGATAGCCGGCAACGTGGCCACTGCCGAGGCCACCGAGGCCCTCATCAAGGCCGGAGCCGACTGCGTCAAGGTGGGCATAGGCCCCGGCTCCATCTGCACCACCCGCATCGTGGCCGGCATAGGCGTGCCCCAGGTCAGCGCCGTGCTCCAGTGCGCCGAGATGGGCGATAAGTACGGCATCCCCGTCATTGCCGACGGCGGCATCAAGTACTCCGGCGACATCGTCAAGGCCATAGCCGCCGGGGCAAGAGTGGTCATGATGGGCTCCATGCTGGCAGGCTGCGAGGAGGCCCCCGGAGACATGGAGGTCTACCAGGGCCGCCAGTTCAAGGTCTACCGGGGCATGGGCAGCCTGGGCGCCATGCAGAAGGGCTCCAAGGACCGCTACTTCCAGACCAACAACAAGAAGCTGGTACCGGAAGGCGTGGAAGGCCGTGTGCCCTTCCGGGGCAGCGTGTCCGACACCATTTACCAGATGATGGGCGGCCTGCGCTCCGGCATGGGCTACTGCGGCGCCCACAATATCCAGGAGCTGCGCACCAACAGCAAGTTCGTGCGCATCACCAGCGCCGGATTGAAGGAGAGCCACCCCCACGACATCTACATCACCAAGGAAGCTCCCAACTACACCATGAACCCCTGAAATATATGACAAAGCCGACGGACCGGTTCATCCGGCCCGTCGGCTTTTTGCCGCGTTTCTATAAGCGCTTGGCTTCTGTCAGCGGCAGACGAAGCAGTGCCACTCGTCCTCAGAGCGATGCTCCAGAATATCAAAGCCGTTGGACTTCAGCGCCGCCTCCGTCTCCGGCCAGCGGTGCTCGATGATGCCGGAGCAGATGAATATGCCCCCCTCCGCCATGAAGCGGCGCACCACCGCCGACAGGGGGATAATCACGTCCGCCACGATGTTTGCCAGCACCAGCTGATAGCCGCCGCCCAGATGCCTTTGCAGGGAGCCGTCGGCGATTATATCCCCGGCGCAGACCTGCATACGCTCCGGTCCCAGGCTGTTGAGGGCGGCGTTGGACATCACCACCTCCGGGGCCTTGGGGTCCACGTCCACGCCAAAGCAGCTGTCACAGCCCAGGATAAGGGCGCCTATGCCCAGTATGCCGCTGCCGCAGCCCAGGTCCAGCACCTTCACACCAGGGGCGGAGTACCTCTCCAGAGCCTCCAGGCACATACGGGTGGTGGCGTGGCTGCCGGTGCCGAAGATGAGGCCCGGGTCCAGGCGCAAAGGCAGGCGGCCGTCCTGGGGTATCTCCTCCCACTCCGGCACCACCACCAGCTTTTCCCCCACGGGAATGGGCTTGTAGTACTCCCGCCAGTTGTTCTCCCAGTCGCTGTCCTCCACAAAGGAGGTCTCGATATCCCCGTAGGCGGCCTTTATCTTCCGCAGTATCTCCCGGCCCTCGCCGTCGTCGCTGAGGTAGCACTTGATGCGGCTGAGGCCCTTGAATCTGTTCTCCAGCTCAGTGTCCACATAGTCCCAGTACTGGCGGTTGTTTTCCAGAAAGTCCCGGAAGTCCTCCTCGTTCTCTATCACAAAGCCCCCGGCACCCATGTCCGCCATCTGCTGACAGCGCAGGTCTATCTCCTCCGCCGGGGTGTTCACAGTAACTTCTATATAGCGCATTACCCTTCTCCTTTTGACTGTAGTTTCAATAAGCCTTAAGCAGATTTTAACCCATACCGGGGCGCTTGTCCAGTACCTTGAATATGGCCGGGGACTGTGCTAAAATCGGGAGAAAGGAGGGAGACGCATGAAAGACCAAAAGAAGCTGCGGCTCTGGATACTGCTGATACTCATAGCCCTGGCGGGGATGTTTTACCAGCGTCTGAACGGCGGCGGGGATGTGAGCCGGGTACAGCGCATAATAGGGGAGAGCAGCCTGTATTCCCAGGCCGAAATAGAACAGATGATGGACACCGTGGAGAGCGCCTTCCGCCGGGAGTTCAAAGGCTGCACCCTCACGGAGCTTGAATACGACGAGGAGTTCTCCTCAAAGCAGAGCGGGGACTGGGCGGAGCAGTACCAGGCGGATGAGGCTGCGGTGCTCACCTCCAGCTTCGATGTGGACGGCAGCGGCGGAGACGGCAGCCTAAACCCCAACAGTACCTACAGCAGGTGGCTCTGGGTCCTGACCCGCGATGAGGGCGAAGCCTGGCAGCTGCGGACTTGGGGATATTAGACAAAAACGCCCCGGTGTATTTTGTGTATAATATATAGGGCTTTACAGTGGAAATACCTAGTTTTGGAGAACAATTATATAAAGAAATTTAAAGCAGAATTTCACAAAGGCAGGGCTGATACAGCCTCTGCCTTTTATATTTTACACTAATTCCCTGTAAATTCATACAAAATGACAAACAAAAAACTATAGAAAATCCACATAAAAGTATTGACTTTTAATTAACAAAGTGCTATCTTAACTATGCTAGATAAATAACAAACAAAGTTTTAAGGCCATTGATCAAATCAAGGAGGAGATCAGTATGAAATGCCCCCGCTGCGGAAGTGAAATGTATGTGGACAGCCATCGGAAGTACGACCTGCATATGTGTTATAATTGCGGCTACATCGAGGGACGCAGCTGCGAAGAGGACAAAACTGCAGCCGGCCATGGCCACAGGCTCACCAATTTTGAGAAGATTCGCTCTATGAATGAAAATGAGGCCATTTCCTTCATATCCAGCGGTATGAATATCGACTCCCAGCTTCTGATAAACTGGATGGCCAAGAGCTTTAATTGAGGCGCAGCAAAGAGCCTGTGCCGGCGCTTGAGCCGAAGTATTGAAGATTTGCCCGAAATATAAATAGGCACTGAGCCAGGTTCCGGGAGGAACCTGGCTCAGTGTTTACTTTAAAGGCTTGCTCCGGTTTCCGGGAAAAATAGGAGAATCGGAACTTATTTCATGGCGGCCTTGGAATATCCGGTCATCATATACTTCTGGAATACGATGAACAGGACAACCAGGGGGATGATGGCCAACACGGCGCCGGCCATTATCTGGTGGTAGTTGGCCACGGCCTGGCCTGCAAAGGTGTTTTTCAGCTGGGCAAGGCCCACGGTGAGCACCCGGCGGACTTCGTTCCTGGCGATTATCTTGGGCCAGAAGTAGGCGTTCCAGCCGTTGGAGAAGGTGACCAGGGTGACGGTGAATATGGAGGCCTTGCTCATGGGCACCAGCACGTGTCTGATTATTCCAAGGCGGCCCAGGCCGTCTATCCTGCCCGCATCCACATAGCTCTGGTCAATGGCCATGAAGGTGTTTCTCAGCATGAAGATGTAGTAGGCGGAAACGGCCTCCGGGAGGATAAGGCCCAGGAAGGTATCGGTCAGGTTCCAGTTGGCGCACATGATGTATATGGGGATAAAGGTGACCTGAAGGGGTATCATCAATGCGCCCAGCACCACGTAAAACAGCACTTCCCGGCCTTTGAACTGGCCGCAGGCAAAGCCGTAAGCCGCCAGGGTGCCGGTGCCAACCTGGAACACCATGATGCCCATGGTCATCACAATGGTGTTCCAATAGTATTTGAGGAAGTTGGCCTTTGTGAGCACATACAGATAGTTTTCAAAATGCAGGCCGTGGGGGTAGAGCGTAGGGATGATGAGCTGAGCTTCCTCGGCGGATTTGAGGGAGGTGGCGATCATCCAGTACAGGGGGAAGAGCATCAGCAGGGTGATAAGCACGGCGACCACGGTCTGGACATGATAGCCAAGGCTTTTCTTTTTGCCGTGGAGCTGGGGTGCAGCGGTATTAGTCATTATCTCAGCCTCCTTCTGTCAGGAGTCGTAAGTCACGACATTGTTGGAATACTTCATTGTTCCCACCGTCACGATAAGGAGGATGGCAAAGAACATGACCGCGGAGGTCGCCGCCCTGTCCATACGGAAGTCCACCATGGCGTACTGGTATATCTGGTAGACAAACACCTCGGTGGCTCTGTTGGGGCCGCCGGAGGTCATGATGTCTATGGACTGGAAGACCTTCATGGAGGACAGGAAGGTGGTGACCAGAAGGAACAGGGTAGTGGGGGACAGCAGCGGCAGGGTGATCTTGAAAAACTGCACGGTCTTGTTGGCACCGTCCAGCGAAGCCGCTTCGTAATACTGGCTGGAGATGCCCATCATGGCCGACAGATATATCATCATGCCATATCCCACCACACGCCAGCCTGTACAGAACAAAACCGAGATCAGCGCCGTGGACTTGTTGTCCAGCCAGTTGATCTTGTCTATCCCCACCAGGCTCAGCAGATAGTTGAGGATACCGTAATCGGTGTTGAGGATGACCAGGAAGACCATAGCCGCCGAAGACATGGCCACATACTTGGGCACAAAGACTATGGCCCGCATGGCGCTGAAGCCGGAGGTAAGGCGCTTGAAGATAAGGGCGAATATTATGCCGCCCACCATGGTGATGAAAATCTCACCCATAGAGTAAAGGAAAGTGACCTTCAAAGAGTTCCAGAGGTATTTGGCCCCGGTCCCGGCGAAGAGCCATTTCCAGTTTTTTAGGCCGACAAATTTCCAGGTGGGGTTGAGCAGGTTCCAGTCGGTAAGGCTGATCTGCACCAGCTTTGCCACCGGATAATATGTAAAGACCGCAAGAAGGACCAGGGCCGGCAGGACAAACAGGAAGTCCACAAATTTGGACCTTGTCCTGGCGGACATCAGGGTCTTCTTCCCGGTCGGTTTATTTACGCTTAATTCAGTATTTGCCATGATCAGCATCCTTTCGTTTCTCCTGTAGTAAGCGCACTCCCAATCTAATATTTTTAAAGACCTCACACTCTGTCCTTAATGGGCAGAGTGTGAGGTGATATATGGTGAGTTTATGCAGGGCAGGCTCAGCCGTCGGCCAGGATCTCGTTGATCTCCACGGTCATGTCTGCGGAAGCGGTTGCAATATCCTCGCCCTCGACCAGCATGCTGGCCATGTAGTTCTTCCAGGTGGTAGCCAGCTGGCTCCATGCCGCATTCTGGATACGGGGATTAATCAGGTTCAGGTTGTCAAAGATGCACTGGAAAGCGGGCTTGGCCTCCAGGAAGGCGACGCCTTCCTCGGTGGTGAGAACGGAGTTACGGGTGGGCAGGTAGCCGGTGCCCTCGGCCCACTTCATGTTGACTTCCTTGCCGCAGAGGTACTGGAGGAATACCCAGGCGGCGTTCTTGGTGGCCTGGTCATTGCCGGAGGGGATGCCCAGGACGCAGCCGCCCACCTCGGAGTTCTTCTCGCCGGTGCTGCCCTCGGGATACCATGCCATGCCGACTTCAAAGCCGTTGGCCTGGTCCACGTGGGTGTTGTACAGGGAGGAGGTGTGCATTATGGCAAAGAGGTTTCCGTCATAGAACTGCTGACGCATGTTGGAGGAAGCGTCGCTGGCAGCGGAGGTGAAGTAGGCATAGCCGTTGTCTATCCAGCCCTTGAGCATGCTGGTGACGCCGATGGCGGCCTCGCTGTCCAGATCGCAGGTGTTGTCTTCGGTGATGATTTCAACGCCCTCGTTCAGATAGAGGGTCTCGAAATACCACTGGTCCCAGCCGGGGATGGCCAGGCCGTTGCCCAGAGCCTCGGCGCCGGCCTTGATGAACTCTTCAAATTCATCCATGGTGGTGGGGACGGTGAGGCCCAGTTCATCGGCCACGGTCTTGTTGTAGTAGACCACCTGGGTGGAGTGCAGGAAGGGGAGAGCGACCTGCTTGCCGTCGTACTGGGCGCTGAGCAGCAGACCGGTGGAGAAGTCCTCCACATCGTAGCCGGTGGCTTCAATGTAGGGGTCGAGGTTCTCATAGAGGCCGGAGGCGCCGTACTGGGCCACATAGTCGGTGTTGGCCACCACCAGGGCGGGCAGGCCGGCCTTGGCGGCCACGGCAGAGACGAGAGCCTCATTCAGATCGCTGTAAGAGCCGATATACTCGGCATTGACGGTGATGAGGTCCTGGGAGGCGTTGAAGTCGTCCACGATCTCGGTCACCAGGTCGGAATACTGGTCCTCCAGAGCGTGCCACCAAGTGATGGTGATAGGCTCCGTTACTTCGTAGAAGCTCGCATCCTGAACAACGGCCTCCTCTTCAGCGGGGGCTTCGGTAGCGGTGGAGCCGGTAGAACCGGTGGAGCCGCTGCAAGCGCAGAGGGAGAACACCATGCAGAGGACAAGAGCCAGGGCTAGCAGTTTTTTCATTTCACTTTTTCCTTTCTAAATAGACCTGCGTCAGCCGCAGGGGGAATCTTTACCACTGGAGTATAACATTTAAAA
>DBFSDV010000084.1:0-34972 GCA_048417135.1 Candidatus Limivicinus sp. | reverse complement strand
TCCCGGCGCACCTTGCTCTTGGTGACTTCCACGCCGCAGCGGTCGCATATCTTGCCCTTGTAGCGGATCTTCTTGTACTTGCCGCAGTGGCACTCCCAGTCCTTGGTGGGCCCGAAAATGCGCTCGCAGAACAGGCCGTCCCGCTCCGGCTTCAGAGTGCGGTAGTTGATGGTCTCCGGCTTTTTCACTTCGCCGTAGGACCAGCTGAGTATCATTTCAGGTGAGGCGATACCTATCTGAATAGCGTCAAAGGGTGTATAGCTCATCACATATCCTCCTCATCGTCGGTGTAATCGTCGCCGCCGTCATATCCGGCGTCCCCATCGGCATCCATGCCGCCGTCAAAATCGGCGTCGAACTCGTCCTCAGGGATATCTTCAATGGTGTAGCCCTCGGACTCTATCTCACTGTCGTCGGACTGGTAGAACTCGTCCTTCAGGTCGGGGATGAAATCGTCGTCATCGTCGTCCTTCAGCTCTATCTCCTGGCCGTTTTCATCCAGCACGCGGATATCCAGGCACAAAGACTGGAGCTCCTTGACCAGGACCTTGAAGGACTCGGGCACGCCGGGCTGGGGTATATTGTTGCCCTTGACTATGGCCTCGTAGGTCTTCACACGGCCGGTGACGTCGTCGGACTTGACGGTGAGTATCTCCTGGAGGGTGTAAGCAGCGCCGTAAGCCTCCAGGGCCCAGACTTCCATTTCGCCGAAGCGCTGGCCGCCGAACTGGGCCTTGCCGCCCAGAGGCTGCTGAGTGACCAGGCTGTAGGGGCCGGTGGAACGGGCGTGTATCTTGTCGTCCACCAGGTGGTGGAGCTTGAGGAAGTAGACCCAGCCAACGGTGACGTCGTTGTCGAACTTCTCGCCGGTGCGGCCGTCATACATGACGCTCTTGCCGTCCTCCCGCAGTCCCGCCTGGCGGAGGGTCTCGCGGATGGTGGCCTCGTTTGCGCCGTTAAAGACCGGGGTGGCCACCTTCCAGCCCAGGGCCTCGGCGGCGTAGCCCAGGTGGACTTCCAGCACCTGGCCGATGTTCATACGGGAGGGCACGCCCAGGGGGTTCAGGACTATGTCCAGGGGAGTGCCGTCGGGCATGTAAGGCATATCCTCCCGGGGCAGTACGCGGGAGACAACGCCCTTGTTGCCGTGGCGGCCGGCCATCTTGTCGCCCACGGAGATCTTGCGCTTCTGGGCGATGTAGACCCGGACCACCTGGTTGACGCCGGGGTTCATCTCGTCCCCGTTCTCCCGGGTGAAGACCTTCACGTCCACGATGATGCCGCTCTCGCCGTGGGGCACCTTCAGGGAGGTGTCACGGACTTCTCTGGCCTTCTCGCCGAATATGGCCCGGAGCAGCCGCTCCTCGGCGGTGAGGTCGGTCTCGCCCTTGGGGGTGACCTTGCCCACCAGGATGTCTCCGGCGGTGACCTCGGCGCCCACCATGATTATGCCCCGCTCGTCCAGGTACTTCAGGGCGTCTTCGCCCACACCGGGGATGTCCCGGGTTATCTCCTCGGGGCCCAGCTTGGTGTCACGGGCGTCGCACTCGTACTCCTCCACATGGATGGAGGTGAACACGTCCTCCATGACCAGGCGCTCGTTGAGGAGGATAGCGTCTTCGTAGTTGTAGCCTTCCCAGTTCATGTAGCCCACCAGGATGTTCTTGCCCAGGGCTATCTCGCCCTGAGAGGTGCTGGGGCCGTCGGCCAGGACGTCGCCCTCGCAGACCCTGTCCCCGGCGTTGACTATGGGGCGCTGGTTGATGCAGGTGCCCTGGTTGGAACGGGCAAACTTTATGAGCTTGTAGTCCTTGGTCTCGCCGGCGTCATACCGCACGGTGATATACTGGGCGTCCACCCGGGTGACCACGCCGTCGCCCTCGGCCAGGACGCAGACGCCGGAGTCAACGGCGCACTTGTGCTCGATGCCGGTGGCCACGATGGGGGCCTGGGTGGTCATTAGGGGAACGGCCTGGCGCTGCATGTTTGCGCCCATCAGGGCGCGGTTGGCGTCGTCGTTCTCCAGGAAGGGTATCATTGCGGTGGCTATGGACACCATCATCTTGGGGCTGACGTCGATATAGTCGACCTCTTCCCTGTTGACTTCTATGGTATCGTTGCGGTGGCGGCAGGTGACGCGCTTGTTGATGAGCACGCCGTTTTCGTCCACAGGCTCGGAGGCCTGGGCCACGATGTACTGGTCCTCCATGTCGGCGGTCATGTAGTCCACCTGGTCGGTGAGGCGGCAGGTGCCCTTCTCCACCTTCCGGTAGGGGGCCACAAGGAAGCCGTACTCATTGGCTCTGGCATAGGAGGCCAGATAGTTTATAAGGCCGATGTTGGGGCCTTCGGGAGTCTCTATGGGGCAGAGACGGCCGTAATGGCTGTAGTGAACGTCGCGCACGTCGAAGCTTGCCCGCTCACGGGACAGGCCGCCGGGGCCCAGGGCGGACATACGCCGCTTGTGGGTCAGCTCGGCCAGGGGGTTGGTCTGGTCCATGAACTGGCTCAGGGGGGAGGAGCCGAAGAACTCCTTAATGGCGGCGGTGACGGGGCGGATGTTTATAAGGCTCTGGGGAGTGACGATGTCCAGGTCCTGGAGGGTCATGCGCTCGCGGATGACACGCTCCATACGGCTGAAGCCTATACGGAACTGATTCTGCAGCAGCTCGCCCACGCAGCGGACACGGCGGTTGCCCAGATGGTCGATGTCGTCGGGCTCGCCTATGCCGTGGGCCAGACAGTTGAGATAGTTGACGGAGGAGAAGATGTCGTCCACCACGATATGCTTGGGTATGAGCACGTCGATGTTGTCCTTTATGGCGGCCTTCAGGGCCTCGCCCTGGTACTGCCGGCACAGCTGCTTCATGACTATGCCCCGGACCTTCTCCTTGACGCCCAGCTCCGCCGGGTCAAAGTCCACATAGCGGGAGATGTCCACCATGCCGTTGGAGAAGACCCGCACGTCCTTGCCCTCCACCTTCAGCACCACGCTGATGACTCCGGCGTCGGCTATCTCCCTGGCCTTGTCCCGGGAGACGATCTCCCCGGCGTCAGCCAGAAGCTCGCCGGTGAAGGGGTCGGCCACAGGCTGGGCCAGCTCAAAGCCCGCTATACGGGGGAAGAGGGACAGCTTCTTGTTGAACTTGTAGCGGCCCACGTTGGATATCTCGTAGCGGCGGCGGTCAAAGAACAGGCCGTCCAGCAGGGTCTCGGCGGACTCTACGGTGGGGGGGTCGCCGGGGCGCAGCTTCCGGTATATCTCCAGCAGGCACTCGTCCCGGCTTGTGGTGGTGTCCTTGTCTATGGTGACCACCATGCGCTCGTCCTCGCCGAAGACCTCTTTCAGCCGCTCATTGGTGGTGACGCCCACATAGGGGTCGTCCACGCAGCTGAGCCAGGTGGCGGGACGGTTCTCGTCGTAGGCGCCCATGGCCTTCAAAAACCAGGTGATGGGCAGCTTGCGGTTCTTGTCTATACGCACGGAGAAGACGTCGTTGGCGTCGGTCTCGTACTCCAGCCAGGCCCCGTGATAGGGGATGATGGTGGAGGCGTAGGTGTTGATCATGGCCTTGTCGGTGGTCTTGTCAAAGTATACGCCGGGAGAACGGACTATCTGGGAGACGATGACACGCTCGGCGCCGTTTATCACAAAGGTTCCCCCGTCGGTCATCAGGGGGAAGTCCCCCATGAATATCTCCTGCTCCTTGATCTCCTCGGTCTCCTTGTTGCGCAGACGCACCCGCACCTTAAGGGGAGCGGCATAGGTGGCGTCCCTGGCCTTGCACTCCTCCTCGGAATACTTGGGCTTTTCGTTCATAGAGTAGTCTATGAAGCTAAGCTCCAGGTTGCCGGAATAGTCTGTTACGGAGTCAACATCCCTGAAAACCTCACGCAGTCCGGTCTCGAGGAACCATTTGTATGAGCTCTTCTGGATCTCCAGGAGGTTGGGCATCTCCATAATCTCCTGGGTGCGGGCAAAGCTTTTTCTCAAAGTCTTGCCATAGAGGACATCTTTAGGCATTGGCGCACTCTCCTTAATTAAGATTGCAAACACCCGGTTGCGTTGTCAAACTCTGTGCAGCCGGTGTTGATTTTGCAGGCAGATGATGCTATACTGTGCACAGTGAAAGTGGGCAAGGATGCCCCTCCCTGGGCACAGAGCAATCCATTTTAACATCCTGTCCCCTGTAAAGTCAAGGCTTTTTTTGTAAATTGAGCAAAATTTCGGCTGGAGAGATCTCCGGCCTGTTTTTTTATCGTCCGCCCTTTTTCCGAGGTACCGTTCATGGATTTTTTTGTGACTGTTTTATTCTGCCTGGAGGCGGTCTTCGCCTACTGGCTTTTATACCGCAGCGGAGTTCTGGAAAGAAACTTTTCCATATATCTCTCCGCCGCTCTTCTGGCCCTGGCCTTTTCCCTCCGGGCCCTCTGTCTGAATTACGAGACTCTGGACTATCAGAACTTTTTGAAGCAGTGGGTGGAGTTTTTCCGGCAGAACGGGGGCTTTGCCGCCCTCAGCCAGCCGGTGGGCAACTACAACATCCCCTACCTGTATTTTCTGGCCCTGTTCTCCTATCTCCCTTCAAGCGACCTGTACCTGATAAAGCTGCTGAGCATCTTCTTTGACGTGCTGCTGGCCTGGGCCGCCATGGGCATATTGGAGAAGCTGGGCGGCAGCCGGGCTCAGCGCCTTGCCCTTTTCTTCACGGTGCTGTTTCTGCCCACGGTGGTGCTCAACGGCGCCCTCTGGGGCCAGTGCGACAGCATATATGTGGCCCTGGCTCTCATGAGCATCTACTGGGCCCTGGACGACAGGCCCGTCCTCTCCATGCTGGCCATCACCCTCTCCTTCGGCTTCAAGCTCCAGGCGGTGTTCGTGATGCCGGTGCTGGCCATTCTCTGGATGCAGGGGAAGCTGAAGCTCCGCCACTTCCTCATATTTCCCCTGGCCTATGTCATCCTGGTGCTCCCCGCCGTGCTGCTGGGCCGCCCCTTCCTGGACACCATCACCCTCTATTTCAATCAGACCGGCAGCATAGGCAGCGGGCTGAACTACAACTCCCCCTCCATTTTCGCCATCTTCTGGAACGTGCAGGACGAGGCTCTGGCCTCAAAGCTGGCCATCGTCTCCGCCTTCGTCTTCATGCTGCTGGTGCTGCTTGTATGTTATGTAAACCGCAACAGGCTCAGCGGCAAAGCCATACTGGCCGCTGCGGTGCTGCTGGCGGTGGGCATTTCCTTCCTGCTGCCCCACATGCACGACAGGTATTTCTTTGCCTCCGACATCCTCACGGTGGTGCTGGCCTATGCCTGCTGGAGATACTGCGCCGTTGCGCCTCTGGCCCAGTTCGCCTCTCTTCTGGGCTACCACGCCTATCTGAAGATGCGCTACCTGCTGCCCATGAGCTACGGCGCTTGGGCGCTGGTACTGGTGCTCATCCTCGCCGGTTATCTGCTCTTCGGGGAGCTGAAGGGCGGCGAGGGGAAAAAAGTTGAAATTGCTTCTTGACAAATCCTGATTATCTGCTATAATTCCTTATGCCTTAAATGTGGCAGGCCGGATCGCGTAAGCAGCTTTAAATGGAGCTGATACGCCGGCAAATATGCGAGAGTGCTGGAACAGGTAGACAGGCACGTTTGAGGGGCGTGTGTCAACCGACGTGGGAGTTCAAGTCTCCTCTCTCGCACCAGCGTCGGAGCAAGCTTCATATCGCTTGCTCCGACTTTTTATGCCTACGGCAAAAAAGTCAGAGTGCGCTCATTCCGCTGCTCCTCCTTTCAAACCCGGACCCACTTCGTTGGGCTCCGGGTTTGTGTTTTTATGGTCCTCGCTTTGCGACCGCGCTTTTTATTTGTATAAAGAAGTAAGGCCGCTGCTTTTTCGCAGCGGCCCATTTTTATCTCCATATGGGTTTACATAATCTATTCGCTCTCCCTCAGGCCCACCACTGAGGAGATGGGCAGGGAGAAGCAGATGGCTCCGGCTTTGGTGCCGGGCCCGGCCTTCTCGTTGATGGAGCGCATTATGGCCGCCTTTTCCCCGGACTTGGCCACGATATACACCATGTCCTTCTCCTCGGCTATGGAGACGCTGAGGAACTTCCCCGTCTCCTTGCTGCCGGTGCCCTTGGCGTGGAGCACGGTGCCGCCGGTGGCCCCGGCGTCCCGGGCGGCCTTCATCACGGTATCGGACTGGCCCTCATTCAATATGGCTATTATCAGCTCGTGCTTGAATTCCATTTTCGGTCTCCCCCCTATGTCCTTTCCGGCGCTGAGGTAGCTGAGGCTCTTGCCTCCGGCCACGCTCTTTATGGGAATGGCCAGCATCACCCCGTTGCCGGGTATATCGATGTAAAGCTCTTCCTTGGCAGCCTTTATGAGCTTTGCGGTATCCTCATCGTTGGCAATGCTGCCGGTTATGGCCTTCTCCGTGGAGTCCAGGCCGTAGAGGGCCAGATGCTCGCTGCGGGCCGTGCCACGACCCAGATTCGTGAGTATGGGCTGCAAGCCCAGCCGGGAATACAGGCCCGCCATTTTCTGGTGCTTATCTCTGTCGGTGACGGCAATAACATAATTCAGGGCCACTCAGCACACCTCCCACAGTTCTATTATCTCGTTGTCCCCAAACTCCGGTACGGCCGGAACGGCCTGCTGCCGTGTGCGGAGAGTATACAGCCCGCCCATGGTCTGGACGCTTATAAGGGGCATCAGGGCCACAAGGGCCACCAGGCCGAAGGCATCGGTCATCACTTCTCCCCCAAGGGCACGGCAGGCCCCCATGGCAAAGGGCAGCATGAAGGTAGCGGTCAGAGGTCCGGAGGCCACGCCGCCGGAGTCAAAGGCTATAGCGGTAAAACTCCGAGGCACAAAGAAACTCAGGCCCAGGGCCAACAGATAGCCTGGCACCAGAAAATACATAATGGGTATGCCCCATATGACCCGCAGCATGGCTATGCCGTAGGCCAGGGATATGGCCGCCGACAGGCAGAGGCCCATGGCCCGCTGGGATATGGCACCGGCGCTCAGCTCCTCCACCTGCTTGTTGAGTATGTGCACCGCAGGTTCGGCGCTTATTATGTACCAGCCCATGAGCATGGCTATAGGCGGCAGCAGATATTTGAGGGCTCCCCGGCTGAGATGTTCCCCCAGGGCATAGCCCAGAGGGGAAAAGCCGGCGTTAACTCCGGTCATGAACAGCACCAGGCCCAGGTAGGTATAGGCAAAGCCTATGAGTATGCGCAGCAGGGAGCGGCGCTGGAGCTTCAAAGAGAAGAGCTGGAAGAGCAGGAAGATCAGGGCTATGGGCAGCAGGGCCTGGGCCACCTCCAGAAGCTGGTGGGGTATGGTCCCCACATAGCCCCGGCCTATGTCCAGGGTGGTGGCCATGCTGCCGGCGGCGGTGATGGCGCTCTCCCCCTCCCCGGCGCTGTAGATAAAGCTCAGGACCATTACCGCCAGGATGGGGCCGATGGAGCACAGGGCCACCAGGCCGAAGCTATCCTCCCGGGCGTTCTCGTCGCTGCGGATGGAGGCAACGCCCACGCCCAGGGCCATGATGAAGGGCACGGTCATGGGCCCGGTGGTCACTCCCCCGGAGTCAAAGGCTATGGACAAAAGCCCCGGCTGGGTGAAGCAGGCCAGGATGAAGGCCAGGGCATAGAACACTATCAGCAGCAGGCGCAGGGATATGGAGAAAAGTATCCTCAGCATGCACAGGGCCAGGAAGGCCCCCACGCCCAGGGACACGGCGGCTATCAGCGCCCCCTTGTCTATTCCCGGCACATAGGTGGCCAGCACCTGTAAGTCCGGCTCCGCCACGGTGACGGCGGCCCCCAGGGCCAGGCTCAGCACCAGGATGAGCCAGAGCCGGCGGCTCTTGGTCATGGTGGCGCCTATCAGGTTGCCTATGCGGCTCATGGACATCTCCGCCCCCAGGGTGAAAAAGCCCATGCCCAGCACCAGCAGCCCCGCCCCTACCAGAAAGGACAGCATCAGTCCGCTGTCCATGGGTATGAGGGCAAAGCACAGCAGGGCCACTATCACCGTGATGGGCAGCACCGAGGCCATTGCCTCCTTCAGTTTTTCCTTTATAATACTCTTATTGTACAATTTACGGCTCCTTTTCGGGTCCTCGCTCCGTTCTTTTGCTTTGACGTTAAATTATATTATACAGGAAAAAAGCGGCTCCGTAAATAGATTTTCAGGTTAAGATTCCGTAAATGTCCGCCCAGGAGCCGCCCCGGAACAAAAATAGTTAAAATAGCTATTGACTTTTACACCAAAACGCGTTAAAGTGTTTTCATCGTTCAGGGAGGCGCATTATGTCCGAATTCGTTTTTGCAGCTGCATACGGTTTTTGCTATTACTTTAGAATGGAAAAGTAATGGTCGTCTGTGCTGCAAAAAAGGGTTCCCCGTTATGTGTTATTACAGCAGCTGCACGGATGACCTCTGTGCAGCTCTTTTTTATCCCTGGAGGGAAATAAATATAAGGAGAAAATGGAAATGAAGAAACTACTTGCCCTGCTGTGTGTTGCAGCAATGATCTTCGCCCTGGCCGCCTGCGGCAGCTCCCAGACCGCCGCCACCGAGGCCCCCGCCGAAGAGGCCGCCGAAGCCCCCGCTGAGGAGGCTCCCGCAGAGGAGGCCCAGTCCTTCACCATAGGCATCTGCCAGCTGGTGCAGCACCCCGCCCTGGACCAAGCCACCGAGGGCTTCAAGCAGGCTCTGGTGGACGCCCTGGGTGACAGCGTCACCTTCAACGAGCAGAACGCCTCCGGCGACACCCCCACCTGCTCCGTCATCTGCAGCCAGTTTGTCAGCGACGAGGTGGACCTGATACTGGCCAACGCCACCGCCTCCATCCAGGCCGCCGCCTCCGCCACCAATGAGATACCCATCCTGGGCACCTCCATCACCGACTACGGTACCGCCCTGGGTGTTGACGATTGGACCGGCAGCTCCGGCACCAACATCTCCGGCACCTCCGACCTGGCTCCTCTGGACGGTCAGGCCGCCATGCTCCAGGAGCTCTTCCCCGAGGCCCAGAACGTAGGCATACTCTACTGCTCCGGCGAGCCCAACTCCAAGTACCAGGCCGACACCATCACCCCCCTGCTGGAGGAACTGGGCTACACCGTAACTGAGTACACCTTCGCCGACTCCAACGACGTGGCCAATGTCACCGCCACCGCCTGCTCCGAGTGCGACGTCATATACATCCCCACCGACAACACCGCCGCCTCCTGCACCGAGGCCATCAACAACGTGGCCCTGGTTGAAGGCGTGCCCATCATCGCCGGCGAGGAGGGCATCTGCAAGGGCTGCGGCGTGGCCACCCTGTCCATCTCCTACTACGACCTGGGCTACGAGACCGGCAAGATGGCCGTAGAGATCCTCACCCAGGGCGCCGATATCTCCACCATGGAGATCCGCTACGCTCCCCAGTTCACCAAGATGTACAACCCCTCCATCTGCGAGACCCTGGGCATCACCGTCCCTGAGGACTACGTGGCCGTGTCCGAGGACTGAGGCCTCCCCTCTCCCGACTCCGGGTACAAACATAAGATAAAGGAGAATCCAAGTGAGTATAGCGGTATATTTCTCTTCCCTGAGCATTCTCAAGCTGTTTAAAAACATGCCCGGCGGCGTGGCTCAGGGACTGATATGGGGCCTGATGGCTCTGGGAGTTTACATAACATTCAGGCTCCTGGATGTGGCCGACCTGACGGTGGACGGTTCCTTCACCACCGGCGGCGCCTGCACGGTGATGCTCATCCTGGAGGGCTGGCCCGCCTGGGCCGCCCTGCTGGTGGCGGTGCTGGCCGGCATCGCTGCAGGCTTCTGCACCGGCATGCTCCACACCAAGCTGGGCATACCGGCCATCCTCGCCGGTATACTCACCCAGTTTTCCCTCTATTCCATCAACCTGCACATCATGGGTATGGCGGCCAACAAGGCGGTGAGCGTGGATAAGTTCGACCTTACCCTCTCATCCCGCAGCGTCCCCACCGCCATCCTCACCGGCTTTCTCATCGCCCTGGCTCTGGTGAGCTTCTTCTACTGGTATTTCGGCACCGAGCAGGGCTCCGCCCTCCGGGCCACCGGCAGCAATCCCGCCATGAGCCGGGCCCAGGGCATAGACGTGAACGCCATGAAGGTGCTGGGCCTGTCCATCTCCAACGGCATCGTGGCCCTCTCCGGCGGGCTCATGGCCCAGTACCAGGGCTTTGCTGACATCAACATGGGCAGGGGCGCCATCGTCATCGGCCTTGCCGCCGTCATCATCGGCGAGGTGGTGGGCCGGGCGCTGCTGGGCAAGCACCTGAACTTCTACGGCACCCTCAGCTTCACCGTCATCGGCGGCATACTGTACTACACCGTTGTGGTTATAGTGCTGTGGCTGAAGCTCAACTCCAACGACTTGAAGCTCTTCACCGCCATCATCGTGGCCGTGTTCCTCTCCGTGCCCTATCTGCGGGAGCAGTCAAAATCCTCCTTTGCCCGCCTGAAGAAGAAAGGGGGCAGCACCGATGCTTAAACTGGAACACCTCTACAAGACTTTCAACCCCGGCACCATCAACGAGAAGATAGCCCTCTCCGACCTGTCCCTGCATCTCAAGCCCGGAGACTTTGTCACCGTCATCGGCGGCAACGGGGCCGGCAAGTCCACCATGCTCAACGCCATCGCCGGCGTCTGGGCCGTGGACAAGGGCCGGATAGTCCTGGACGGGGAGGACATCACCGCCCTGCCGGAGCACAAGCGGGCCAAGCTCATAGGCCGGGTCTTCCAGGATCCCATGATGGGCACAGCCCCCAACATGCAGCTGGAGGAGAACCTGGCCCTGGCCCTGCGCCGGGGACAGCACCGGGGCCTCAGCTGGGGCGTCACCAAGGCCGAGAGGGAGATATACCGGGAGAAGCTCAAAAGCCTGAACCTGGGCCTGGAGGACAGGATGACCGTAAAAGTGGGCCTGCTCTCCGGCGGCCAGCGCCAGGCCCTGACCCTGCTCATGGCCTCCCTGCAAAAGCCCAAGCTCCTGCTGCTGGACGAGCACACCGCCGCCCTTGACCCCTCCACCGCCGCCAAGGTGCTGGAGCTGTCCGACAAGATAGTCCGGGAAAACCAGCTCACCGCCATGATGATAACCCACAACATGTCCGACGCAATACGCCACGGCAACCGGCTCATCATGATGAACGAGGGCAGCATCATCCTGGATATCAGCGGCGAGGAAAAGAAGAAGCTGACAAAGCAGATGCTCATGGAGAAGTTCGCCCAGGTGGCGGGCACCCAGGTGGATTCCGACCAGGTCCTGCTCACCAAGTGAGAAAAAAAGCAATAAATCCATAAAAATAAGCGCAGAGCGTTGAATTGTTTTTAAGTCTGTGACATAATATGCACAGGTGATGAAAATGATCTACGCTCTGCTTATTTTATTGTTCCTGCTCCTGGCCATGTATATCTGCTTCATAAAGGCCTTTGGACGCACTTCCCGCCCCGACGACGACCCCAGAGCCGTCTCCCCCAACTCCCAGTATCAGCAGTACAAGGAGCAGATACTGGCCCTGGTGGACAACATCCGCTCCTATCCCTATGAGCAGGTTTACATAAAATCAGACGACGGTCTGGAGCTGGCAGGCAAATACTACCAAGTGCGCCCCGGGGCGCCGGTGATAATCATGTTCCACGGCTACCGCAGCATGGCCTACCGGGACTGCTCGGGGGTGTTCAAGCTGGCCATGGAGCTGGGCTACAACATGCTGCTGCCGGACATGCGCAGCCACGGGCTCAGTCAGGGCCGGGTGATATGTATGGGCATCAAGGAGCGCTATGACTGCCTGCGCTGGGTGGAATATGTCTCCCGGCGGCTGGGGCCGGACACGCCCATACTTCTGGCGGGCTGCTCCATGGGCTCTTCCACCATAATGATGAGCGCTGAGCTGCTGCCGGAGCAGGTGAAGGGGCTTATCTGCGACTGCGGCTACAGCTCGGTAAAGGGCATAATCCGGGCGGTGGCGGTGAGGTCACATCTCCCTGCCGCTGCGGCCTATGTCTTTCTGCGCCTGGGCTGCCTGCTCTTCGGCGGCTTTGACACGGAGAGCTGCACGGCCCTCTCCTCCCTGGCAAAAAGCAAGCTGCCCGTCCTCATCATCCACGGGGAGGACGACCACTTGGTGCCCTGCGCCATGGCCCTGGAGAACTATGAGGCCTCGGCGGCGGATATAAAGATGCTGCTGACGGTGCCCGGCGCCGGTCACGGCCTCAGCTTTCTGGCCGACGAGGAAAAATACCGGGAGACCTTCCGGGACTTTTTGAATAAACTCGGGCTGCTGTGAGCCCCTCCCCTTTCCGGATAAGACAAAATCTGCCCCGCTGCATTGGTGCAGCGGGGCAGATTTATATTTCCCTATAGAATACGGGTCCGGGCTGTTGGGGGCTTTAATCGTCGTCCTCATCCTTGCCCTTGCGGCTGTTGACGATGACCAGGTAGACCAGGATGCCGGCCACTGCCAGCAGGGCCAGGCCCGCCACCACGATGTAGAATATCAAAGTGGAGCTGCTGCCCCGGTCATAGCTGCCGTTGCTGTCATTGTCCGGATTCTCAGTGGGGCTGGCGCTGGGGCTGGGACTGGAGCTGGGGAGGAGAACCTGCTCGCTCTCGTAGCTCACCTTCACCAGCTGGGAGCGGGTAGTCTCGCTCTTTTCCCCGTCCTTGCTGACCCAGACTCCCACGCAGTAATACTTGGTGCCCTCGGTCTGGGTGGGGGTATAGGTGGAGGAGTTGGCTCCGTCGATGGCCTTTGCTTCGCTCATATTGTTGGTGTCGGACACGTACCACTGATAGGTGAGCACGCCGCTGGCGGGGGTGGTTGCGACCACGCTGAGGGTGGTGCTCTCACCGGACTCCAGCTGGGCCGCCTTGGGCTGGGTGACTATGCTGGGGGTCTCCAGATCGCTGTTGGTGGCGGCGTCGCCGTTGGTGTTGGTATTGGTTCCGGTATTGGTATTGGTGCCGGTGTTGGTATTAGTGCTGCTGTTGGTATTGCCGGAGCTGCTGTTGTTTGAGCTGCTGCTGTTGTTTGAGCTGCTGCCGGAGCTGCTGGTGCTGCCGCCCTTCACGGTCAGGATGGCGCCGGTAGTGTAGGAGGAGCCGGCAGCATTGGTGAACTTGCACTCAATGGCCCAGCCGTCCATGGACTTGGGGATATTGCTGAGGGTCAGGCGCTCGGTATCCTGGCCGCTGACGGTGACGCCGAAATAGTAGGACGCCTCGTTGGCGGTGACGGTATTGGTGGTGTCGGCGCTGACTATACGCCAGACAAAGCTGGTAGCTCCCTCGGCCCGGGCCACGAACTGGGCTGTGCCGCCCACTTCAACGGTCTCGCCGGTGGGGTTCTTGGTTATCACCGGCGGCTGATTCACCGGGACAGGAGTTGTGGTGGGAACGGGCTGGATTGTTTCCGATACGCTGATGTTCAGGGTGAAGCTGACAGCGCCGGTCTCAGTCTGCATATTGATGTCCGCCGTATAGTTGCCTGAACTGGTGGGAGTTCCGGCCAGATACACATCGGCGCCGATATAACTCAGCTGCAGGCCGCTGGGTATGCTGCCGTTATAGCTGCAGCTCTGGATATTGCTGGTGCCCTTATACACCGCCACGGAACCTACATCCTGATTCAGGGTGCAGCTCACATTGGCATTGGCCGCATAGGCCCCCAGAGAGAACAGCGCCGCCATAAGGCACAGCACCAGGGCCATGGAGACCAGGCCCTTCATCTTCTTGCTCATCATCTTTTTCATCCTCCATTGCTGTTTATGTTTGCTGCTGATATATATGACTGTATCCGGGGCAAAAAGTTTCAAGCTGTAACAAGTTTTTTCAAGGGAATTATATCATTCCAGTTTACATAAAGCAAGAGCCCCCGGGGCCAAAATGGATGTTTATTCCCGGCTTTAATAAATCTTAACAAAAAAAGCGGGACAGGAATCGGCCTCCGGGCAAGTCCCGGCTCCCTGTCCCTGTCCCATATCTGCGGCCGGGTCTCCCGGCTTATCCCCCAGCCGGCGCCGGTATATTTATCCGGATGCGAACCATGGGGGATTTAAGTTTACATAATCAATGAAGCCGGCAATAGGCCAGATATCTGCCGTAGTCGCCTTCTCTGAAGGCCTTTTCCAGGCAGGCAAGCTTTTTGTTCTCCGTATCCCAGCCCCGGAAGTTCTTATTCAGGAAGTCGGCGTACACGGTGAATATGGCCCGCTGCACCTCATCGCTCTGCTGTCTGGTGCGGCTGTAGGTCTGCACCGCCATGCTCAGGATATAGTCATAATAGTCCCCGGTGAGCTCCAGGCCGTATTTTTTCCTGTCCTCAAAAAGCTGCATGGTGATATACAGGGAGTCCAGGCTCTTGTTCCGGCTGCGGCTGGTTTTGGTTATGCCCTTTGGGTTCTGCCGGTAGCGCACCACCGGCCGGTCCAGGCCCACGGTGGTATAGCCCAGCTTGTCCGCCAGAGGGCAGATCACCTGTCTTATGATGCTGTCCTGATACCAGGAGCCCCGGGTGAAGGCCGCATTGTCAAAGAGGCTGCGGAGCATGAGCTTTCCCCACACATAGCCCTGGCACTTTGAAGCGGGCATGGGCCCCCGGGGATGGCGGTGGCGGCGTATGGTCCTACCCTCCGTATCCGTCTCCACATAGCTGCCCTCCACAATGGCGGCTCCCGTCTCCACGGCAAGCTTCATCAGGTTCTCCACCGCCCCGGGGCAGAGCTCATCGTCGGCGTCCAGGAACATTATGTATTTTGCCGTGGCCTGCTCCAGGCCGGTGTTCCTGGCCCCGGAGAAGCCCTTGTTCTCCTGGCGTATCAGGCAGATGCCCTCATAGGAATCCAAAATGCTGCCGGTGGAGTCGGTGGAACCGTCGTCCACCACCAGTACTCTGAAGCTGTGGCCGGTCTCCTGGCTCAGCACCGAGTCCAGGCAGGGGCGGATAAACTTCTCCACGTTGTAGGCGGGTATGATAATGTCCAGCTCGGCACTCTCCCCGCCCTCCTTTTGGGGACGGCCGGGGATATAGCAGGAGCTGCCGGGCCTGGGAGACCTGCTCTCCAGCAGCTCCATGGCCGCCCGGACATCCCCCGAGGGCTCTTTACCGTACTTTGCGGCGTAGAAAGGGGCCGCCAGGCTGTAGGCTGCATGGCCCAGGCCCAGCTTGCGCAGAATCTTTGCTGTCATGGCGCACCTCAGTCCCTGGAGAACAGGTCTCTGGTATAGACTTTGTCAGCCACGTCGCTGAGCTCTGCATTGAAGCGGTTGGCGATTATCACGTCGCACATGGATTTGAACTTGCCCAGGTCCCGCTCCACAGGGCTGTTGAAGAAATTGTCATCCTTCAAAGTGGGCTCGTACACCACGACGCTGGCCCCCTTGGCCTTCACTCGCTTCATGATGCCCTGGATGCTGGAGGCCCGGAAATTGTCGGAGCCGGACTTCATGGTCAGGCGATAGATGCCTATGACGCAGTGGTTGCCGGGGACTCCGTTGAGGCCCTTGGTGCCGCCGCCGTAGTATCCCGCCTTCTTCAGCACCTGCTCGGCAATAAAGTCCTTGCGGGTGGAGTTGGAGTCCACTATGGCCCTTATGAGGTTGTTGGGCACGTCCTCATAGTTTGCCAGCAGCTGCTTGGTGTCCTTGGGCAGACAGGAGCCGCCGTAGCCGAAGGAGGGGTTATTGTAGTGGCTGCCGATGCGGGGGTCCAGGCACACGCCCTGGATTATCTGCCGGGTGTCCAGGCCCCGCATCTCCGCATAGGTGTCCAGCTCGTTGAAGTAGCTGACTCTCAGAGCCAGGTAGGTATTGGCAAAGAGCTTGATGGCCTCGGCCTCGGTGAGGTCGGTGATGAGCACCGGCACGTCCTCCTCCAGGGCAGCCTCCTTCAGCAGCGCGGCAAAATCCTCTGCCGCCTTCAAAAGCCGCTCATCCTTCGTCACCGTGCCCACCACTATGCGGCTGGGGTGGAGATTGTCGTACAGAGCCTTGCCCTCCCGGAGAAACTCCGGGGAGAAGATGATATTGGGGTTATTGAACTTCTCTCTTATTCCCCTGGTATAGCCCACGGGGATGGTGGACTTTATCACCACCAGAGCCCGGGGATTCACCCGGGTGCATATCTCCAGCACATCCTCCACGGCGGAGGTGTCAAAGTAGTTCTTGTTGGGGTCGTAATTCGTGGGGGCTGCCACTATGACGATATCCGCCCCGGAGTAGGCCGCCTCCTTGTCCACGGTGGCGGTGAGCTTCAGCTCCTTTTCCGCCATGTAGCGGCTTATCTCCGCGTCAACTATCGGGGACTTCCGGGAGTTAATCATCTCCACCTTTGCCGGGGTGGTGCTCACCGCCATGACCTCATGCTTCTGGCTCAGCAGCACCGCCAGGGAGAGGCCCACATAGCCTACGCCTGCAACTGCTATTTTCATGTGTTCTCCGTCCTTTCTCATGGATTTATCACCATTTCCAGCCGACCTTTGCGGCTTATTATTTTGGCCGGACTCCCAGCTGCGGTCACGTTTTCCTCTTCAATACTGCGTATCACCACGGAGTTTGCGCCGATGACCACGTTATCGGCTATATGCACATCCCCTGATACAATTGCTCCCATGAAAAGCACAACTCCGTTGCCTATCCTCGGCACTTCGTCTTTGAAGCCCCCCGCTGCCAGCGAGGTGTGCACATGGACCACGCAGTTTTCTCCGGCCCTGGCCCTGTCGTTTATGTGTATCTGTCCCGCATGCATAACAATCAGGCCCCTGCCGAACACATTGGGCGGAATGTGCATTCCGTATTTTATCTGGTATAGCGCAAGCCGGAGTCTGTATATTTTTGACAACAGCCTGTGGCCGCTGTTTATGTAGTACTCGGTCTTGCGCAGGAGTATCTGATGACGTCTCAGTATGGCGTTTTCACTGAGCAGCAGCAGATTGTATATTCTGTACCTGCCGTAGTTGGGATAGCGCTTCAGCTCATAGTCCAGCCAGTCCCGCAGCTCCTCTTTTGTCTTTATGCGTTTTTCTTCCATCCGGGCTAACGCTCCTTAAATCTTATAGTATTCCTTGTACCAGCGGACGAACTTCCTCAGGCCCTCCCTCAGGGGAGTACTGGGCCTGAAGCCAAAGTCCCGCTCCAGAGGCGCCGTGTCCGCATAGGTCACCGGCACGTCCCCCGGCTGCATGGGCACCAGCTCCTTGTGGCCGTCGAAATCGTAGTCCTCCGGCAGGACCCCGGCAGAGACCAGCTCCTCCTGGAGTATGGTGACAAAGTCCAGCAGATTTTCCGGGTGGCTGTTGCCTATATTGTAAAGCTTGTAGGGGGGCACCGGCAGGCCGTCCTCCCCGGAGAGCCTGTCGGGAGAGCGCTGCATGATGCGGATGACCCCCTCCACTATATCGTCGATATAGGTGAAGTCTCGCTTGCAGTTGCCGTAGTTGAATATTTTTATGGTCTGGCCGGCTCTGAGCTTATCGGTAAAGCCGTAATAGGCCATGTCCGGGCGGCCCGCCGGGCCGTACACCGTGAAGAAACGCAGCCCGGTGCTGGGTATGTCATAGAGCTTGGCATAGGCGTGGGCCAGCAGCTCGTCGGATTTCTTGGTGGCGGCATAGAGGCTGATGGGGTTGTCCACCTTGTCGTCGGTGGAATAGGGCACCTTCTTGTTGCTGCCGTACACCGAGGAGCTGGAAGCATACACCAGGTGCTCCACGCCCCTGGCTCCCCCGTCATAGGAGTGGCGGCAGGCCTCCAAGATATTGTAAAAGCCTATGAGGTTGGACTCTATGTACACGTCCGGGTTCTGTATGGAATAGCGCACCCCTGCCTGGGCCGCCAGATTCACCACCACCGAAGGTTTATACTGGGTAAAGAGCTCGTTTATCAGCGGCTTTTCCGCCATATTGCCCCGGATGAAGCTGAGGCGGCAGCCCGCCTGCTCCCGCTCCGCCGCCAGTTTCTCCAGCTTTGCCAGGCGATACTCCTTCAGGCTCACCTCGTAGTAGTCGTTCATGCTGTCTATGCCCACCACATGGATACCCTCAAATCTTCTCAGCAGCTCCTGGGAGAGAAAAGCGCCTATAAAGCCGGCGGCCCCGGTGACCAGCACCGTTTTATTGTTAAGAGAAATGTCCATAACAGCCTCCTGTAGTTTCTTTCCAATTTTGATCTCAATCCAGCTTTTCGCCTTTGAACAGTTTCTTCACCATATCCAGCGCATACATGAATATATCTACCTTTAAAATGCGGCACATGGCCATATACACCGCCACTCCGCTGAATATCTGTATCAGCAGCTTGAATATCACCGAGATCGGGATATAGTTTATGGCCAGGACCGCTGCGCCCATTATAACCGAAGCGGCAAAAATTTTCCAGGTGTCTTTAATCTGTCCCCATACACCGTAGCCGAAAAACCGCCTGTTCGGGATCGACACGATAAATACATCCAGCCAGGCGCTGAGGGCGTAGCCGTATGCGATAGCCCTAACGGAATGGAAAAATACCACCGTGACTATCAGCACGATAAGCATAGCCGCTCTTCGGAAAAATTCCAGCTTCATATAGATATCGCTGCGGCCCATGGCCTTTATCGGCACCAGGTTCGAGGTGGACACAATGAAGGGCACCTGGGCTATGCAGATTATCTGCATAAAGGGCACGCAGGGCAGCCATTTATCCGTCAGCAGCAGCCTCACCAGAGGCTCGGATATTGCAGCCAGGCCTATCATTGCAGGGAACACCATTAATGAGCCAAGGCACAGGGTCCTTTTCATTATCCCCTGCATTTGTCCCTTATCGTCCTGGGCCTTCGCCAGCACCGGGAACATCACCGACTGCACCGCCTCCTCCAGAGCTAGGGTTATCACCATTGGAAACTGCTGCCCCCGGTCGTAATAACCCAGGTCCGCTGTGGAGAAACGCTTGCCTATTATCAGAGAACGGATATCCGAATATATGCTGCGCATGATCGTAGCTGCCAGCATCTTCCAGCCAAAGCTGTACAGCTCTTTTGCCCTCTTGAGCGAGAAGCTGAGCTTTGGCGCCCATCGGACGGCTATCATCATTGCAAAGCAGCTGATGACCGTATGGGAGAAATAGTACACCACCAGGGTCCATATACCAGCTCCGGCAAAGGCTATGGCCACTGCCAGACTGCCGGAGATGATGGTGGCGGCAAGGCTGCACACCATCATCTGCCTGAAGCGCATCTCCCGCTGTATCTTTGCCGTGAGTATGGAGCCGTATGAGCTGAAGAAGCCGGAAAATGCGTACACCCTCAAAGGCGACAGGATCTCCGGGCTGCTGTAATACCCGGCAATCAGAGGCGCAGCCAGATATATTATCCCGGTCATTACAGCAGCCATTGCCATACATATATAAAACACGGTGGAATAGTCTCTGTCATCCACTTCCCGGCTCTGCACCAGGGCCGTGCCCAGGCCGCCTTCTATAATGCTCTGAGACAGGTTGACAAACACCGTTACAATGGCTATCTGGCCGAAGGCATCCGGGCTCAGGAGCCTGGCCAGGAGTATGCTTATTATAAAGCCCAGACCCTTTACCGAGAAGCGCTCCACTGTCTTATATATAAGGGACTTTATTACTATTGCTTTTTTCATCTGGATGAATTCGTCACGCTCCCAGTATGCTTTCCACGTACTGCCGCCACTGCTCAAAGATGGCCTCGGGACGGAAGCTCTCCGCCCTTCTGCGGGCCTTCGCCCCCATTTCCCGCCGTTTATCCTCATCTCTCAGCAGTTCCAGCATTGCGTCTGTCAGGGCTCTCTCTTCCCCCACCGGTATAAGCCGGCCGCCGATGCCGTCCTCTATCACCGCCTCCGGCCCGCCGCAGGGGCAGGCGGTGGCTATGCAGCACAGCCCCGAGGCCATGGCCTCCAGCAGGGCATTGGGCATGCCCTCATAGTCCGAGGGCAATACGAAGAGCCCGGCCCCCGCCAGGACCTCCGGCATATTATCCGAAGCGCCCATTAGCCTTATGCGCTTTTCCATTCCCAGAGAGGCTATCAGCTCTTCCAGCTCCCCTCTCAGCTCGCCCTCCCCGTAGATGCGCAGCTCCTGCTCCGTCTCCCCGGCAAGGGAGGCAAAGGCCCGGATGAGCATGGCCTGGTTCTTCTGCTCCGTCAGCCGCCCGGCAGTCATCACATAGCCCTCCGGCTTTGTTTCTCCCCGGGCAAAGAAGCTCTCGTCCACCTGGTTCATTATGACTCTGGACTTCTTTTGCAGCCTCTTGGGAAACCAGCTCCGGGCCTGCTCCGTCTGGAAGACGCAGCCGTCCGCCAGGGGCAGCAGAAGCTTTCCCACCAGGCGGCCCAGCCGTCCGGCGTATTCCCGTTCCGGGTCGTTGCGCACGGAGACTATCACCTTCACCGGCAGGAAGGCTGAGGCCAGCACCGAGCGGAAATTGGGCTCGGCCATAAAGGATATGAGGGCCCGGGGCCGGTACTCCCTTATGAGACGTCTCAGGGCCTTTATACGGCTGAGGTTCCTTTTCAGCCGGGACTGCTCCGCCTGCTCCCGCTCAATGGAGATGCGCTCCACGCCCTCCGGCACCGGGTACTCCCAGCTGTCCACAAAGCTGGTGACCAGCACCGAGCGATACCCCGCCCCGGCAAAACGCTTTGCCAGCTGGAGCATCACCCGCTCCGCCCCGCCGTCATGAATGGCGTTTATATAGAACATCAGGGTCTTGTTTTCCATGGCGCCTCAGTTTCCGCTCAGCTGTCTTCTTATGCGGCGCAGGGTGAAATAGCCCAGGCGCAGCAGCTTGTCCACCGCATCCTCCCGGCGCTTGGCCTGGCCCCGGGGATAGGAGACGAACTCCCCCTCGTGGACTCTCAAAAAGCCCTCCAGCTCCAGGAAGTCCTCTTCCCCCATCACGTTGGGGTGGTAGCAGAAGGTCACCCAGTCCAGGTTCAGCTTCCGGGCCTTGCCCGTCTGCTGGGGCACAAAGGTGAAGCCGTATTTATTATAGGGGGCTCTGGCTATGGTATCGCTGATACTGCGGATGTCCGTGCACTCCAGCAGGGCCCTAAGGGTGTCCTTATCAAAGGTGTGGGATGGGGCGATAAAGGCCACCGGCCTTATGCCCTGGGCATTGAAGACCTCCATGCCAGCAGTTATCTTCTCCTTCTGCTTATCCAAAGACAGACCGGCAAACTCCGAGCGCTGGTGCACCGGGTTGATACCCCCCTCCCGGGTCAGGTATACGTGCTGCCAGCCGTGGAGAGCCATGGCCCAGCCCCGGCTTTGCCAGGCTCTGGCCCGGTCCCAGAACTCCGGGTCCTCCGGGTACCGCTCCATCTGGGGGTCGCGGCAGTCGGGGATGATGCCCACTATGGGCTTTACGCCGTAGGCATTGAGAAGCTCTTCCATCCGCTGCCACTTGTCCCGGTCGTACCGGGGGCAGGCGTCGTCTAGGCGCATTATATATCTGCTCATGTGTTGGCCTCCCTGTATAGTTTTTCATACAGCCGGCTCAGCCGGTCCGCGCTGTCCTCTATGTCGTAGCCTGCATTTATGATGTCCCGGCTCACATCCTGCCGGGGCCTCCGCTCCGCCAGCTCCCGGGCCCAGAGCTCCGGGTTCTCTATGCCCAGCCGGTGCACCAGGGGGGAGATGTCCACCTCCCGGCTTATCCTGTCGGAGATGAAGCAGGGCAGGCCGGCGGCCTGGGCCTCCACCACCGTCACCGGCAGGCCCTCCCACTTGGAGGGGAAGGCCAGGGCGTCCATGGCCCACATCAGCTCCGCCACGTCGCTGCGGCTGCCCGGCAGCAGCACCGAAGTCTCCAGTCCCAGTTCCTTTATTTTCCCTTCTATCTCGCCTCGGAGCTCGCCGTCCCCCACCAGCAGCAGCAGGGCCTCCGGCCGCAGCTGCCGCAATGCGGCAAAGCAGTCCAGGAGAAAACCGTGGTTCTTGGCCTCATGGAAGCGGCCCACGTGGCCTATCACCAGCTTATCCTCAAGCCCCAGCTCCTTTCGGTAACGGCGGCGGCCCTCCTCATTGAAGGCAAAGCGGACGGTATCCACCCCGTTATTCAGGAGGAAGAAGCTCTCTCCCCGGCAGGCCTGCTCCCCGTAGAGCCAGGCCCCCGCCTCCCGGGTGCAGCTCATGAGCACGTCCGCCTGATATCTCAGGGGATATTGCAGGGCAATTTTCACCAGGGAGCTCAGGCCGCTGCCGTTGGAGGTGGAATGACTGTGGATAATGGTTTTCAAACCGTTTTTCCTGGCCACCGGCAGATATAGGGAGGCGTAGCTGCGCACATGGGAGTGGAGTATCCTGTACTCCGGGTGCTCCTTAAAGAAGCCGTCCCAGCTGCGGCGTATCTTCCCCACATTACCGTGAAAACCTGGCATGGAATATATCCTGCCCCCCAGGGCCTTCACTTCGGCGGCATAGTCGTCCCGGTCAGGGTGGTCCAGGACAAAGTCGAACTGTATCCGCTCCCTGTCCATGTGCCTGTACAGGTTCATCACCAGGGCCTGGGAGCCGCCCGTCTCCAGGGCGCCTATCATATGCAGGATGCGTATCATGTCTCGATCTCCCGCAGGTATTTGTCCATCACTATTTTCCGGTCAAATTCCCGGGCCACCTTCTCGTGGCCCCGCAGGCCCATCTGCCGCTTCTCCTCATGGCTGAGGCTGAGGAACTGCTCCGTCTTCTCTATGAGAGATGCGGCGTCCCCCCGGCGGAAAATGTAGCCGTTCACCCCGTCCTCCACTACGTCCACGGAGCCGTTCACGTCGGAGGCTATGCAGGGGCGGCCGGTGGCGGCGGCCTCCAGCAGCACATTGGGAACTCCCTCGCCCCCCAGAGAGGGCAGGATGAGGCAGTGGCAGTGTCTCAGCCAGCGGTCGATATCCGGCTGGAAGCCCAGATACTCCACCACGTCTATGGCGTTATAGTGCTCCACCATCTGTTTGGACTTCTCGTCCTCGGTAAAGCCGGCGATATAGAACTTCGTATTGGGTATCAGCTCCCGGATGACCCGGGCGCACTCCAGGTATTCGTCTATGCCCTTTACGGCCATGACCCGGCCCGCATAGATGAAGCGTATCTCCTCTTCACCCGGCAGCTCCGTGAGGCTGTGCTGGTCCAGGTTCACCCCGGAGCCGGGCAGCAGGTCGTAATTGTCCTCCACCATGCCGCAGCGGATGAAGTAGTCCCGGTCCCCGGTGTTCTGGAAAAACACCTTGTAGCACTTTTTTATGGACATCCTGTAGAGCTGGCGCACCAGCTTGCTCAGGGCGCTCTCCTTCAAAAAGGTGGCTCCTGTGCCGGTTATGTTGCAGACCTGCCTGAGCCCCAGGGCATTGGAGGCCATGGTGCCGTAGATGTTGGGCTTTATGGTGTAGCTGAAGATGATGTCCGGCTTCAGCTCCTCCATCATCTTCTTATAGCGGCGCACCAGCTTTATATCCTCCACCGGGTTCATGCCCCGGCGGGACATGGGGGTATCTATCATGGTGCAGCCCAGGTCCTCAAAATAGCTGTTGCGCTCATCGTGGGGGGAGGATATATACACCTTATGCCCCAGGGCGCAGAGCTTCGCCACCAGCTCCCGGCGGAAGGCGTATATGGTTATGTAGTGGTTGGAGAGTATGAGTATCTTTTTCGGCATCTCAGGCCTTCCTCTGCTGTAAGAATTCTTTCACTTCCCGCTCCAGGCCCTCGTTGAAGGGGGCGGGCTCGTAGCCGAAGTCCCGGGCGGCGTCGGCATGGGAGAAGTTCCTGTCCTCCCCCAGGCGCAGCACCTTTTCCACCAGGTCCACATGGCCGCCGCTTAAAAGCTTCACGGTCTTTGCCCCGAAGACCCCCAGGCCCATGGGGACGCTGACAAAGCGGGCCTTCTTGCCCAGGTACTTTGCAATGAGCTCCATGAGCTCGTGGACGCTGAGCTCCCGCTCGCCGCTGATATTATAGCTGAGCTGGGGCAGCTTTTCCACCATGGCGGCCTTGTAATAGGCCTGGCCCAGGTCCCGGGCGTTCACCGGCTGGATGAGGCCGGCGCCGTGGTCTATCTCCGGCAGCACCGGCAGCTTCGCCACCAGTTTTATGAACTTGGAGATATTGTGGTCCCGCATGTCCCCGAATATCATGGTGGGGCGGAGTATAGTGATGTTCATGCCCATGTCCAGATATTTCTGCATCCGGGCCTCTATCTCCTTATACTCGTCGGAGGCCATCTTGTGCTTTGAGTAGATGCCGGTGGTGTGCACCAGGATGACGTGTTTGACGCTGTCCGTCCGGCTTATGGCCTCCAGCAGCTTCAAGGTGCGCCAGATGCCGGCGATATGTATGACCGTCTCCGCCCCGTCCACGAAGCGGCTCAGGTCCTCCACGCTCTCTATTTCCCCGGGGAATATCTCTATATCCAGGCCGGAGGCCTCCAGCTTATCCGTCTTTGTACTGCCGCGCACCAGGCAGCGTATCCTGCCTTTATATCCGTTGTCCATGAACTGCCGGAGCAGGAAGCTCCCGGAATGGCCGGTGAGGCCGGTGACTGCTATCATCTCTCTGTCCCCTTTCCCATCTCTTTAGGTCCGCCCTCCACTACGCCGGAGCCCCGGGCCACCTTGAAAAAGGTCATGAAGAATATCTTCACATCCAGGGCAAAGCTGAGATTGCGGGCATACTCCCCGTCCAGCCGGGCCTTCTCCTCTATCTCCAGCTCGTCCCGGCCGTTGACCTGGGCCCAGCCGGTGAGGCCGGGGGTCACGTCGTTGGCCCCGTATTTATCCCGCTCGGCTATCAGGTCGTACTGGTTCCACAGGGCGGGCCGGGGTCCCACTATGCTCATCTTCCCGGTGAATATCTGGGCTATCTGGGGCAGCTCGTCCAGGCTGGTCTTCCTCAGGAAGCGGCCGGTCTTGGTTATCCACTGCTGGGGATCGTTCAGCAGATGGGTGGGCATGTCATGGGGAGTGTCCTGGCGCATGGAGCGGAACTTGACTATATTGAAATAGCTCTTGTGTATCCCCACCCGCTTTTGTTTGAAGAACACCGGGCCCGGGTCCTCTGTCTTGATGGCCGCGCTGATTATCAGAAACAGCGGGGACAGCAGCACCAGCCCCAGGCCGGACAGGAGCAGGTCTATAGCCCTCTTGCCGAAACGCTTGTACATACCGGAATACCTCTCAAATCTCTCTCATTTATTTTCGTATACCGAGCCTGCCGGGATGCGGGCCCTGGCCGGGACCCGGCTTCCCCGGGTGACGGTGCAGGCGCAGCCCACATGGGAGTCCTCTTCCACGATGCACTCCCTGTCCAGCACGCAGCCGGCAGACAAAATCACATTATCCCCCACGGTGACATCGTTTGCGATGATGACCTTGGCCTCCACCACTACGCCCACCCCCAGGCTGACGCTGCTCTTGGATATGGTGGCAGAGGGGTGGATGAGCCGGGGTATGGCGTAGCCCGCCTGCACCAGCTTGTCAAAATACTCCCGCCGCAGCTGCGAGTCCCCGAAGCTGGGGATGGCGGCGGTGAACTCCCCTCTCAGCTCCCGATAGTCCGACAGGGGGCCGATGGCCAGCTTGTTCTCCCCATCGTCGTCCAAAAAGGCGATGCGGGAGAAGATGCCCAGGGCCTCGGCTATTTCCTTCACCACGGGTCCCTGGCTCCCGGCACCCAGGATAAGCAGGTTCATCCCGGCGCTTTCCGCCGCCCCACTTTCCGGCAGCCGGCAGTCTATGCTGAATCTCTCCAGAGCCGCCACGCTCTCCGGCCGGGGGCTGAAATATTCCCCGAAGCGCTTCAATATCACGTTGGGCTGGCGTATGCCCACATAAAAACACAGGGTGTACAGATCCATGCCCGACTGGATGCAGCGGCGGATAAAGGCGTTGCGCAGGTCCATGGCCGAGAGGGTGGGGGCTATGCCCCGGCGCTTGTTCACGGCGCTGAGCACGTTCTGCATCATGTAAAAGGCCGGCGGCTCCAGGCTCCCGGTCATGACAAAGCAGTCCTCCCCGGGATACAGCCCCCGGCAGAGCGTGAGAAAACGGCGCACATGGGGCGGCATGGGCAGGCTCCGGGGCATGTCCGCCTCCATAAGCCGCTGCCCCTCCTGGGTCTTCACGGCAATGCTGCCTATATCCACCCAGCCGGAGCTCAGGTCCATGTCCTTCAGACGCAGGGCGCAGACCTCCGAGAGCATCAGCCCCATGTTCAGGCAGAGATAGGCCCCCACCTTTCTGGGCTCCGGATGCTCCTTCAGCTCCTGTTCGATTTCTTGGCACTGCCGTTCGGTTAACATAACATTTCCTCTCATGGGTATATTGCTGACTTGACCCGTATAATATAGCACGCTCTTATTGTTTTGGCAACAATTATTCAGCAGTTTTTCAATTTTTTCGGGGCAAATTGTTGTTTTATGTTATATAGCGACAATATTTGTCGCCGGCGGTGCAGGCCGCAGTGTTTTTTTATACCGGCGACCCTGCGCCCTCCCGCTCCATATTTCCCTGGCAATAAAAATCCCCGGACCGGGCGGAAAGTTCCGCCCGGTCCGGGGCCGCTTATTGCAGTTTCGGTCCGTCCAAGGGTTCAGGGGTAATACTCGATGGCCGTCACTATATCGTTACTGTCATAGCTGAAGCTCAGGTAGTTCTCCCAGAAATTTCTCATGCCGTTGTCGTAGAGCCAGTCCCCTATCTCCCCCTCGTTTGTTGTGGGATAGATGATGCTGGGGCATTTTCTGTAGGCGTTTATTATCTGTTTTCTGGCGGAGCCCACGTGGATGTCATAGCGTATCTCCATGTCCGGGCTGTATATTATAAAGCCTATGCCCTGGCAGTCTTCGGCGCTCTCTTTTGCCGGTATCCTGGAGCTGAATATTACAGCAAAATCTCTGTAATGGTACCTCTGGCTGAAATGTCCGCCGCCCTTGTATTCCTCGTCCACATATTCCGGCTCGCCGTACATCTCCACCACTTCCGCCGGGGTGGCTCCAAGGGTGTCCCGGCTGATGCCTGTGGCCTCATAATAGTCGTGGATGACATGCAGGTAGCCGCATTCGGGGCACACCGGCTTGCGGCTAACCACGCTCAAGACAGCCCAGCGGCACCGGGGCACGGACATAAGGACTGCCAGGATGACAAGCACGGCCCCCAGCGCCGCAGCCGCAATCGCCAGACTGCGCTTTTTCATTTTCTCAGTAGTTCTCGCAGTTCAGCTCAAAGTAGCTCTGGGGGTGGTTGCAGGTGGGGCAGACTTCCGGCGCGGCGGTGCCCACCACGATGTGGCCGCAGTTGCGGCACTCCCAGACCTTGACCTCACTCTTGGCAAAGACCTCCGCCGCCTCCACATTGTGCAGCAGCGCACGGTAGCGCTCCTCATGGTGCTTCTCGATGGCGGCCACCAGGCGGAACTTTGCGGCCAGCTCCGGGAAGCCCTCTTCCTCGGCGGTCTTGGCAAAGCCGTCGTACATGTCGGTCCACTCGTAGTTCTCGCCCTGGGCGGCGTGGAGCAGGTTCTCGGCGGTATCGCCGATGCCGTTGAGCTCCTTGAACCACATCTTGGCGTGCTCCTTCTCATTGTCGGCAGTCTTCAGGAACAGGGCGGCTATCTGCTCGTAGCCCTCTTTCTTGGCCACCGAGGAGAAATAGGTATACTTGTTCCGGGCCTGGGACTCCCCGGCAAAGGCCGCCTCCAGATTCTTCTCCGTCCGGGTACCGGCGTATTTGTTTGCCTTGGGAGCCTCCTCTATTTTCTCAAAGGCGGAAGCGGGCTGCTTGCACACGGGGCATTTGAAATCGGCAGGCAGCTCCTCCCCTTCATATATATAACCGCACACTTTGCATTTCCATTTGCTCATCTTCTTGTTCTCTCCTTTATTATTGTAGTTGTTATTATCGCTGCAGTCATTGCAGGGTATAATCTCCAGAAGCTTCTTTGCCGCCTCAAGGGGGAAGTCCGGAGAAGGCGGGTTTTCTATCCAGCTGCGCAGCAGCTCATGGGTGTTGCCGCTCTGGGGCAGCATGTACCCGGCTTCCCGCAGCAGGTCCTCGTTCACCAGCCGCACGGATTTTGAAATAGCCGTCATCAGCCGGTAAAGATTGTCGTCCTCCGTGCTCTCCGCTATCTGACGGGCGATTTTCTCCTGCCGGGCCTTGCTCTTGGAAAGGGCCTTGGCCATGGCGGTCACCGGCTCCGTCTTTTTCTGCTGCGGCGGATATTCCGTGGGGACCAGGGAGATGGCGCCGCTGGGGCAGGCCTCCGCGCAGGCCCCGCAGCCTATGCACTTGTCCACATCTATTATGCTGTTCTCGGTATCCGTTGCCCCTGTGGGGCAGACATACAGGCACAGGCAGTCTTTTGTACACAGGCGCAGATTCCTGACGGCAAGTTTTTTCACGCCGAAGCCCTCCCTTCTATCTTTTCAAATTTCCATGAGGGTACCTTGCACACCGGGCACAGCTCCGGGGCGGAGTCTCCCACGTATACGAAACCGCAGACCGTGCACACCCACACCTGGGTGTTCTCCAAAAAGGCGCCGCCTTCCCTCTCCCAGCGCTGCATCAGGCTGCTGAGGATGTTGGTGACCTTTGCTCCCCATACGCAGATGCGCCGGGTGCCCCGGTCGGAGTCGGCAAGGGCCGCCGAATCCAGGGCGGGATAGCCCTCCTCCAGGTCCTTGCGAAGCAGCCGGGCCAGATGCTCCATGTCCGCCTCAGGCTCGGCCGGGGCGGCGGCGGAAAAATACTCCGCCAGCTCCCGGAACAGCCGGGACTCCTCATCCTTATACTGCTTCTCGCAGCCCCGGGCCAGATTGGAGCACAGGGCGGCCAGCTCCCCCGCAGACAGCTTTTTCATGTCCCCGTGGATTTGGATGGGGCTGACTTGGGGTTTCGGTGCTTCGGGCTTCTGCTCGGGGCTGAAGGCGGACTTTGCGGCTCCGCAGAGCGGACACACCCACGATTCGGGAAGCTGGGCAAAGGGCTTGCCTTCCTTTGCTTCATCGTAAACATATCCGCAGACGGAACAGACATATCTCATGGCTTGCTCTCCTTTCAAAGTAATTTTCACTCTATGCCATAATTTATAATTGTAAGCGGCTCATTGGGAAGCTCCGGACTTTTGCGCCCTCCGGCAGTCCGGGCAGATGTAAAACACCTTGAGGTCATAGTACAGGAAGTCCTCCCCGAACTGCTCCTTCAGCGGCAGAGTCAGGTCCTCAAAGCAGATATCGGCCAGTTTTCCGCATTTCTGACACACCAGATGGTCGTGCTTCTCCAGCCTGTCGTAACGCTCCGGCGAGCCCTCCAGGGACACCCGCCGTATCAGGCCCAGGTCGCAGAGCTTGTTCAGATTATTATATATAGTAGCCCGGGACACTGCGGGGTATATCTTTTGCAGCTGCCCGTAGACCTCTTCCGCCGTCAGGTGCTCCCGGGAGGCATTCACGATATCGTATATCTGTTTTTCGTATTTTGTCATGAGACTTGCTGTCCTCCCTTTTTAGATTTAATCTAAAATAATTATAACGATTCTAAAGTAAAAAGTCAACAGGAACTTTATTAAGATTCCTTAAATCCGCGGCCCGGGGCACCCGGCCGGCGGCGCAGTTGAGCGGGAAAGCTCCCGGCCCTTTATGCAGTCCCCAGGTCTGTGCAAGGCCGGTTTCCGGCCCCGGAGCTATGTCCCGGCACAGAGGGCAGCAGGGGGCAATTGGTGAGAACTTACAAGAATTAGGGGCAAAATTTGTGAGAAATCACAAGAACTGCCGGTGAGAAGGCCTCAAAAAATTGTGTAAAAATGCGCTAGGCAGAGAGGGGGGCCGTGACTATAATAATACGACGTGTCTTGGGACACAGTTTCATTCGCGAAAGGAGCGATAACAATGACTCGTGATTTAACAAACGGCAGCCCTATACGGCTGATACTTCAATTTGCAGTGCCCACACTGCTGGGTCTGCTGTTCCAACAGTTATATAATCTGGTGGACACAATGATAGTCGGCAAGCTGCTGGGCGCTCAGGCGCTGGCGGCAGTGGGCTCCACCGGTTCCATCAACTTCTTCGTCATCGGATTCTGCACCGGAGTGTGCAGCGGCTTTGCCATCCCGGTGGCCCAGCGGGTGGGGGCGGGAGATATCTCCAAGATGCGCCGCTATGTGGCCAATGCAGCCTACCTCGCCGTGCTCTTTGCCTGTGTGCTCACGGTGGCCACCGGCCTGGGCTGCCGGGGCATACTCCGCCTGATGCACACCCCCGAGGACATCTTTGAGGCAGCCGGCGCCTATATCTTCGTTATCTTTATGGGCATCCCCGCCACCTTCCTGTATAACCTGCTGGCGGGCATACTCCGCTCTCTGGGAGACAGCCGCACCCCGGTGTACTTCCTGGCCCTGTCCTCTTTCCTGAACATCTTTCTGGACTTCGCCCTCATCCTGTGGTTTGACGCCGGGGTGGCCGGGGCGGCCATCGCCACGGTGATGTCCCAGGGCATCTCCGGTCTGGCCTGCCTGGCCTACATGGTGAAGAACTACCCCATCCTCCGCATGGACCGGGAGGAGAGGCGGCTGGACGGCCGCTCCTGCCAGGTGCTCTGCGCCATGGGCATCCCCATGGGCCTCCAGTACTCCATAACCGCCATCGGCTCCATCATCCTCCAGTCCTCCGTCAATGCCCTGGGCAGCACCTATGTGGCTGCCGTGGCCGCCGGGGCCAAGCTCTATCAGCTGCTGGCCTGCCCCTTTGACGCCATGGGCGCCACTATGGCCACCTACTGCGGCCAGAATGTGGGAGCCTGCCGTCTGGACCGTCTGGGCCGGGGCATACGGGACTGCACTATGCTGGGCCTAGTCTACTCCATGCTGGCCTTTTGCGCCATGCTGAAGTTTGCCGCCCCCTGCGCCATGCTGTTTTTGAATCCTGACGAGCCTCAGCTGGCCCTGCTCATGGAGCTCACCTCCCGCTATGTGCTGACCTCCACCGCTTTCTTCTTCCCCCTGGCCCTGGTGAACATAGTCCGCTTTTCCATCCAGGGCATGGGCTTCAGCGTCTTTGCAATTCTGGCCGGCGTGCTGGAGATGCTGGCCCGCACCGGCGTAGGCATGGGCCTGGTGCCCGTGTTCGGCTACAGCGCGGTGTGCTTTGCCTCCCCGGCGGCCTGGATAGCTGCGGACCTGTTTTTGGTCCCCGCCAGCATCGCCTGCATCCGCCGGCTGCGCCGCACCTTCACCAACCGCCCGGAGCAGCTGCTCCCGGCCCAGGCCGGAGCAAGCCGCCCCAAGCCCCTGCGGGCCGACGCCGGAAACTGAGCTTCTCCCTTTTCCTAAGGGCCGGACCTATACAATATTCAAAAAAATCGGCAAGCGCCTGACGGTGCTTGTCGATTTTTATTGCAGTGCAGCTGTATCGACGCCAAGAGGCGGCAGAGAGATTCCCCTAAAATTTCCATCTTAAATATCATATCTCTTCCCTGAGGAATAGGAATTCTGCTTGAAATGGCCGGTTCGACAAGGTAAAATACATACATCCATGCCTGTGGGAAAGGACACATGAATATGAAACGTTTCATTGCTCTACTGCTTGCAAGCTCAATATTGGTTTCCCTTGTGGCCTGTACGGGAGGTTCAGCCTCAGATGGCTCTCCGGACACGCCTGAGGCGGCGGGCCAAAGCTCGGACGCAGCTATCGGGGAAATTGACCGCGCCATCTCCTTCGGGCTCGTGCCGGAGGAGATCCAGGGGGACTACGCCACCGGCATAACTTTCCGGCAGTACAGCGAGATGCTGACCAATCTGATCCGCGCCTGGGATGAGAGCCGCCTGGAGGAGTGGGATGATATCATTTCCCTTGCCGCCGGCTCCGATGAGGAAATGCTGCGGGAAGACGGAATCCTGGCCACGGCTTACGCCATGGTGCTGATGGGAGAGAATGAACCCTCGGGCTTCTTCCTCCTGGACCCTGACCTGATAATGAATCAAATGGACAGCAACGGCGATACGCCCTCCTGGAACTATCCGCTGTTTCCCACTTGGGAAGAGATAGGATTCCCCTGGTGCAACAGCAACTATATGTGGGGCGGTATATCCATTTGCGCCATCATGCTCTCTCGTGTCAGCGGCCAGGCCATCTATCCATACGACTTTGAGGGGAAGTCCGCCCACCTCCAGGTCCCCCTGACACGGGAGGATGCCATCTGCGCAGTGCTGCGTCTGGCCGAGACGGACCCGGCAATTCTGGAGCCGGAGGGGACTTATGTGCAGCTGTCGGACGTGAGGACCTACGACAAGTCCATCATCACTGACGAACTGCTGAACGCTGAATCTGACCTGCCGGAAGTCACCCAAGCCCAACTGCCCTCCCAGTGGAAGGGCGCAGGCCTCAGCAGCAACAAGAACGAGGGCAGCGGCGCCGGATACAACGACTTCCGGGAGACGGACATCAAGCTTGTGGCGGACAGCGGATTCAATTTTACCCGGATTTTCTTAAGTTTCTCCTTCCTGCGGTTTCCCGACTACCCGGAGGATGGCCGCCTGGTCAACGAAAATGAGCTGCGGGACCTGGACCAGCTCATCGCCTGGGGGATAAAATACGGCGTGCACATTCAGATCTCCGGGAGCTTCTATCTGGATGAAGGCGGAAACGCCAAAACAGACGGGTCCATCGCTTCCAACGATGCCCAGTGGGCCATCATGAAAGACTACTGGACCATGCTGGCCCGGCGCTATGAGGGCATCCCCAGCAAATACCTGAGCTTCGACCTTGCCAATGAAACCGAGCCCGGGGAGGGGGACGATTTTTCCTACGCTAAGGACAAGCTTGGCGAGATGGTCTCCTCCGTCCGTGCGGCGGACCCCCAGCGGGTGCTGCTCTACTCCTTCTCGGGGAATCCCGGCGCGGACTGGGTGGAGGCGGCCGCTTCTCTGGGCCTTGCCATCGGCTGCCACCCCTACTATCCCCAGTATATCGCCACCACCGGCTACGAGTACGCTGAGCTGAATCCCTATGCCTGTCCCTCCTGGCCGCAGCCCTGGTTCCCCATGGGCAATGTGCAGGACGGCCTTGTGCCTCTGATTATTCAGGGCGATCTCTCCGGGGCGGAACTGTCCTTCCACGTCTATGATGGGACCGAGGGCTCGGAGGTGTCGGTCTGCGCAGACGGGGCACCGGTGGAGACGATTGCCCTCTCCGGCGGGGTCCCGGCAGAGGACGGTGTCTTCAATTACCCGGAGCAGCTCTATACGTTCACCTTACCCCAGGGGACCGTCGAAGTGGAGATCCAAGTCTCGGAGGGCGGCTACGCCAGGATAGATACCATCCTCGTCAACGGCAGCATGGGCGAGGTGGTCATGGTGCCCCACGACGCCGCGGATTTCCCAGACTACAGCGACCCGCTCCCTCTCATCGTTCTGGACGACGGCAGCTACACCAACAGCGAGGACCGGATGATCGACGGCATGGAGATATACCGGGTGGACGTCAAGCCCTATCAGGACATCGCCGCCCAATACGGCGTGGGCTTTATGGTCAATGAATTCGGTATTTTCGGCAGCAATGTGTACTGGGACATCGGCATTGTCGCCGCCTATCACGACGAGGTGCTGCAGATGCTCACGGAGCAGAACATCGGCTGGTGTTATTGCGAGCTGTACAGCACCGTGCCTAAATTTCTGGTCTTGATGCCGGTGCTCGAAGGAGAGGACTTCCAGTGGAGCAATACCACAAAAGAAGCCTTGACAGTAACTTGTGATAGCGGCGCAAAATGGGAATATTGGATAAATAAAGAACTGATGGATGTGTTTAAAAAATACACCATGCAGTAAGCTTGAAGGGGATAAATGTCGTTATCCCTGGCGGCCTATGGGTATTTTCAGAGTGTCATCCTTCCATTTGGATTTGTGAATTATACTGTTGGTGAAAAATAAGCCGAGCCTGCGTATGCCTATGGTTATACGCAGGCTCGGGTTCGATTTGGAGCGGAGGAGCAAAGCGGACTTTGCAGTTAAAAAGCGCAAACCCGGAGCCCAACGCAGTGGGTCAGGGTTTGAAAGGAGCCGCGACAGAATGAGTGAGAGGTGACGATTGTTCTGTAAGAAAAATCGTCACCGCGAACGATATGCCGTCCGCCAGGCCCGTCTCGCAAAAACCAAATCGAAGCCCAGTGCATAGCACGGGTTCGATTTGGAGCGGAGGAGCAGCGGAATGAGAGCGCTCTGGCTTTTTTGCCGCAGGCATAAAAAGTCGGAGCAAGCGATATGAAGCTTGCTCCGACGCTGGTGCAGTTGAGCAATCCAAATCCGAACCTGTTTTCTGATCGGCCAATGCTGTTTTGAGGTCATCAAAAGTGATGGTCGTCGTCCCTTCCTTGTAGTTGAAGGTTATCACCATTTTGTCATCGTACAGGAAAATGGCATTGATAAAAGTGTCAATTAGCATTTTGCGGTGGGATTTCTGCCGCACATCTAGCTTGCGGAAGCGGTGGAGCCAGAAGGTCATAAACTCGGCGCTCACCTTGGGCTTTGTCAGCTTCTCGCAGGCAATCTTGGTTTCCAGTTCCTCTTTCGTGGCTTCCAGTTCTTCCAGCCTGGCTTTTGTAGACTTAGTCAAGATTCCCTGCTGGATGGCGTTCAAGAGGTTTTGAATGGCCGTGTCCGTCTCCCGCAATTGCTGTTCATAGAGCGGCAGATTGACATTCTCTCTGTCCTGCAAGTCCATCAGCATGGACACGATGGCCTCAATCGCCTTATCGTCCATCACCATCTTCATAGTTTCGTTGACCACCAAATCCTCGATCCATTCCTTGCGGACAGACTTTTTATGGCACTCGGTGCGCTTCTTTTTCACGGATACGCACTTGTAGTAGCGGTGGGTATTTCCTGTCCGGCTGGTGCCGCTCTCTCCGCAGAGGTAGGCTCCACAGTAGCCGCAGAACAGTTTGGTA
>DBFSDV010000083.1:0-34753 GCA_048417135.1 Candidatus Limivicinus sp. | reverse complement strand
AAAAAACTCATACACAGGAGGGAATATGAAAAGAGTCGGAATAACAGAGACGATACTGCGGGACGCGAACCAGTCGCTTATAGCCACGCGGCTGCCTTACGAGAAATTTGAGGGCATCCTGGAGGAAATGGACAAGGCGGGCTTCTACTCGGTGGAGTGCTGGGGCGGAGCCACCTTCGACGTGTGCCTGCGCTTTTTGAACGAGGACCCCTGGGAGCGGCTGAGGAAGATAAGGGCCAAAATGCCCAACACCAAGCTGCAGATGCTGCTGCGGGGCCAGAACATCCTGGGCTACAAGCACTACAGCGACGACGTGGTCCGCCGCTTCGTCCGGGCGGCAGTGAAAAACGGTATAGACATCATCCGTATTTTCGACGCCCTGAACGACCTGGACAACCTTAAAGTCGCCATTGAGGAGACGGTGAACAGCGGGGCCATGGCCTCCGGCGCCATATCCTACACCACCAGCCCCGTCCACACCCTGGACAAGTACGTGGAGATGGTGAAGGAGCTTAAGCGCATGGGCGTCAGCTCCATCTGCATAAAGGACATGGCGGGCATACTCTCCCCCAAGAGCGCCTACGACCTGGTCAGCGCCATCAAGGACGCGGTGGACCTGCCGGTGGTATTGCACACCCACTGCACCACGGGCCTTGCCTTCATGACCTACCTGAAGGCGGTGGAGGCCGGGGCCGACGTCATCGACACCGCCATATCCCCCTTCTCCGGCGGCACCTCCCAGCCCGCCACCGAGACCATGAGCTACGCCCTGCGGGAGCTGGGCTACGACACCGGGCTCAATGAGGAAGTGCTCTACCACATGGCGGACTACTTCAAGCACCTGCGCTCCGGCTACCTGGCAGACGGCACTCTGAACCCCATATCCATGGCCACGGACACCCAGTGCCTCAACTACCAGATACCCGGCGGCATGCTCTCCAACCTGCTCAGCCAGCTGAAGATGATGAACGCCCTGGACAAGTTCGACGAGGCCCTGCTGGAGACCCCCAGGGTGCGCAAGGACATGGGCTATCCTCCCCTGGTCACCCCCACCAGCCAGCTTGTGGGCACCCAGGCGGTGCAGAACGTGCTCTCCGGCGAGCGCTACAAGAACGTGGGCGCAGAGATGAAGGCCTACTGCCGGGGCGAATACGGCAAGACCCCCGCTCCCATAGACCCGGAGGTCCGGGCCAAGATACTGGGGGACGAGAAGCCCATAGAGGGCCGCTATGCCGACACCCTCCCCGCCGACACCTTCGACAAGGCCAAGGAGTACCTGGGAGACACCGCCCGCTGCGAGGAGGACGTGCTCAGCTACATCGCCTTCCCCCAGGTGGCGGAGAACTTCTTTGAAAAGCGCCGCGAGGCGGAGGAGCACGTGGTGCATTACTCCATCCAGGAAATTTAAGGAGAAGGGCAAATGACTGATCTTGTAAATATTTCCATAGCCGATGCGGGGGTAGTTGCCCTGCTGGGCTATATAGTGGTATTCATCGGCCTTGTGATGCTGATGGCAGTTATGATGATAATGGGGGCAATAATGGTGAGCCGGGCAAAGAAGGCCCAGGCCTCGGCTCCGGCAGCCGCCCCGGCAGCTCCCGCCGCTCCCAAAGCGGAAGCCCCCGGCACCGCCGGGGAGCTGAAGCTCTATGACACCGACCCCAGAGACGCCGCAATGGTCATGGCCATAGTGGCGGACACCCTGGGCAAGCCCCTAAATCAGCTGAGATTCAAATCCATCAAGGAGGTCAAGGAAGATGAAATATAAAGTAACTTTGAATAAACGGGTATACGAGGTTGAAGTGGAGCAGGGCGAGGCCATGCTCATAGACGAGTACGAGCTGGCGGCCCCCGCCGCCGCGGCTGCTCCCGTAGCAGCGGCTGCACCTGCCGCCGCCCCCGCTGCGGCCGCCCCGGTGTCCGTTGCCGCCGGCGAGCCGGTGAAGAGCCCCATGCCCGGCAACATATTGAAGATAAACGTCTCCCAGGGCCAGCATGTGGAAGAGGGCCAGGTCATCATGATACTGGAAGCCATGAAGATGGAAAACGAGATAGTGGCCACCAAGAGCGGCACCATTGCCCAGATAGCTGTGAACAAGGGCGCCGTGGTGGAGACCGGCACCGTCCTGGCGGTCATCGCCTGAGGAGGTAGGGTATGGATATAATCGGTACCCTGCGGGACCTAGCTCTGGAATCCGGCTTCGCCGCCTTCTTCCTCACCGACGGCGGCTGGAAGAATATAATAATGATAATCATAGCCTTTGCCCTTCTGTATCTGGGCATAGTGAAGAAGTTCGAGCCCCTGCTGCTGTGCGGCATAGCCTTCGGCTGTCTGCTGTCCAACCTGAGCTACTTTGTGGGCCTGGGGGACAACGCCCTGTACCACCCGGAGCTGTGGACAGCCTTTCTGGACGAGGCCAGCCCCTACTACCACAGCTACGGCCACATCATGAGCAACGCCGGGCTGCTGGACTTCTTCTACATCGGCGTTAAGGCGGGCATCTATCCCTCCCTGATATTCATGGGCGTGGGCGCAATGACGGACTTCGGCCCCCTGCTGGCCAACCCCAAGAGCCTGCTGCTGGGAGCCGCCGCCCAGCTGGGCGTGTTCATCGCCTTCTTCGGTGCGGTGCTGCTGGGCTTCACCGGCCCTGAGGCTGCCTCCATCGGCATCATCGGCGGAGCCGACGGCCCCACCGCCATCTATCTGACCACCAAGCTGGCTCCCCAGCTGCTGGGGCCCATTGCCATTGCGGCCTACTCCTACATGGCTTTGATACCCCTTATCCAGCCGCCCATCATGAAGCTCTTCACCACGGAGAAGATGCGGAAGGTGAAGATGGAGCAGGCCAGGGAAGTGAGCAAGACGGAGAAGATAGTCTTCCCCATAGTGGTGAGCACCTTCGTCATTTTGCTGCTGCCCTCCACGGCTCCCCTGGTGGGCTGCCTGATGCTGGGCAACCTCTTCCGTGAGTGCGGCGTCACCGACCGTCTCTCCGACACGGCCCAGAACGCGTTGATGAATATCGTCACCATCTTCCTGGCCACCTCCGTGGGCGCTACCATGGTGGCCCAGAACTTCCTGAATTTGAACACCATCAAGATTATCCTCCTGGGCCTGTGCGCCTTCGCCATATCCACGGTGGGCGGGCTGCTGGGAGGCGTGGTGATGTACAAGACCTCCGGCGGCAGGATAAATCCCCTCATCGGCTCCGCCGGCGTCTCCGCCGTGCCCATGGCCGCCCGGGTCTCCCAGGACGTGGGCCGCAAGTACAACAAGACCAACTTCCTGCTGATGCACGCCATGGGCCCCAACGTGGCCGGCGTCATCGGCTCCGCCATCGCCGCCGGTTTCCTCCTCTCCGTCTTCGGGTGAGGGAAGCTGCGGCTCTGCGCAGACCGGGGCCCCCAGGCGTTTTGCCTGAGGGCCCTTGGCTTTTCCGGGGCAAAACTGCACATTTCCCCTTTACAAAAGCCCCGGAGCTGTTGTATCATGTTATCCGTTGATTGGCCGCCACGGCTGCGGCGGCAAGTGTTTAAACAGGAGAATCACTATGGACCTTTTTATGGATATCAATTTGCAGGACTGCCCCGTCTGCGGCCACCCCGGCCTGCTGGAGGAGGAGAACGGCTGGTGCTTCTACGTCATGTGCATGGACTGCGGCAGCCAGACCGCCGAGATAGCCTATAAGTCCAGGGAGGAGCGCAAGGCCGCCGCCCAGAGCGCCGCCGACCTGTGGAACATGGGCAAGGTGGTCTCCCCCACCCCCGGCTCCTGATATCGGGCAGAAATACGCCGTCCCCGGAGAGCGGATGAACCGCAGTCCGGGGACGGTGTTTTTTTCTGTTACTCCAGATAGTAGCGCCTCAGGCCCACCGAGTGCCTGCCGTACTCTATGGCCTCGGCCGGGCAGCGGCATATGCAGGCCATGCAGTGGATGCAGCTGCCCTGCCACACCGGGCGGCCGTTTTCCATGCGGATGTTGTTCACCATGCAGTTTTCCGCACACCGGCCGCAGGAGACGCAGGCATCCGTGACACGGAACTTCCTGTCCCCTATGGTGAAGCGGTAGAAGCCCCGGTTCACCGGGCCGCTGAGGAACTTGCCCAGGAGCCCGGCCTTCTTTGAGGGCAGGCTCTCCCCGGCCTTTATCTGCTCCGCCGCCCTCAGGGCCTTCTTCTCCCCTATGCGCAGCAGCTTCTCCGAGGTCTTTTCGTCCGGTGCGGAAAACACGGCGATGTAGTTCTCCGGCATCTTTATCTCCGCCATGCCCCTGAACTCAAAGCCCTTGGCGGCGCAGAGCTCCTCAAGCCCCGCCCGGGCGTTGCCCGTCCCGCTGCCGCAGTCCAGCACGAAATAGGCGGCCTTTGAACCCTCAAAGCGGCTCTCCTCTATGAAGCGGCGGAAGGTCCTGGGCAGCTGCCAGCCATAGGTGGGGCTCACAAAGACCCAGGGCTTTTCCGATTTGAAGCCCCCGCTCTTATTCTGCTTTATCAGCTCCGGGGCGGAAACTAATTCGTCCTCCAGTGCGGAGGCCAGTATCCTGGCCAAAAAGCGGCTGTTGCCGGTGCCGGTGAAGTATATGACCATTTTTATTCCTCCTTGTCTTTTTCGGCCATGGCCTTGAACAGCAGGTCCAGCTCCGGGGAAAACTTCCGCATTATCACCGGGCGGCCCTGGGCGTCGGTGCAGCCGTGAGTCACCTTCCCGGTGAACACCGGCTCGCCCTTCTCCCCATACATTTTAAAGCCGAACACCAGCCTCACCCCGGTGTACTCCAGAGTCCGCACCTCTATGCGCAGCCGGTCCCCGGCGGTGCTGCTGTGGCGGTATTTCCCCTCCAGCTCCACCACCGGCAGCAACAGTCCGGCCTTGCCCATGAGCTCATAGCTCACGCCCATCCGGTCGAAGAGCTCCGCCCGGGCCTCCTCCATGTATCTCACATAGTTGCTGTGGTGGGTCACGCCCATCTTGTCCGTCTCGTAGTAGTTTACCTTGCGTATATATTCCGTCATGCCGAACCTCCTGCGCCGAAAGCCCCTGTCCTGCTCACATCCGGGGGCTCCGGCAAATATACCATATTTTACATCCATCTCCCCCATATTACAATAGGCATTGGGCTGTGCAGGGTGCCCCCGTATCCGGCGCGCCGGTAGGCCCCGGGGAAAAATATACTTTGTATATTGTGCAATAAAACAGCTATCATTATTAAATAAGTAAACTTATTTAAACATTTTAATCCTTGAAATAGTTTTTTACTTATGCTATAGTAGAAAAGTCAGTGGTGCCGCTGGGCAGCTTTCTCCGGCGGCATATGTAAGGAGAGATTTTTTGTGAAGCGACTCAAGGTATCAAACAATGTTATCCGCCGGATGCCCAGATACCTGCGTAAGCTGGACGAGCTTGCAGGCAACGGGGTAAGCCGCATATCTTCTTTTGAGCTGGGTCAGCAGCTTGGGCTCACCCCCTCCCAGATCCGTCAGGACTTCAGCTGCTTCGGCGAGTTCGGCCAGCAGGGCTACGGTTATAACGTCCCCGCCCTGCGTACCCAGATTGCCTCCATCCTGGGCATAGACAGAGGCTTCAACGCCATCCTCATCGGCGTCGGCAATATCGGCCGGGCTTTGATGGATAATTTCTGCTTCGGCGAATGGGGCTTCAAGCTGGAGTGCGCCTTCGATATCAAGCCCGCCCTCATAGGCACCAGCTTCAAGGGAGTGCCTATCTACAGCATGGAGTATCTGCTGGAGTACCTGAAGCACAACCACGTGGATGTGGCCGTGCTCACCGTGCCCAAGGATGTGGCGGTATCCGTCGCCCAGGAGCTCACCTCCAACGGGGTGGACGCCATCTGGAACTTTACCAACGTGGAGCTCACCGCACCCAACAGCCCCACTCTGGTGGAGAACGTACACTTTTCCGACAGCCTGCTGTCCCTCAGCTATTTCATAGCCGAGCGCAAGGACGAGAACGCCGCCCGGGCAGCCCGCTCCGAGAAGCTGTAAAAAATTTCAAAATAGAAGTCTATAACAAAAAGCTTCCCACGGGAAGCTTTTTGTTATATTATATAATCATCCAGAAATATCCATCCGGAAACGGCCCGCGCAGAAGCTAAGGAGGGGAGCTGATAAATTTGTTTGCCGACTCGGTGATCTTCGATCTGGACGGGACGCTGTGGGACTCCTGCCGCTCCGTGGCGGAGAGCTGGCGCCTCACCCTGGCGCAAAGGCACGGCGCTCTCCTGCAGCCCACGGAGGCGGACATCCGGGGCATCATGGGTATGACCGCCTCCCAGATAGCAGGGAGCCTCTTCTCCCCCTACGGGCAGCAGGCCCAGGCCGTCTGCCGGGACTGTCTCAGCGAGGAGTGCGCTTACATCGCCGTCCACGGCGGGCAGCTCTATCCCGGCGTGGAGGAGCTCTTCAAAGCCCTGAAGCCCTCCCGGGGACTGTACATCGTCAGCAACTGCCAGGACGGATACATCCAGTGCTTTCTGGAGTACACCGGCTTTGGGAAATACATAGCAGGCTATGAGTGCTCCGGCGTCACCGGTCTGAGCAAGGCGGAAAACATCCGGCTGCTGGCCGGGCGCAGCGGCCTGGGGTCCCCCGTATATGTGGGGGATACCGCCATGGATGAGGAGAGCGCCGCCGGGGCCGGCGTACCTTTTATCCACGCCGCCTACGGCTTCGGCCGGGCCTGCGCGCCCCGGGCGGTGATACACAGCCCTCTGGAACTATTGGACATTATCGAGGTTTGAAGCATGTCAGATACCATTGCAGCCATAGCCACCGGCTCACAGGTGGCCGCCATAGGCATAGTGCGCCTGTCCGGGCCGGAGAGCCTGCCGCTGATGGACGCGCTCTTCAAGCCCTTCAGCGGGAAGCCCATGTCCCTGAGCCGGGACAGGAGCCTTGTATACGGGAATCTCTATGACAGCGGCGGAGAGCTGCTGGACGTGTGCCTGTGCACCATAAGCCGGGGGCCTCACAGCTACACCGGGGAGGACACCGCCGAGCTCCAGTGCCACGGCTCCCCCGTGGTGCTTAGGGCGGTGCTGGAGGAGCTGTTCAAGCTGGGTGCCCGCCACGCCCTGCCCGGGGAATTCACCAAGCGGGCCTTCCTCAACGGACGCATGGACCTCACCGCCGCCGAGGCGGTGGCGGACATAATAGACGCCGAGTCCGTGGACTACGCCAAGAACGCCGCCGGCCAGCTGGGCGGCGCCGTGGGGCGCAGGATAGAGGGCATATACTCCGCCCTCACGGACATAAGCTCCCACTACCACGCGGTGCTGGACTATCCCGACGAGGACATAGAGGATTTCCGCCTGGAAAATTACCGGGAGCAGCTGGGCGGCGCCGTCGGCTCCCTGGAGCAGCTGCTGTCCAGCTTCAGCCGGGGAAAGCTGATGCGCTCCGGCATACCCGCTGCCATCGTGGGCCCGCCCAATGCGGGCAAGAGCTCCCTGCTCAACGCCCTGCTGGGCTATGACCGGGCCATAGTCACCGACATCCCCGGCACCACCCGGGACACCATTGAGGAAAAGCTTAGTCTGGGCTCCCTCTGTCTGAGGCTCAGCGACACCGCCGGCATCCACGACACCGCCGACCGGGTGGAGCTGCTGGGAGTGGAGCGCAGCCGCCGGGCCATGGAGAACGCGGAGCTGGTCATCGTGGTGCTGGACGGGAACCGGGAGGCCGACGCCGGGGAGGAGGAACTGCTCCGGGCTGCTGCCGCCGCCCCCCACGCCCTGGTGGTGGTATCCAAGAGCGATCTGGAGCTGAGGCGGGAGCTGCCGGAGACAAGTCTTCCGGTGGTGACGCTGAGCTCCGTCAGCGGCGAGGGGCTCAAGGAGCTGGAGGCGGAGATAAAGCGCATGTTCCCCCTGCCCCGGGTACCAGCCGGGGAGATACTCACCAATGCCCGTCAGGCCGAGGCGGTCTCCCGGGCCCTGGAGAGCATGAGGGCGGCCCTGGAGGCCATGGGCAGCGGCTGCACCCCGGACATAGTGCTCACAGAGACCGAGGGGGCCATGGCCGCCCTGGGCGAGCTCACCGGGCGCAGCGTCAGAGAGGATATAACCGACAGGATATTTCAAAGGTTTTGTGTGGGAAAGTGAGGAAAAATGGAATACAAACTTATAGATATGGCCGGATACCCCAGGAAGAAGCATTTTGACTATTTCCGCTCCCTGGCCTATCCCTATATAGGCTTCACCGTGAATATGGACGTGACGGACTTTGTCCACAAGACCAGGGAAGAGGGCCTGCCCTTTTTCCTCAGCCTCTGCTACTGTGTGGCCCAGGCGGCCAACGGCGTGCCGGAGTTCCGCCAGCGGATAAAAGGGGACGGCATCATCCAGTACGACTGGTGCCAGACCTCCCACACCGAGGCTCTGGAGGACGGCAGCTACTGCTACTGCGTGCTGGAGAGCAACATGAGTTTCCGGGAATATCTCCCCAGCGCCCTGGAGGCCCAGAAACGGGCCCGGGAGGAGCGCTCCCTGGAGGACGGGGAGGAGGGGGAGTCCCTGCTGTTTATCAGCTCCATGCCCTTTCTCAGCTATTCCTCCCTTGTCCAGCCGGTGCCCTGCCCGGCGGACAGCAATCCCCGGATAAGCTGGGGGCGGTATTTCCACCAGAACGGCAGGCTGCTGCTGCCGATAACGGTGCTTTGCCACCATGCCCTGGTAGACGCCATCCATATATCCCGGTTTTACGCCACTTTGGACATGGCCCTCACCAGCCTTTTTCGCTGATTTGGTAGGTTTGTCAATGATGAGTTACACACAAGGAAAAGAATAAAGCACATCTTTGGGTGCCAACCAGTTGAGTGGTCTCATGGGGAACGCATTATATCGTCTCTGCCTGACAGCAAGCTGTTTGGCAAAGTCATCAAAGGAATAGAACGTGTGGCAAGCGTAGAACTCCTCATTGTCTTTTCTGTGGCTTCGCTCCACTTTTCCATTGTGTCGAGGCGTAAAGGGTTTGATTTTCTTGTGCCGGATGCCAAGTTCAGCCAGTGTTTTCTCAAAGAGTGTCAGCGGCTTTTTCTTACTGTTTCCCATCTCATTTGTAAATTCAAACCCGTTGTCTGTTTGGATGCACTCAATAGCATAGGGGAATTTTTCCACTACATGCTTCAGAAATTGCGTGGAAGAATACGTGCTCTGTTCCTTGAATGCCTCGAGATAACGGAAGCGGCTGTATTCGTCAATGAAGGTATATTGGTAGAATTTCTCCCCGGCAGCTTCTCCCACAAGGCAGGCAGCAGGAACATATTTCACATCAATCTGTCCCCTTTGTCCCGGATACTCCATCTTTTCATAAGGCTTTGGAATGTATTTGGGATTGGGCAGTTTAATAGGCTTCCCGCCAATGCGGCGCAGGAGCTTGTACAGTCCGGAGATGGATCTGGTGTATCCTCGCTGGCGCAGCTTCACCCAGAACACCACCAGACCGGCATGGGGATTCCTGCGGCGCATATCCCTGACCAGTTTGATCTCAGCGTCGGTATGCTGGTTCGGATGGCTGTAAGGACGATGTGAGCGGTCAGCCAGGGAGCGGATTGTACCATCGTATTTCTTTCGCCAACGGTAGATGCTCTGCCTGGTGGTCTTGTAACGGATTGCAGCGGCTGTAACGCCGTGCTTAAAAGAATATTCAATTACTGCTTGCTTAAACCGCATGTCCTGTGTTATCTTATTCATAGCGGATAGGGTGGCACCTGCCTTTCGGTTTTGTCTTAGCAACTCAACCTTAACACAGGCCATCCCTATTCGCTATTCTTTTTTCCTATCTGTCACTCATCATTGTAACACCTACACCCTCACCAGCCTTTTTCGCTGATTTGGTATTGACACGGCGCAATCTCTGTGCTATTATACTTTGGCAAGTCGGCGTTATGCAGAAGTACCCAAGAGGCCGAAGGGGCTCCCCTGCTAAGGGAGTAGGCGTGTATAAAGCGCGCGAGGGTTCAAATCCCTCCTTCTGCGCCAGTTTATCCCCTGCCCAGGCAGGGGATAAACTTTATCCAAAACAGAATACGGAGGGTTACCGAAGCGGTCATAACGGGGCGGTCTTGAAAACCGTTAGGGCAGTGATGTCCACAGGGGTTCGAATCCCTTACCCTCCGCCACTGCGTCGGAGCAAAGTCCGCTTTGCTCCGGCGCTTTCTATTTCACGGGGAATAGAAAGCACCATCCGCTCCGCTCCCTTGCTCCTCCTTTTCCAAATCGAACCCGTGCCATGCACTGGGCTTCGATTTGGGGTTGCGTTGACTGCCGGGCACATACCTTTTTTCAAAGATGCAAAATCCGCTTTGCGACCGCGCTTTCTATTTAGCGGGGGCGGAAAGCCGCCTTTGCTGCAAGACGCACTTTTTGTTTGATTAAATCTCTTAAAAATGCTATATTGGTCAGGCCGAAGCGGTGGATTAAAAGGCCGCAGAAGAGTGGAAAATAAGAGAGGACTAGGAGCCGCCGGATGCTCAAAAGCCGGCTGAGCCCAAAGCTCACAACTGCCGTATTTCCGGGCAGGCTGCTCGGCGTCAATGCCGCTGGCCTTATCCAGGACACCGTATGCAGGAAATCCATCACAAAGGATACCTCTGAGATCAAGGAGTAGACAATGTCATTTATAAGCGTGTTTGATGTGCTGGGCCCCAACATGATAGGCCCTTCCAGCTCCCATACCGCCGGGGCGGCCCTCATCGCCCACCTGGCCCAGAAGCTTATACCGGCGCCATTGAAGCGTGTGGACTTCACTCTGTACGGCTCCTTTGCCGGCACCTACCGGGGCCACGGCACCGACCGGGCCCTGCTGGGAGGCATACTGGGCTTCAGCCCCGACGACCTGCGTATCCGGGACTCCTTTGAGATAGCCCGGCAGCGGGGGCTGGAATACAGCTTCACCCCGGACATGGCCGAGACGGACGTGCACCCCAACACGGTGGACATACGCATGGAGAACAGTCAGGGCCAGGTGATGAGCCTCCGGGGCGAGTCCCTGGGCGGCGGCAAGGTGCGCATCGTGGACATCAACGGCGTACGGGTGGATTTTACCGGCGAGTACGCCGCCGTCATAGTCATCCACCAGGACAAGCCCGGAGTTGTTGCCCATATCGCCAAGGTCCTCAGCGACAGGGGCGTGAACATCGCCTTCATGCGCCTGTCTCGGGAGGCCAAGGGCGACACGGCCTACAGCATAATAGAGTCCGACGGCAGACTGCCGGAGGGCATCCCGGAACAGCTCAAGACCAATCCCTACGTCCACGACGTGATGATAGTCCAGCCTTAAGGAGGGAGCGTAAATGGATTTTAAAAATGCGGAAGAACTGCTGAGTCTCTGCCGGCAGCAGGCTGCCCCCATCTCCCGGATAATGCTGCTCAGGGAGTGCTCCCTGGGTGAGACCCAGGCCGAGGCCGTCATGCAGCGCATGGCCAAGGCCCTCTCCATTATGCGCTCGTCGGCCACCCTTCCCCTGAGCCGGACCGTGCCCTCCATGGGCGGGCTCATAGGCGGCCAGGCCCGGCTGCTTTCCCTCCACGCCCGGTCCGGCGGGAGCCTCTGCGGCGCCGTCTTACAAAGGGCCGTGACCTACGCCATGGCGGTGCTGGAGGTCAACGCCTCCATGGGCCTCATCGTGGCGGCCCCCACCGCCGGGGCCTCCGGCGTGGTGCCGGGCCTGCTGCTTGCCCTGCAGGAGGAGCATGATATTCCAGACGAGCGGCTGCTGGAGGGTCTGCTCAATGCCGGGGCCATAGGCTATCTGGCCATGCGCAACGCCACCGTGGCCGGGGCCGTGGGCGGCTGCCAGGCCGAGGTGGGAGTGGCCGCCGCCATGGCCGCCTCCGCCGCCGTGGAGCTCATGGGCGGCAGCCCGGAGCAGTGCCTGGACGCGGCTTCCACCGTCCTGATGAATATGCTTGGTCTGGTGTGCGACCCGGTGGGCGGGCTGGTGGAGTATCCCTGCCAGAACCGGAACGCCGCCGGCGTGGCCAACGCCCTGGTGGCGGCGGAGCTATCCCTCAGCGGCATCCGCCAGCTCATCCCCTTTGACGAGATGCTGGCCGTCATGTACAGGGTGGGCCGCAGCCTCCCCTGCGAGCTGAAAGAGACGGCCCTGGGCGGCTGCGCCGCCGCCCCCAGCGCCTGCGCCCACTGTGCCCGCTGAGTCTCTTCGTTTTGTTGAAAGCCCTTTGAAGCTTTATCCCCGGGATTTTCTCTTTCTGCTCTGCCGGTAAATTTTGCAAAGAGCCCTGCCGTGATAGATATACGGCAGGGCCAAGTTTTTTCGGCCCTATACTTTTGGGCAGGGCCGTATATCGGATGCCCCTAGGCGCCAAAACCTGAGCTGAGGCTGTTGTATCCCGGGGCCTGTGCAGCAGCGGTCCCGGCTTTCAGATGTTCTCTGCAGCTGCCGCATGGCAAGTCCAGCTTCTCCCTGCGGAAACTTTATGTACCATCCCTGCGCTGCCTGAATACTATGATATTGGCATAAGCCAGAAAGGAGAAGCAATATGCTCAATCTTGACCCTAACGTTCTCAATGAAACGGGGACCTGCCCTGCTGTGGGCTATCAGTCCGCCTCCATCTGTGTTCCTGTCACCGTCACCCCCTTTGCCCAGGCCGGAGTCACCACCACCAAATGCTGCGGTACTCCCGTCATAACTCCCGGCAGAGATATCTGCGGCGGTGTTAGGAACGGCTCATGCTTTTTCACTATAACTCAGGATATCTGCGTGTCCGTCCCCGTGGAATTCGGCGCAGTTGCCACCGTGGGCGACAGCTACGTCAACTGCAACGCCGCTTCTGAGATGGATATATGCAGCGACTGCGGAGCAGTGATCCCCATGGCGGATTCCGTGCTTCCGCAGGCCTGAGTTTTTTCAGGTCTTTCAGGTACAGCCCTGCGGCCTTTGATATATCCTTAGATATCCTGCAAAGCTAGATAATATGCAAAAAGCCCTGCTCTCCGTACGTCGGAGAGCAGGGTGAAAGCTTTTCCGCAGCTCGGTTTAAAATCGGGGCGGGCAAACCGCCCGCCCCTGAAAGTTTCAGGTGTTTAAGCCTTCGGCTCTACAGCCGTCATGCCTCTTTCTTGTTTCCTACAATGGCGTAAATGTATCCCACCACCAGGATGGCAAAGGAGACAATATAGCTGATCGTCGTGACAGAAGCGGCGTTGCTGCCGTCCACATTGGTGAAGAAGGCCACTATCTGACCGGCCAGTACCAGCGCCATGACTATGGGAGCAATCACGATAATGCAGATCCGATAGAACCAGTAAAAGAAGCCGGGCTTGTTGCCGTTGACCTCATCCAGTATGTACTTGGGTTTCAGCTCTGCCGCCACCATTACGGACATGAGCATGGCGCCGATGGGCATTGCCAGACCTTCAGACCAGCAGTCCATGAAGTCCAGCCAGCAATCCATAAGCACTGGGCTGCTCATTATATCCTTGCCCAACAGGGCGGCGGGAGCTATGCCGTTCTCGCCCAGGCCGCAGACGGCCACCAGGATGGCTTCGATGGTGATGGCAAAGCTGACCCACAGGGTGACCTTGGTGCGGTTGCCCTCCTTGCCGGCGTCGTGGGCCCGGTCAAGGAAGAGAGTGGCGATAACTTCCATCAGGGAGATGGCGGAGGTGATGGCGGCGATGACCACCAGCAGGTAGAACACTACGCCGAAGAGGGGGCCGGAGGGGCCCATGTTGCTGAACACATCCTGCAGGGTTATGAACAGGAGCTTGGGTCCGCCCAGGACCATCTCGCCGTTGGGGATGCCGCTGGCCATGGAGTTGGCAACGGCGGCGGGGATGACGGCAAAGCCGGCCATCAGGGCGATGATGGTATCGGAGGTGACGATTATCAGGGAGTTCTTGGTGAGGCTCTCCTCCTTACCCAGGTAGGAGCCGTAGGTCACCATGGCGCCCATGGCCAGGGACAGGGAGAAGAACATCTGTCCGCCGGCGCTGCCCACCACCTTGATGAAGCTTGGAGCCTCTGCAATAAAGCCGGCCTCTACAGCATAGCCGGGAATAAACATGAACTTCAGGCCTTCCACTGCACCGGGCAGAGTCAGGGAGCGGATGATGACGATGACCAGCATCACAAACAGAGCGGGCATACCCACCTTGTTGAATTTCTCGATACCGCCGGAGATACCGCCTTTGACGATTATCATGCAGATCACCAGGAACAGCAGGGTGAAGATAACGCAGCCGAAGGGGTTGGTGAGCATTGCGCCGAAGGTGGCGCCGCCGGTGATGGTGCTGCCGAAGATGCCGCTGAGACCAAAGCTCAGCTCAGCCAGGTTAAGGGACATGTACTGCAGGCAGTAGCCGCCCAGCACCGAGTAGAAGCTCATTATAAGGAAGGGAGCCAGAACGCCCAGCCAGCCCAGCCATTTAAACTTCTTGGTGGCCTTCTTGTATGCGCCTATGACGCCGCGGCCGGTCTTACGGCCCATGGCCAACTCACTGACCATGATGGGCATGCCCACGAAGACTGCAAGGAACAGGTACACCACAAGGAAGGTGAATCCTCCGCCGGCACCCATCTTGTTGGGGAAGCCCCAAATGTTGCCCAGACCCACTGCGGAGCCGATGGCCGCCAGCAGGAAGCCCAGATTACTGGCCCATGAACCACGTTTGTTCTCCATAATGTCTCTCCTCTCTAAAAATAAAAATGAACTCGCCGGGACTCGATTTTGATTTGTGAACTAATTATAACATTTGACTTGCTTTTTTTAAAACTCTACATTATTATGTATGTAATAAGTTTTTCTCATGGATACTGTCGTAATGTTATGGAAATACGAAAAAGAAAGCGAATTTTTTAACAATGGATATTAAAAAAGTTCAGGCGCTGCTGGCTGCTGTAGACAGGGGAAGCCTCACTGCGGCCGCTGCGGAGCTGGGATACACCCAGTCCGGCCTTACACACATGATGAATTCCCTGGAGATAGAGCTGGGTCTCAACCTTTTGGTGCGCAGCAAGAGCGGGGTACGCCTGTCCCCGGCCGGGCAGGAACTGCTGCCGGATATGCGCCGCCTTGTAGAAGCGGCGGAGGTCCTCAATGATAACGCTGACCGGCTTCGCCAGCGCAGCTGTTCTTCCCTCCGGCTGGGCGCTTATTCCAGCATTGCCCGCCATTGGGTGCCCCAGATAATGGCCAATTACCGGAAAGTCTGCCCTGACACAAAGATTTCCGTTATCATGGACGGGCTGCTGGAGCTCTACAGCGCAGTGAAAAACGACGAGCTGGACTGTGTCATGACCAGCTATTACGAGCCTCTGGCCCAGGGCCTGGGCTGGATACCCCTGTGGGAGGACGAGCTGGTGGCGGTGCTGCCCGCCTCCTTCCCCCTGGAGGGCAACGTGATGCCCATAGAGCAGTTCGACAGGACCAATTTCCTCATGCCCGCCCAGGGCTTTGACAAATACATACTGCCCATCTTTGCCTCCGCCTCCCGGAAGATAGACCCGGTGATAAACACCACCAATCTGGACGACGAGTCCATAGTCTCCATGGTGGAGCATTCCCTGGGCGTCACCATTCTCTCCCGGCTGGTGGTGAAGGACATGCCCTATGCAGTGCGCACCGTGTCCCTGGCCCCCAGGCATTTCCGCTCCCTGGGCATAATCATCAGCGAGAAGCACAGGCACGACAAGAATATACGCCGGCTCATCAGCTGCTCCCAGGACATGGTGTCCAGCAAGTATGGCAGCTCCATGGCCGCCGGAAAGTGACGCTCTCTCACGGCTGAGGGCTGCGCCGCCCCCTATGTTATAATGTATGTACTGCCGAAAGGCCGGAAAGGACCGGCCTTTCGGTTTTTTCAGCTCCAGTTGCCGGTGACGCCGTCGGGCACGTCGGAGCCCTCCCGATAGGAGGAGCCCTTCCTCTCCCGGTCCACGGAGCGGCTGTCATGGCCGGTGGGCACCGGCGGCTGCTTTTTCTGCTTTTTCTTCTCGTTTTTTGCCATGGCTTTTTCTCCTTTGGAAAGAGTTTTTACTGGTCCTGCTTCTGTGCTTTATTTTTATGCGGCCCTGCCCTTTTTATGCTCCCAGGAGCAAAAGCAGCAGGCCGTAAATAAAGCTGGCGGTGATGCCGTAGACTATGACCGGCCCGGAGATGATGAACATCTTGGCGGCCACGCCCAGGATGAAGCCCTCGGTCTTGAACTCCAGGGCCGGGGCCACCACGGAGTTGGCAAAGCCGGTGATGGGCACCAGGGTCCCGGCCCCGGCGAACTTGGCTATCTTGTCATAGATGCCCAGGCCCGTGAGCAAAGCCCCCAGGAAGACGAGGCTTACGGAGCAGGCGGAGCCCGCAGCCGCCTTGTCCAGGCCCAGAGCCGTCATGGCCTGGGTTATGCCCTGGCCCAGCAGGCAGATGCCTCCCCCCACCAGGAAGGCTCTCAGCATATTCCTGCCGGCTCTGGAGCGGGGTGCGTGCTCCTCACTGTATTTTTTATACTCTTCTCTGGTCATTTTCATGCGCTCAGCTCCCATGCTTTTATTGATAGCCTTTGCTTTTTTTCTCCGTTTATTCCGCTCTTCTCCAGGCTTTCAATAAAATCCCGCCGGACTGTGAAAAAGTTCTTGACATTTGGCTTTTCATGAGATAAAATACCACATGCTGATAGAGAGCCGGACGATTGGCGCAGCTGGTAGCGCATCCGCTTGACGTGCGGGAGGTCACAAGTTCGAGTCTTGTATCGTCCACCATTAAACTCCGTAGCTTAGGGCTGCGGAGTTTTTTTGTGTTTTCATAAGGGCGGGCTCGTGGTGCGTCCCGGGCTTGCGGTGGTGAGCCGAGTATACTATAATGGTATCCGGCAGGAAGGCCGCCCGTTTTTTCTACACTTTTACAAGCCATCGTTAGCGAGGTGTTTATATGTTCAGCTGGCAGGTGACTCCCAAAAATGTCAAGCTATGCGCCTTACTTACGGCCGTCTCAGCAGTGCTTCTGCTCATAGGCCTGCGGCTGCTGTCCGCCCTGATTTCCGGTGCAATCATTCTTCTGTGCATCGGCCTGCTTTTTTATACCGGTATGCGCTGGACGAAGGCAGACATGGAGGCCTTTCCCCACCGCACACGGGACTTTCGCCGGAGCCTACCCGTATACAGAAAGGGAAGTCCGGCCAACGCTCTGGCGGACGAATACAACGTGTATCTGCTCCTGGCAGTGGCGGAAGGCTTTGTTTTTGGCTTATCAGTCATTTGAGGAGTGAATCGTCTCCAAAGCCTCACCACGGATACATCGGGTTCAGAAATTCAAATTGAGAGTCGTCTGATTTTATAAACAAGCCAGCTGCTGCCTAATCGTTGCATGATTGATTACAAGTGTATGGTGGCATCATGTTGTACGGTTTAAGGTAAGGCCCAACATCCTGGAGGTCCGAAAGTGAAAAAGAATCTGCTGATAACTGTACTGACGGCAATTATCCTCGTCCTGCTTTTTGCCTGCTCAATAATGGCGGTGCTGCTGTACGGCGTGTTCAAGGAAGTTCAGGTCTCGGACATAGACCGCTACGGTGATTGGAACAAAACAACTGAAAATATACTGGAGGATTTTGATGCAAGCCTGCTGCCTGACGAAGGCCTCGTGTCCGCATATTGCAGGGACTTCTATTATCAGTATCACGAATATCTATTCAGCGACCCCAATTTTTACATATACGCCGATTTGAGGCTGGATGAGCGGCAGTTCATTAATGAGCTGGAGCGCCTGGAAGGGCTGTGCGCCCCGGTGCAGCTCAACGGAGAAAAATATTTCCTTGTCAGCGGCAGCCCGGAGGCCATCAGCGATTACTGTGACGGTGAGATACGTGACGGAGCTTCTTATTTCTTCCAGCTGGCGCTGGCAGACGGGGAGCTGAACCGCATCCGTTACCTGACGGCTTATATATGGGACTACCACCGGGAGTATCTGGTGTCCAGCTTGTTGTACCCGCTCAGCATATACAGTTACCCGGTGCAGGATGAAACCGCTTAAAACATTTAGGCATTGAGCAAAAGGAGAAAGTAACAGGAACAGCTTTGACGCCTTTTAAGTCCTCCGCAGATTCTCCGGCTCGGATTACCTGCTCCCCGGTTTGGAGGAGCAGGACAGGCCGCCTTTGCCGGCAAGGCCGGTCTTGAATACCCGGCTTTTTATGGTATAATTTGACTGCGGATATTTCTGTCTGCATCATAAGCTCAGGAGGTAAAAAGCCATGAAGATATATATAGCTGCCCCGCTGTTCAACCAGGGGGAGAGAGATTTTAACGAGCGCATAGACGCCGTGCTCCGCTCCTGCAGCCACGAGACCTTTCTGCCCCAGCGGGACGGGGGCTGCGTGGCGGAGCTGCCGGAAGTTATAGAGGGCCTGCCCAAGCGGGACTATCTCTTCAAACTGGACTGTGAGCACATGGACTGGTGTGATGCAGTGCTCTTCGTCTTTGACGGGCGGGTGCCCGACGAGGGGGCCTGCTTCGAGCTGGGCTACTGCTATGCCAAGGGCAAGCGCTGTATAGGCTACAAAACCGATGCCCGCTGCTTTATCGACGGCTTTGACAATGTGATGCTCCACGGCGCTCCGGAAAAGGTGCTGCGCAGTGAGGAGGAACTGAGAGACTTTTTCTCCGCTCTGAATTGATGAGACACAGGGTATCCATATGACGGCTGCAATAGTGATAATTATAATAATCCTGCTCGTTCTTGTCCTTGCGGTGTACATGGGCATGCTGGACAGACTGCACATCCTGCCCCGGCCCAGGCCCGGCCAGATCCGTGTGGCCTGCGTGGGGGACAGCATCACCTACGGCTTCTTCGTTCGGGGCCAGCTGTGGAACAGCTATCCCCGTGTCCTGCAAGAGCTGCTGGGGGAGGGCTACTGCGTGGGGAACTTCGGCTTCTCCAACCGCACCGCCTCCACCGACGGGGACTATCCCTACACGGCGGAGAAGCTCTACAAAAAGAGCCTGGACTTTCAGCCGGACATCGTGCTGATAATGCTGGGCAGCAACGACTCAAAGCCCAACAACTGGAACGGAGAAAGCTATGCCCGCTCCCTGACTCAGCTGGCCAGGAGCTACATGGCTCTGGACAACCGCCCCCGGGTCCTGCTGATGACTCCCCCCAGTGTCTTCCATTTCTGGAAGAAGGTGCTCTGGACCATCCAGGGGGATGTGCTGGAAAATGAGGTGGTGCCCATCTGCCGCCGGGTGGCGGAGGAGCTGGGCCTGGAATGTGTGGACGTCCACGGCGCTTTCTTCGGAAAGAAGGAACTTTTTGTGGACGGCTGCCACCCCAATGTCCCCGGCGCCCGCCTGCTGGCAGAGACGGTGTATCAGGCGATAAAGGAGCCGGCGGAATAAAATAATATGAGATATACAAAAAGCTGAGTATGTACTGTCCATACTCAGCTTTTTCATATTCACTCCCGGGGCAGATAGAGGGAGAAGCGGCTGCCCCGGCCCGGGGTGCTGTCCAGCTTCACATAGCCCCCCTGCCCCTCTGCGATCTGGCGGGTGAGACAGAGGCCCAGGCCCACGCCCTCCATGTCCCGGGCGGAAGCGCCCCGGTAGAAGCGGGAAAAGACCTTGGCCTGCTCCTCCTCGGCTATACCCGGCCCGGTGTCGCTGATGCGGATGAGGGAGAACAATTCAAAATCCCGGCATTCCACGGTGACGCTGCCCCCCTCCGGGGTGTATTTCACCGCATTGTCCAGCAGATTGCACAGCGCCTCCTCCGTCCACTTGGCGTCGAAGACCGCCTCACCTTCCGCCCCGCTTATGCTCAGCTCTATGCCCTTTCCCCGGGCCTTGGGCATATACTGCTCCACAGCCCGCCGGAGCACGGGAGCTATGGCCTGGCGCTCCGGATGCAGGGCAAGTATCCCCGTCTCCAGCCGGGAGCTTTTCACCAGGGCCTCCATCAGGCTCTCCAGCTTCTCTGTCTGGGCGGAGATGGCCCGGGCACAGTCCATGGCCTGAGGGCTTAGGGGCTGCTCCTCCAGAAGCTGGGAATAGAGCTTCAGGTTTGCCACCGGGGTCTTTGTCTGATGGGAGATGTCGGAGATAAGACTGTTTATCTGATCCCGCTGCTTTTTTAGATTCAGGGCAGAGACCTGGGATGCGGAAAGATACTGGGCCAGGCGGCTCTCCAGGGAAGACATGCGGCTCTCGTCAAAGCTCTCCGCAGGGAAGCTGCCCTCCATGGCTTTTGTAAGCATTGCGTCCAGCCGCTCCATTATCCCGGCTGTGCGCCCACGGCTGAGCAGCACAAACAGGCCCGCCAGCAGCAGGGCCACTATGCCGAAGATATAGCCGCTCATGGCTTCACCGCCCAGGTGTAGCCGATACCGTACACCGTCTTTATATATTCCGGATTTGCCGGGTCCTTTTCCAGCTTTCCCCGCAGGCGCTTCACCGTGACGGACAGGGCGTTTTCATCCACATATTCCGCCCCGTCGGTCCACACTCTGTCCACCAGCAGCGACCTGGGCAGGGTGCGGCCCCGGTTTTCCACCAGCACCCGCAGCAGCCTCTGCTCCGTTTTTGAAAGCTCCACCGCCTTCCCCTCCCGGCGAAAGTCCATGGCCTGGAAATCAAAGCTAAAAGGCCCCAGCTCCAGCCTCTCCCTGGCCCTGGGCTCGCCCCGGCGCAGCTGGGCCGCCACCCGGGCCCGGAGCACCGCCAGGGAAAAAGGCTTGCTTATATAGTCGTCGGCCCCGGATTCCAGTCCGGTGACCTCGTCCAGCTCCATGTCCCTGGCGGTGAGGAGGATGACGGGCACGGCGCTGCTTTGGCGGATACGCCGCAGCAGCTCCAATCCGCTGCCGTCGGGCAGGTTGATATCCAGTATCAGCAGATCGAAGCTTTCCCCCGCCAGCAGCTTTTCCGCTTCTTTCATATTCAAAGCCCTGACTACCTTCCGCTCCGGCCCCTCCAGGGCCATGGCAATGCCCCGGCCCAGGGCCTCGTCGTCTTCCAGCAGGAATATTCTCTCCATATGCTTCACCTCTCCGCGGGACTTGTCTTTCTGCTATTATAGCTCGGCGGGCCGAATATTTCCATACGGCTCCCTCTCCGCCTCGGGTTTTTCTCCCCGGGGCGGAGTTATTATTCCAAGCTCCTCACTCCTGCCTCAGCCGCTCTACGGTGGACTGGCGGCAAAAGCTCCGATAGCTGAGTATGGGGATGACTATGCCCAGCAGGGCAAAGAAGGGCAGGACGGTAAATATGGGCCAGGCTATAAAACGATAGCTCAAAAACCACATCAGATTTTCCAGAGACCGGGACATGAGCGGGGCCGTCACAAGGGTGAGAGCCAGGCTCAGCCCTGCCGAGCCCAGGGTGTACAGCAGCCCCTCAGCAGCCAGCATGGTCTTGAGCTGCCTTCCGGTCATGCCTATGGCCTGGAGCACAGACAGCTCCCGGCGGCGGGCAGCTATGCCGGTGAATATTGCATTTACAAAGTTCAGCACCCCCACCAGGCCCACGATGAAACTGAGGCTGCCCCCCAGAAGGTTGAACATGTTCCTGGTGCTCTCAAACTCGGCGGCATAGCCGCTCTTGCTCTCGTAGTCCAGCTCCGGCATGGTGTTTTCCGTGAAGTCTTTCAGGAAGCTCTCCATGGCGGCGTTGGCCTCATCGTCCACTGTGTCAAAGGCATAGTACATCACGCAGTCCGTGCCGGTGTCCCGGATGAAGGTCTCCGCCCCCATGACGAATTCGTCGCTGCCGAAATAGCCGTAGCTGAGGGCATTGGGTACCGCCACCAGGGCCGCCACGGTGTATTCCACATCCCGGTATTTGGCCGCCCGGCAGCCGATGGGGTCCTCGCCCTGGGCCACGCTGGCGGGCACTTGGTCCCAGGAGCCGTAGACCTCTCCTGTGCGGCCGTTATAATATTCGTACTCCTCCACATAGCGCAGGCTTATCCTGTCCCCCAGCTTTGCCCAGTGTCTCCCCGGCTCGATGTTGCCGTAGTCGTCCTCGGAATACACCGCCGCAATGTAGCTGCCGTCGCTATCCTCCAGCTTGCTCAGGTCCCCCTCCAGCAGCCGCAGGTAGTCCAGGGCGAAGGCCTCCATGCCGTAGAGCTGGGCGGTGTCGCAGAGCAGGCCCGCTTCGTTCCTCTCCATGAAAGCTGTCATGGAGTCCAGCTGCTCCGGCGTGTTCCAGCGGCCGTGCATATCCCGGTAGTATTCCTCGGTAACGAACTCCTCCACGGCGGAGGTGCGGCCATAGATGAGTCCCCCGTCCTCTATTCCGCCTTGGGCCTGTATGGCGCTCACGGCCTCCTCCGGCAGGGCAATGTCCGGGTTAAAGGTCTCGCCGGTCTGGAACTGCCGGGCATTGCCCACTATGAAATCGCTGGCGGTAAAATAGGAGACATACTTGTCCATATCAAAGCTGCCGGTGAGGGTCACCGTCATGGTCAGCAGCAGTACCGCCAGGGAAAGGCTCAGCACCGTAATAAAGGTCTTGCCCCGGCTGCGGCCCAGGTTGGCCCGGGCCATGGAGAACAGGGACAGGCCTTTGCCTCTGCGGCGGGCTTTGGCCGATACGCTGCCCTCGGTATATCTCAGCGCCTCCACCGGGGAGACTTTGGCCGCCATGCGCCCGGGGCGTCGGCAGGATATGAGCACAGTCACCAGGGCAAAAGCTGCGGAAAAAACGAATATCCAGGGGCTTAGGGACACCACGGTGGCCACACCGCTGAGATGTGAGACTATCACCGGCACCAGCAGACTGCCCACCGCCCAGCCCAGCAGCAGACCCAGAGGTATGCCCGCCGCCGACAGGCTCAGGGCCTGAAAGCGGATGATGCGCTTCAACTGCCTGGGGGTGGCGCCTATGGTCTTTAAAAGCCCGTAGAAGCGTATGTCCCCGGCCACGGATATGCGGAACACATTGTAGATGATGAGGTAACCGGTGAGGAGTATCACGGCCAGAATAAGCAGGATTATCAGAGCCGTCACCGGGTCCAGGTTCTCCGACAGCTTTGCCCCGGTGTAGGCCCAGTTTACCCCGGTGGCAATATAGTTGTCCCCGGCACTGAGGCTCTCGTTCTGGTAGCCGTGATTGGAGAGGATCCGGGCCAGATCCTCCGCAATGGAGCGGGAGCCGCTTTTCAGCATCACGTCCATATTCCAGGCGCCGGTCATACCGTCCCGCCCAGGGGGTATAACGTCCAGCTCCTCCAGCACGGCGTCCACCCGGCTCTCCGGCAGCAGGACATGGCTGGCCGTGACCGCCTCGTCATACTCCCACCAGCCGCAGAGAGTGAAGCTCTGGGTAGTCTCCTTCCCGTCCACGGTGAAGCTTATGGTGAATCTCTCCCCCAGCTTCGGCTCCACTCCCAGCAGCCCCAGCACCCGGGTGTCCGTGGCCGCCTCGTCCGTGCCCTCCAGGGGCAGCCGCCCCTCCACCGGCTCGCAGTACATCCAGCGGGCATTGTTTGCATCGGAATAGCCCAGCTCCACGTGGGCCTTATTAAAAGGCACGTCTTCAGGCATGCCTAAAAAGCGCCGCAGACCCCACTCCTTTATCAGCGGGTCCTCCTTCAGCTCATTGAACTGCTCCTCACTGAGATACTTGAAGCCTCCGTGGGCGCAGCCCCCGGCCTGGCGGAAGCCCGCCTGCTGTATGCCCTCGTTCACCGACATGGCAATGGTTATAAGGGAGGTGAAGAGCAGGGCGGTCAGGGCGATGGCCAGCACCGCCACGATGTTCCGGCTGCGGCCGGAGCGCAGGCTCCTGAGGCTCAGGCGCCATATACATTTTCTGTTGGCAACTTTCATTGCTCCGCCCCCTCACTGCCGGACGATGCGCCCGTCCTCGATGCGGACGATGCGGTGGGCGGTCTGGGCTATCTCCTCGTTGTGGGTTATCATCACCATAGTCTGGGAGAATTTCTGCCCGGTGATCTTCATAAGGGAGAGCACGTCCTGGCTGGTCTTGGAGTCCAGGTTCCCGGTGGGCTCGTCGGCCAGAAGTATGGCTGGCTTTGCCGCCATAGCCCGGGCAATGGCCACCCGCTGCTGCTGGCCGCCGGAGAGCTGATTGGGCAGATTGTCCAGCTTCTTCTCCAGGCCCAGGGTGTGTATCACCTCGTGTATATAATCCCTGTCCGGCTTCCTACCGTCCAGCTCCACCGGCAGGACTATGTTCTCATACACGCTGAGCACCGGCACCAGGTTGTAGGACTGGAAGACGAAGCCTATCTTCCGGCGGCGGAAGATGGTGAGTTCCTCATCCTTCAGGGAGAATATCTCCCTGCCGTTTACCAGCACCGAGCCGGAGCTGGGCCTGTCCAGCCCGCCCAGCATGTGCAGCAGGGTGGACTTGCCGGAGCCGGAGGTGCCAACGACAGCCACAAATTCTCCGCTCTCCACCTTTAAATCAACTCCGTCCAGGGCTTTCACCTGAGTCTCCCCGGAGCCGTAATACTTCTTCAGTTCTCTGGTTTCCAGTATTGTCATCTTCTTGCCTCCAAGGTGTGTTTTCGTCTTTCGACAGTCTGTACTATAGCACGGGCTTCTTTCACACTGCTTTCCCAAATGTGACGGTTTTGAAAGATGCGGGACAAAATTTTCGTCTTCCCATTATAAATGTCAATGCTGTGAAAAGCAAAAACTATAGCCTATCCAATATCTATACATGGTTTTTCTTCTCTGTCCTCCGCCTCTGCACTCTCGGGACAATCATATCCGCAAGTTCGGTGTTAAGGAATAATAATGCAAAATCTTTTGTAGTTTTCACCAAAGTTTCTCTCGGCCGTTCCGTAAATATGGTCAAAAACAGGGAAAATCTTTTGGCTATCTTGACAGCATTGATTTTCGGTGCTAAAGTGCAGGCAACTCAGGAAAGGAGACGCAAGAGATGTTTGAACGCTACTTCAACAGCTTCAATAACCGTGGCTCAAGGGCTAATGCCAGTGAGTCCGCTTCTGCGTCCGCTTCCTGCACTCAGTACGCAAAGGCCAATACCGCTCTGCTGCTTACCATGGACACTGCTCTGGCAGTGTCCATTTTTGCTGCTTTGAACCTTATAATTATACGCCTGCTTAGCGTAATTATAGTACTTTTCGGCAGCGTAGTTTCACGACCGGCTTGGCTCTCGGCGCAATGATTTGATTTTTGTATACTTCAAATCGGCTCCGACCAAAAAGGTCGGGGCCGATTTTTTGTATAAATATCTGTTATAAGGAGAACAAAATGAAAAAAGTCATCTCTCTCGTAATGGTCATGGCCCTGGTCATGTGCCTGATGGCCGGCTGCGGCAGCTCCAATGAGTCCGCCTCCACCGCCACCGAAGCCCCCGCAGACACTTCTTCCGAAGCCCCCGCCGAGACCGCCTCTGAGGGCGGCAGCTTCTACATCGGCGGCATCGGCCCCATCACCGGCGACAACGCCATCTACGGTCTGGCCGTCATGAACGGCGCCCAGATCGCCGTGGACGAGATCAACGCCGCCGGCGGCATCAACGGCTACACCGTCCAGTACAAGTTTGAGGACGACGTGGCCGACGGTGAGACCGCCGTCAACGCCTACAACAACCTGATGGACTGGGGCATGCAGGTCCTGGTCGGCCCCGTCACCACCGGCGCTGCCATCTCCGTCTCCGCCAAGGTCTATGAGGAGCGGGTCTTCGCCCTGACTCCCTCCGCCTCTTCCCCCGACGTCACCGCCGGCAAGGACAACATGTTCCAGCTCTGCTTCACCGACCCCAACCAGGGCAGCGGCGCTGCCGTCTACATGGGAGCCAACATGGCTGAGGCCAAGGTAGCCGTCATCTACCGTAACGACGACGCCTACTCCCAGGGCATCCGGGACACCTTCGTGGCCGAAGCCGCAAACCAGGGCCTGGAGGTTGTCTATGAGGGCACCTTCACCGAGGACACCTCCACCGACTTCTCCGTGCAGCTGACCGCCGCCCAGGCCGCCGGCGCTGACGTGGTGTTCCTGCCCATCTACTACCAGCCCGCCTCCGTCATCCTGGCCCAGGCCAACGCCATGGGCTACGCCCCCACTTTCTTCGGTGTGGACGGCATGGACGGCATCCTGACCCTGGAGGGCTTTGACACCTCCCTGGCCGAGGGCGTCATGGTTCTTACCCCCTTCTCCGCCGACGCCCAGGATGAGCTGACCCAGAACTTCGTTGCCGAGTACAACGAGCGCTTCGGCGAGACTCCCAACCAGTTTGCCGCCGACGGCTATGACTGTGTCTATGCCATCAAGCAGGCCATGGAGAACGCCGGCTGCACTCCCGACATGAGCGCCGAGGAGATCTGCGACGCCATGGTCGAGCAGTTCACCTCCATGAGCTTCAGCGGCCTCACCGGCACCGACATGACCTGGTCCGCCGCCGGCGAAGTGAGCAAGCTGCCCGTGGCCGTGGTCATCGAGAACGGCGTCTACGTCACCGCGGAGTAATAAAACACGGTTTCGGTTTTTATTACTGTTTCCTATATGCCGTACTGCCGGGAAACCGGCAGTACGGCGCAGCTTGTCAAGAAAGCCCGGCCGGGCTTTCTTGACAAGCTGCGCCCGCTCCCGCAGGCTGCGCTTTTTTCGAGACATTGAGAAAGATGAAAATGAGGTAAGTCCCTATGGAATTTCTATCCTATCTGATCAGCGGCATCAGTTTGGGCAGCGTCTACGCCATCATCGCCCTGGGCTATACCATGGTCTACGGCATCGCCAAGATGCTGAACTTCGCCCATGGCGATGTCATCATGGTGGGCGGCTATATCTCCCTGCTGTCCATGAGCTCCCTGGGCCTGCCCTGGCCCCTGGCGGTCATCCTGGCCATGCTGGTTTGCACCGTGCTGGGCGTGGTCATCGAGGGCCTGGCCTACAAGCCTTTGCGCTCCGCCCCCTCCCTGGCAGTGCTTATCACCGCCATCGGCGTCAGCTACTTTCTGCAGAACGCCGCCCTGCTCCTCTGGGGCGCCAGCCCCAAGGCCTACACCCCCATCATTGCCGGCTCCGTAAAACTCTTTGAAGGGCAGCTGAGCATCTCCTATGTGTCCCTGCTCACGGTGTTCATGTGCATAGTCATCATGATAGCCCTCACCCTCTTCACCGGCAAGACCCGGATGGGCAAGGCCATGCGGGCCTGCTCCGAGGACAAGGCCGCTGCCCAGCTCATGGGCATCAACGTGAACCGCACCATATCCATGACCTTTGCCATCGGCTCCGCCCTGGCGGCCATCGCCGGAGTGCTGCTGTGTTCCTCCTACACCTCCCTCATGCCCACCACCGGCTCCATGCCCGGCATCAAGGCCTTTACCGCCGCAGTGTTCGGCGGCATCGGCTCCATCCCCGGGGCCCTGCTGGGTGGGGTATTGCTGGGCATAATCGAGTCCCTGGCCAAGGCCTACATCTCCACTCAGCTTGCAAACTCTATAGTTTTTGCCGTGCTCATCATCACCCTGCTGGTGCGTCCCGCCGGCCTGCTGGGCAAGTATGTGCCCGAGAAAGTCTGAGGTGGAGAGATGAAACTTAAAAGCAGAAAACTGAAAAAGACCACCCTCATCGACTTTGCAACTTACATCGGCGTGATACTGGTCTTTGTTGTAATGAACACTTTCAAGAGCCAGGGTATGCTCACCCGCTCCCTCACCGGCCAGCTAATACCCATCTGCTGCTACATAGTCATGGCAGTGTCTTTGAACCTCACCGTGGGCATCCTGGGCGAGCTGAGCCTGGGCCACGCGGGCTTCATGAGCGTGGGGGCCTTCTCGGGGATAGTGGCGGCCATGAGCCTGCAGAGCGCCATCCCCTCGGAAGCCCTGCGCCTGGCCATCGCCCTGGTGGTGGGTGCCTTCTTTGCCGCCATCGCCGGCACCCTGGTGGGCATCCCGGTGCTGCGGCTGCGGGGCGACTATCTGGCAATAGTCACCCTGGCCTTCGGCGAGATAATCAAGGAGCTCATTAACTGCCTCATCATCGGCGTGGACGAGGGCGGGCTGCACATAATCTTCAACGCCACCGGCACCAGGAGCGTCAACGACCTGGGCCTCAGCGAGGCGGGCCGGGTGCTGATAAAGGGCGCTCAGGGGGCCACGGGCACCCAGACCATCGCCAGCTTCACCGCCGGCTTCATCCTCATCATGATCAGCCTTGTGGTCATTTTGAACCTGGTTCGCAGCCGCTCCGGCCGGGCCATCATGGCTCTGCGGGACAATCGCATAGCCGCCGAGAGCGTGGGCATCAACGTCACCAAATACAAGATGATGGCCTTCGTCACCTCCGCCGCCCTGGCCGGAGCAGCCGGGGCCCTCTACGGCCTGAACTTCTCTAACCTGGTGGCCACCAAGTTCGACTTCAACACCTCCATCCTGGTTCTGGTGTTCGTGGTGCTGGGAGGCCTGGGGAACATCTGGGGCTCCATCATCGCCGCCACGGTACTCACCATACTGCCGGAGGCCCTGAGAGGCTTTGCCGATTACCGCATGCTCATCTATGCCATAGTCCTCATCCTGGTGATGCTGGCTACCAACAACCCTCAGATCAAGAGCCTCTTCTTAAAGCTCATCCCCGTAAGGAAAGGAGATGCGGTCAATGGCCAGACTTAAATCCAAAAACGACAGCCCCCTGGTGCCCATGCCCTCCGACGCCTATATCCCCCAGCGGGACCTGGGCAAGACCCCTGTGCTGGAGGCAAGGCACCTTGGCATAGACTTCGGCGGCCTTGTGGCCGTGGACGACTTCAACCTCACCATAGGCCGCACGGAGATAGCCGGGCTCATAGGCCCCAACGGGGCGGGCAAGACCACGGTCTTCAACCTGCTCACCAAGGTCTACCAGCCCACCAGGGGCACCATCATGGTGGACGGCTTTGACACCAAGGGCATGAGCACCGTCCAGGTGAACAAGCTGGGCGTGGCCCGCACCTTCCAGAACATCCGGCTTTTCAACAACCTCTCCGTGGAGGACAACGTGAAGCTGGGCATGCACAACCAGATAAAGTACGGCATGGCCGGGAGCATCCTGCGCCTGCCCTCCTACTGGAAGCAGGAGCGCATAGCCCACGAGCGGGCCCTGGAGCTGCTGAGCATCTTCGACATGCAGGACATGGCGGAGGTCAAGGCCGGTTCCCTGCCCTACGGCGCTCAGCGCCGCCTGGAGATAGTCCGGGCCCTGGGCACCAACCCCAGCCTGCTGCTGCTGGATGAGCCCGCCGCCGGCATGAACCCCTCGGAGACCGCAGAGCTCATGGAGAACATCATCAAGATAAGGGACACCTTCCAGATAGCCGTCATGCTCATAGAGCACGACATGAACCTGGTCATGGGCATCTGTGAGGGCATCTGCGTTTTGAACTTCGGCAAGGTCATCGCCAAGGGTACTCCCGACGAGATACAGTCCAACCCCGTGGTCATCGAGGCATATCTGGGAAAGAAGAAGGAGGCCTGAGCCGTGGAAGAGATTCTGAAAGTAGACAACATCAACGTATATTATGGGGCCATCCACGCCATAAAGGGCATATCCTTCCATGTGGACCAGGGCGAGGTGGTCACCCTCATAGGGGCCAACGGCGCGGGCAAATCCACCACCCTCCAGACCATTTCCGGCCTGCTGCGCTCCCGCACCGGCAGCATCCAGTTCTGCGGCGAGAACATCAGCAGCACCCCCAGCCACAAGATAGTGGAGAAGGGTCTGGCCCAGGTGCCGGAGGGGCGGCTCATCTTTTTGCAGATGAGCGTCCAGGAGAACCTGGTGATGGGGGCCTACACCCAGCGGGGAGCCGGGATAGACGCAGACCTGGAGCGGGTGTTCCAGCAGTTCCCCCGGCTCAAAGAGCGGCGGCGGCAGATAGCCGGCACCCTCTCCGGCGGCGAGCAGCAGATGCTGGCCATGGGCCGGGCCCTGATGAGCCACCCAAAGCTCCTTATGCTGGACGAGCCCTCCATGGGCCTGGCTCCCATACTGGTGGAGCAGATATTCGAGATAATCCGGCAGCTGCACAAGGACGGCACCACCATACTTCTGGTGGAGCAGAACGCCCAGATGGCCCTGTCCGTAGCGGACAGAGCCTACGTGATGGAGACGGGCAAGATAAGCCTCAGCGGCACCGGCGCAGAGCTGGCCGCCAGCGACCAGGTGAAAAAAGCCTACCTGGGCGGCTGAGAAAACTTTTCAATAACGCAAAAGCACAGGACAAAAATCCTGTGCTTTTATTATATATTCAATTTTTTATCAGTTCTTCAGACTGTGGAGGGGTGCAGGGATGCGGCCGCCTCTGGTCACGAACTCCGCCGGGGAGCCGGAGCGGAGAGGCATCACCGGGGCGGAGCCCAGCAGCCCGCCGAAGTCTATCCTGTCCCCAACGGTCTTGCCCTTGGCGGGGATGAGGCGCACGGCGGTGGTCTTGTTGTTCACCATGCCTATGGCCGCCTCGTCGGCAATTATGGCGGATATCACCTCGGCAGCTGTGTCTCCAGGCACGGCTATCATGTCCAGGCCCACGGAGCAGACGCAGGTCATAGCCTCCAGCTTGTCTATGCTGAGGGCCCCGCACTCCACGGCGGAGATCATGCCCGCATCCTCGGACACCGGGATAAAGGCGCCGGACAGGCCGCCCACATGGCTGGAAGCCATGACGCCGCCCTTTTTCACTGCGTCGTTCAAAAGAGCCAGAGCCGCAGTGGTGCCGTGGCCGCCGCACTTCTCCAGGCCCATTATCTCCAGGATCTCCGCCACGCTGTCCCCCACTGCGGGAGTGGGAGCCAGGGACAGGTCCACCACGCCGAAGGGCACATTCAGGCGGCGGGAGGCCTCCTGGGCCACCAGCTGGCCCATACGGGTTATCTTGAAGGCGGTCTTCTTCACCGTCTCCGCCACCACGTCAAAGGGCTCTCCCTTGCAGGCCTTCAGAGCGTGGGCCACCACGCCGGGGCCGGAGACTCCCACATTGATGACACACTCCGGTTCTCCCACACCGTGGAAGGCTCCAGCCATGAAGGGGTTGTCCTCCACGGCGTTGGCAAAGACCACCAGCTTTGCGCAGCCCACGGGGTCAATGTCCGCAGTCTGCCGCACGATGCGGCCCATGAGAGCCACGGCGTCCATGTTTATGCCCGCCCGGGTGGAGGCCACGTTGACGCTTGAGCACACCAGCTCGGTCTCCGTCAAAGCCCGGGGTATGGAGTTGATAAGCCGCAGGTCGCTTTTGGTAAAGCCCTTGTGGGCCAGGGCGGAAAAGCCGCCGATGAAGTTCACCCCCACGGCCTTGGCCGCCTGGTCCAGGGTCTTGGCCAGGGGCACGTAGTCCTCATTATCGCAGGCGGCGGCCACCAGGGAGATGGGGCTGACGGAGATGCGCTTATTCACTATGGGTATGCCGAACTCCCGCTCTATGGCGCAGCCGGTCTCCACCAGCTTGTCCGCCAGGCTGCATATCTTGTCGTATACTCTCCGGCAGCACACATCCATGTCCCGGTCGGCGCAGTCCAGAAGGTTTATGCCCATGGTGACGGTGCGCACGTCCAGGTGCTGCTGGTCTATCATTTCTATTGTCTGCAGTATCTCACTGCTGTTTATAAGATAGCTCATGTCATACCTCAGATCCTGTGCATGGCTTCAAAGATATCCTGGCGCTGCACGTGGATATCCAGGCCCCGCTCCATGCCCTTGTCCTTCAGCTGCTGGGAGAGGGTGTCAAAGGGCAGCTTGCAGTCCGCCAGGTCCACCAGCATTATCATGGCAAAATATTCCTGCATCAGGGTCTGGCTGATGTCCAGTATGTTTATCTCGTTTTCCGCCAGCAGGGTGGTCACATAGGCGGTGATGCCCTTGGAGTCCTTGGCAAAAACGCTGACTATAGCTTTCATATACTTCACCTCATTGTATTTTTAACACTGTCATTATACAGATAAACGGGGAAATTTCAATAGAGCAGACAAAAAAAGGGAGCGCAGGGCTCCCTTTTTTCAACATTTCCCTTGTCTTATACGCTCCGCCACAGCAAGCGGCAGTCGTCGAAGACAGCCTCCATTTTCCCGCTCTCCTTCAGCCAGCTGAGGAAGGAGCGCACGGTGCTGCCCACCAGGGCGTACTGCTCGAAGTTCAGCGTCAGCTCATAGGCCTTGAAAAGCTTCTGCAAAAGCTCCTCGAACATCAGTGGCTCCCGGCACATGTCCAGCATCCGCTCCCCTATCTCGTTGACCTTGTCTATATTGTACTGGGCCAGAGGGGCGATATCCTCCGTGGCTTCCGCATGAGAGGGGACAAAGAGCCTGGCCTCCATGGTCTTCACCTTTTCCAGGGTATCCAGGTAGGCGGCCACATCGTAGATGAAGGCCACCTGATATTTCTCCAGGGTCTCCCGGCCGGAAAGGCAGTCGGCCAGATAGATCACGTCGTCTGCCGTGCGGTAGCCCACCATGTTGAAGAAATGGCCGGGCAGCTCTATGGCCTCCATGCCCTCCGGCAGAGCCTCCTTTGTCAGATACTCCGTGTCGCTCTCCTGGGCCAGAAGGAACTTGTGCCTCAGCTCCTTGGGGGGAAAGCCCCCGTAGAGGAAGGCCGGCTCCAATATGGGGTGGCGGTTCACTGCGCAGTCTATGCCCGGGGCATAGATTTTGCAGCCGGTCTGCTGCTGGAGGTAGCGGTTGCCCCCGTTGTGGTCGGCGTTGGCGTGGGTATTGTATATGGCGGTGAGCTTCCAGCCCTTCTCGTCCAGGAGCTTGCGCACCCGGCGGCCGGCGTCCTTGTCGTTGCCGCTGTCTATAAGGCAGACCTGCTTTTCGTCCAGGCGCACCAGGCCTATCTTGGCCGGGCTCTGGATGTAATAGCTGTTTCCCAGGGCCTGATATAATTCGTACATTTTTCTGCCTCCTTTTAAGCTGCCGGAGAGGGTGAAGGGCTGGCCAGGGGAACAGTCTCCGTGCCCGGCAGCTCTATGGCCAGATAGTTCTCCACTATATCCAGCACCGTGTCGTCCTTCAAAATCATGGATATCTCTATGCGCCGGTTGGCGGCCTTGCCCTCCTCGGTGTCGTTGGAGGCCACGGGCCTGGTGGCCCCATAGCCTGCGGCGCAGAAGTACTGGGCATAGTTGTTCAGTATGCCGTTTTTCCCGGTGAGCAGATAGCTTATGACCGAATTTGCTCTGTCGGTGGAGAGATCCCGGTTGGTCTGGGCGGTGCCGGTTATGTCCGTGTGGCCGGAGATGACTATGCTGTCCACATATTTGGCGTTCTCCTCGTCGCTGAGGAATTTATAGAACACCTCCACCAGCTCGTCCAGCACTTCCACACTGTCCGGCTTTATCTCCGAAGAGCCCAGGTCGAAGAGCACGCTGTCGGAGAGGATAATGTTGCCGTTATCCCCTATGCTCACCTTGGAGGCGTCCCCCATCACTTCAACTATGCTTTCCCTTATCTGCTCCAGGATGGACAGGCGCAGCACCGCTATGGTCTGCATCTGGTTTCGCATGTCGGTGAGCTCGTCGTTGGCCGCCAGGAGGTAGGCCTCCTGCTGGCCTATGAGCTGCTGCTGGGCCTCCAGCTTTTCCGTCTGCTGGACGATCTGGAGGGAGTAGTCCTCTATCTGGTCCTGTTTCAGATTCAGCTCGTCGATGAGGCTCTCCAGCTGTTCCTGGGTCAGCTGTACCTGGAGCCTGGTGTCCTCCAGGACCTCCTGTGTATTTTGCAGGTCGTTGCCCGTCACCAGATTTTGTATGTAAGAAAGCAGCATAAGGAAAAACAGGATCAGGGCGACGGCGCTCATCATGTCCGCATAGGAGGGCCAGAAGCCCTGCTCACCGGCGGATTCCGGGTGCCTGTAGCTGCCTGTTCTTCTCATTGCCGGCCGCTCCTTTCAATGCCCCGGGAGGCAGAGCGCAAGACGCCCACCAGGTCCCGGATGCACACGTCCAGCCTCTCCACGGTGCCCCGCAGATTGTAGTCGAACTCCGAGAAGTCCCGCACGCCCTCGTTGAAGCTCCCCACCGTGCGGCCAAATTCCGCCAGAGGCTCCTTGGCGGCGGAGAGGGTCAGCTTCATCTCGTCGGTGGACTGCTTTAAAGTCCTGTCCATGCTGGCGGCGGCGGAGTCCAGGGCCCGTATCATCTGGTGCACCAGCTGCACGTCGTCCTTGGCCCGCTCCGTGGGCAGGGTGGGGGCCAGCTCATGGTCCAGCCACAGCTCCACCTGGGTCTCCAGCTTTTCCCGCTGGGCCTGGGGGCTGAACACCGAGCGCAGCAAAGTCAAAATTATGGAGCAGGCCACGCCGGCCAGGGAGGTGTAGAAGGCCACGCCCATGCCCGACAGGGCGGACATGAGCCCGGTGCCCACGCTGTCCAAAACGCTGAGCCACTGGTCGGTGTTGCTGTAGCCTATCAGCTCTGTCAGGGAGGATACGGAGAGGCTCAGGCCCAGGAAGGTGCCGAAGAGGCCCAGGGTCACGAAGAGGGACACGGCGTTGCTGATGAAGCGCTCTATCAGCAGCAGGCCCGGCAGCTTCACATTGACGGCGTTGGCCACCAGTGCCGGGGTGTTCACCTCCTGGCCGTACTTCTTGTAGGCCTGGGCAAAGTCCTCCTTCACAAAGCGGAGAAAGCCGCCGTTCTTGTCCCCGGAGCCGGAGACGGCGGAGCTGAGGTATCTGTACCTGGCGCTGACATAGAACAGCAGCACCACCGCCAGAATGAACAGGGCCACGATGGCCGTGATGACCACCACGCCCACAGGGAGCAGACCGTTTATTTTAGGCATATCCTTATCCTCCTGTATCTGT
>DBFSDV010000082.1:0-6127 GCA_048417135.1 Candidatus Limivicinus sp. | reverse complement strand
TGTCTGTCTGTCTGTAGGAGTGTAGACGCTGGGGCATGGCCTGTCAAGCTCCTTCTGCTGCTGAATATATTTAATGCGCCTTATATTTTACCACAAGCAAAGGCGTATGTAAACCCGATATCCCCCGGCCACTGACCGGGGGATATCAGACTATCTTCTATATTCTCTTGGGACTGCGTTTTCAGTTGGCCTTGGCCTTCATCAGCCTGGGGATGATGATAAGGGCCAGCACGCCGCCGATGAGGGCGGTGACGCCCTGGGGCCAGGAGAAGGTGGCGGACATCACCGCCGCCTGCTTCTCTGGCACGCTACCCAGGGAGGCTATCACCGCAGGCACGGACACCCACAGAAAGCCGCACTTTATGAGAGCGCAGCAGACCATGGCGACACGGCTGTCCAGCTTCAGCTTCCGGCTCAGGCCGAAGAGCCCCGCCAGAATGGCGTTGCCGCAGGCTATCACCGGCACCAGCTGAATGAGGGCCGGACCCACACCCAGGAGGAAGGCCAAGGCGGAGGAAAAGAGGCCTATGCAGATGCCGGACAAGGCCCCGGTGCGGGCGGCAAAGACAAAGAGCACGCAGTTGACCAGGCTGCCGGTGATGAGCTGGGTGACGGACAGGGGGCCTATCACCACGGCGCCGGCGGGAAAGAGCTTCCCCGCCAGCTGGGCCAGGACCACCAGGGCTATGCCTATGGCGGTCTCCGCTATGAACTGTACTGCTTTATGCTGAGTTCTCATTCCGTCGCCTCGGAAAGCCTTGCCGCATAGCTGCTTTCACCGGCGTTCTGTTTGGGCGCCTCGTCCTTGTATTTCTTCACCGCAGCGGAGGCGGAAGCCACCGGGGCTATGGTGCCGGCGCCGGCCACGCAGCCGCCGGGGCAGGCCATGCCCTCCAGCAGGTAGCCGTTGCGCTTGCCGGCCTTGGCCATGAGCAGCATCTTCCGGCACTCACGCAGTCCGTCGCCAAACTCCATTTTCACTTCAGTGCCGGGCTTTATCTTGGAGATGTGGTCCGCCACGGCGGCGGCCACGCCGCCCACTACGGCAAAGCCACGGCCTGCGCCGGTACCCTCGTCGAAGTCCTTGTCCTGCTCGTCCGGCACCAAAGTGGCAAAGTCCACTTCCTTGGCCTCAAACATGCCCTGGAGCTCCTCAAAGGTGAGCACGAAGTCCACATCGGAGCGGATGGTGCGGCGGGAGGCCTCCAGCTTCTTGGCGGCGCAGGGGCCAACAAAGACTATCTTGGCCTGGGGATTGTCCTTCTTCACCAGGCGGGCGGTGAGCACCATGGGGGTCAGGGCCATAGAGATATAATCGGTGAACTCCGGGAAGAGCTTCTTTGCCATGACGCTCCAGGCGGGGCAGCAGGAGGTGGCCATGAAGGGCTGCTTCTCCGGCACCTTCTCCAGGAAGTCCTCCGCCTCCTCTATGGTGCAGAGGTCTGCGCCCACGGCCACTTCCACCGTGTCGGCAAAGCCCAGGATGCGCATGGCCTTGCGGAGCTTTGCGGGGGTGGCGCCCTCAAACTGGCTGACAAAGGCGGGGGCCACGATGGCTATTATCCTGGTGCCGGACTTGATGGCCTGGATTATCTGGAAGATCTGGCTCTTGTCGGCGATGGCGCCGAAGGGGCAGTTCACCAGGCACATGCCGCAGGAGACGCACTTGTTATAGTCGATGACGGCCTTGCCGTTCTCGTCGCTGCCAATAGCGTCCATGCCGCAGGCCTTGGCGCAGGGCCGCTCGATGCGGCTGATAGCGTCATAGGGACACTGGTTGAGGCACTTACCGCACTTTATGCACTTGCTCTGGTCGATGTTGCTCTTGCCGTCCTTGATGTAGATGGCCCCCTTGGGGCAGACAGCCTGGCAGGGATGGGACAGGCAGCCCTGGCAGTTGGAGGATACCCGTATCTCCTTGGGGGGGCAGCCGTTGCAGGCAAAGGGGATGATGTTTATAAGGGGCGGCTCATAGTATTTCTCGGGGATGTTGGCCTCCTCTATGCCGTCGCTGGCGGGGCCGTACTCGTCCGCCGTGCGCAGGGGCAGACCGCAGGCCAGGCGCAGACGCTCCGTGACTATGGCTCTCTCCAGGAAGATATTGCTCCTGTACCTGGCTTCGCTGCCGGGTACTATCTTGTAGGGCAGGCGGTCAATGCGGGAATAGTCCCCGCCCTCATAGGCCAGCTTGGCCACTTCCTTGAACACGCTGTTGCGCAGATCGTCAACTACGCTGTGGATTCCTCTCATATCAGTACCTCCGAAAAAGTGATTTCATTTTACGGGGATCTTGGTGGGTTTACTCAGCATTGTCAATTTTATCACGCACTTTTATTTCAGTCAATGTCCTGTTCCGTTTTGGCCGGAGCTTCTGTCAAGTGCATAATTTCCGCCTTTTTTCTTGTGGCTTTCTTTCGAGTTTACTATAATATTGTACAAAGAACAGAGGAAAAAATCTTTAACTGGAGATGAAATATTCCCCGCTTTTTCCCTACTGTATAGTTGAAGCGGAAAGGAAGTGGACACATGGACGACGGCAGGATAATCGACCTGTTCTTTGAGCGCTCGGAGCAGGCTGTATCTGAGCTGGAAAGGAAATACGGCCGGGCGGTAAAGGCCCTGGCCCTGAACATTCTGGGGGATGCGCGGGACGCGGAGGAGTGCGCCGCCGACACCTATCTGGCGGTGTGGAACAGCGTGCCCCCTCAGCGGCCGGAGCACCTGAAGGCCTACACCCTGGCCATAGCCCGGAACCTGTCCCTGGACCGCTATCACGGCAGCCGGGCCCAAAAGCGAAACGGCAGCTATGACCTGGCTCTCTCGGAGCTGGAGGGCTGCCTGGCGGCGGCCGGGGACGCCCAGACGGAGCTGGAGGCCCGGGAGCTGGCGGAAGCTATGAATCGCTTCCTCGCAGGGCTTTCAAAGGAGGACAGGCAGCTCTTCGTCTGCCGCTATTATCTGGCGGAGCCGGTGAAGGACATCGCCGCAAAGCTGAAAGTCAAAAGCGGCCGGGTCTCCCTGCGTCTCTTCCGCATCCGTGAAAAACTGAAAAACTATCTTGAAAGGGAGGGGCTGATATAATGAGGCGGGAAGAAATTTCCCGGGCGCTTTCCATGCTGGACGAGAGCTACGTCCTGGAGGCCCTGGAGCTGAGCGGGCCCGGCATTGAGGCCCCCAAGGTGAAGGATATGAAAATCACGAAACACGGCGCAAGGAATCTCCGGCGCACGCTGCTGATAGCCGCAGTCATATCCCTGTTCTTTGCCGTCACCGCCTTTGCCATAGGCTACGGCATAGACCGGCAACGGCAGCAGGAGCTGCGGGAGCAGCTGCAAATCGATGAAAACCAGGTGGAGGAATACACCGAATACCCGCTGCCGGAGGAGACCGGGGAAGAGCTATCCTCCGAGGGTGAAATGACAGTCACCCTGCTGTCCTCAATTGGGGGTGTGGAGTACGACACAATATATATCAACGTCTCGCCCTATGAAAAGGACTGGATATATGGAGAAATGCCTGTGGGAGCATCCTTTGACGGCGGCGAGAGCTTCGCCACCTGTACCCCTGCCGTGAAAAACGGAGAGATGATATACGACGAAGCGACAAAAACTATCACCTTTGAGTGTTACCGTTTCCACGGCATTTCTCATACCGACCAAATGATCATAGCCTGCGGACAGGGCGACAGCAAAAGGGAGCTGGGGCGCTTTGCCCTCAGCGTAAGCGAGTCGGAAACAAGGACCTGCATTTTTGAAAATCCTGTAGAGTTCAGCTGTGCAAAACTTGGCAAGACCGGAAGGCTGCTGGGCATCGAACTGTATTCCACCGGCATGACCTGGCTTCTGGAGCATGAGGACTCGGAGCGGCTTTATTATTACTCAAAAGGCCTGAGCTTCAAAGAGCTGAGTCCGGAGGACCAGGAGTGGATACGAAGCGCAGAGGCTCCCTGGGCCAATACCATCAGCGCCGTCACCATGGGCACCCTCCACATGGCCGACGGCTCGGATATTAAACCCAGGTCCGCCGAGTCCGGAGATTATCAGGACGGCATCGTAAAGCGCTACGGCAGCTTCGCTTTGAGCACCATAGACCCTGACGATGTAGTCTCCATCACCCTCTTTGACGGCAGCACCATAGAGCTGGGCTGACTCCCGGTGCAAAACCTATAAACAGCGCTCCCCATCCCGGGCGGGATGGGGAGTGTTTTATCTTATCAGATATAGAAGCTGCCGCCGCTGTTGAAAAACCAGATGAAGTAATAGCCCACCATCAGGTGGCCCAGCAGCAATCCCAGACCCACAAGGCACAGCAGCGCCCCTCCGGCCTTCCTCTTTGCAAGGCTCTCCTGTATCATGCGCCACAGCAGACCGATGCTCAGGCCGAAGATACAGGTGTAGAGGCTGAGGCTGCCCCAGCTGAAGTTGCCGTCGTTGGCCCGGTAGCCGGTCTCCGTGAGGAAGACCGCCTCCAGGATGGACACCAGCAGCACCAGGAGGAACAGGCCCGTCTCCTCCTTTTTCTCCTCCCGCCGCAGCTGCAGGGCCAGGGTGTATATGGGCAGCAGCAGGGAGCGCAGGTACATCAGGGCCAGGCTCCCCGCCTGGCTGAGGCTCAGCCGGTTTATGGCTATGGAGGACTCCCCCTGGACTCCCTCTATGCCCATGTCCTCCAATATTTCGTTGCCGCTCTGGGAGAAGTCCCGGCTGAAGAGCATGGCGTACTGGCCTACGCATATGAGCCCCGCCGGCACCACCGCCAGGCCCAGGATGAGCTCGTTTTTCAGGTACTTGCCCTTATACTTTATGAAGTCATATATCAGCAGGCCCAGCAGGCTGGGGCAGAAGGCAAAGGCAAAGCTGGGCTTGAAGCCTGTGGCAATCAGGAAAGCCACCATGAAGCCCAGCCAGTTGGCCCGGCCTATGCTGCCGTGGCGCTGCTGCCAGCAGCGGTAAAAGCCGATGAAGCTCAGGGGGATAAAGGTGCGGCTGAAGAGCACCGTCATATTGTGGTAGAGGTTGCCGTTATAGGCATTCAGGTAGATGCCCGTCTGCACCCCGGGGATTATCCAGGGCCCGCAGAGATGGGCCAGGGCCGAGGCCAGGAAGGCCTCCACCGGGCTGAGCCGGGGCAGCAGGTAGCGGATGAACAGGGCCAGGGTAAACAGGCCGGCGAAGTTATTCAGCGTCAAGCTCACCGCCAGGGCCCGCTGGGCAAAGTATTCCCCGCCCAGGTAGAAGAGCTGTATCAAAAGGCTGCTCAGGCCGTAGTCGTTGTGGCCCAGGGCCAGCTTTATATGGGCAGGCACGTCGGAAAACACCAGGCCCGTACAGGCGCAGTAAAACACCTTCCACCATTTGCAGCATAGGAAAGCGGTGAACACCAGGCTGAACACCGTCAAAGGCAGCTCAGCCCTCTTTTTTGTGCCCAGTTTATCCATGGGTGCGTCTCCTTTCTCCGGTCGTACTGTGTGTTAGGATTATACCCCAAAAGGAGGGAAAGAACAAGTACGGGGCCGCCCCTCATTCTGACGCCAGCTTGGCCTTCTCCGGCCTGCCCATGAGCTCGTAGTATCTCCGCCAGTCAGAAAGGGATTGCAGGGGGATGTCCTCCCCCTCCAGGGAGATATGCTCCGCCACCTGTTCCGGCAGCAGTGAGCAGTCATAGTCCACTCCCTCCTTCACGATGACAAAGCCCGCCATCACGTCCACCTCCACCCCGTCTATGACAAATTCCAGAAAATGCCGGGTCTTGTAACCGGGCTTGGGTTTTGGGGGCAGCAGCTCCCCCAGGGCGCACAGCCGCCTTTTCACGGTCTCGATATCCGCCTCCCCCGCCATGATGTCTATGTCGTGGAAGGTATCGGTCCGGCCCTTGAAGTACAGCAGCAGCGAACCCCCCAGGGCCCAGAGCGCCCCCTCCTCATTCAGGGCATGGGCAATGCGGCACAGGACCTCCAGTTTTTTCTCCCGCTCATCCATTTGTTTTTCCTCCTACAATATAGTTACGGTTATAGGCACGGCAGCCAGCCGTGTCTATTTCCATCTCAAAGCCGAAGCTGTTAGAATGCGAGAGTAAATGGTCTGGCACGTTTCACCTTGGGCCAACACGCCCGCATGGGAGTCAGTCA
>DBFSDV010000081.1:0-11513 GCA_048417135.1 Candidatus Limivicinus sp. | reverse complement strand
TGACTGACTCCCATGCGGGCGTGTTGGCCCAAGGTGAAACGTGCCAGACCATTTACTCTCGCATTCTAACAGCTTCGGCTTTGAGATGGAAATAGACACGGCTGGCTGCCGTGCCTATAACCGTAACTATATTGTAGGAGGTGAAGGATTTGGATAATGAACTGCGGCCTGGGAAATACCGGCATTTTAAAGGAAAAGAATATGAGCTGATATGCACTGCTACCCACTCCGAGACTATGGAGCCCATGGTGGTGTACAGGGCGCTCTACGGTGAATTTGGCGTTTGGGTCCGGCCCCCTTCCATGTGGAATGAATTGGTTGAGGTATCGGGAGAGAAGGTTCCCAGGTTCAAGTACATCGGCGGGGAATAGACATGGTCCAATGCACTTGGTGATTTGTGGCAAAGATATACCTCAAAAACCAGAGAATACGAACAATAACACATAGTAAGCAAAACGAGAGCCGGGATATTCCCGACTCTCTTCCTGCCATATTTATTTTTGCTCGTTTCTTACTCGGTAGCTCCGCAACGGCGGCATACCTTGACAGTTACAGTCTCATAGATAGGGACAGAAGTCTCGTAAGTGCGTCCACCGCCACCAGCCATTACATGCGCTTTGGCATGTGCTTCTACAGCAGCACCACTTATTCCGTTTGCAGTGAGATCCATTCCACACTCACCACAGAAAGTATGAACCTCAGAGCCGACCTGCTTCTGCTCGGTGCGCTCCTCCCAGTCGTGGCCCAGAGCGGAAGTTATATTGGACTCGTGTCGCTCCCCGCACACGGAGCATACTGACTCAGTATAGCCGCCGGTGGTACAGGTGGGTTCAACGGTATTGGTGACGTAGCTGTGATTTCCGGTGGCAGGGATGCTCTCGGTCTGAAGCACTGCTCCGCAGGTGGTGCAGCAGCCGTTCTTCAGGCCATTGGAGCCGCAGGTGGCCTCGGTGACAGTTACCCAGTTCAGAGTGCTGGAATGGCCGGTGGCCGGGATGCTGGTGGTGCTGACCGTCTTGCCGCACACATCGCACACATTGAGCATTATGCCGTCCTTGGTGCAGGTGGCCGCAACGCTCACCTGGGCATGGGTGCTGCCATGATTGCCGGTGGCGGCGATAGTCTCGGTCTTGGTTTCGCCGCAGCGGCGGCAGGTATAGACCTTGGTGCCGGTGGTGCCGCAGGTGGCCTCCACGGAAACCTTCCCGCCATCATAGTTGTGGCCCAGGGCCGCAGTCTCGTTGTCCTTCCACTCCTCGTGGCAGATATTGCACTTGTTGAGAGTGTAGCCGCCCTCGGTGCAGGTAGGCTCAACCTTGGTCTTGGTGACGCTGGAGTGGCTGCACACCAGCTTTGCAGTCTCATTGTCCTTGTAGCTGTATCCGCAGAGAGTGCAGGTGTGCAGGGTATAGCCGGTGGAGGTGTAGGTGGGTGCTACCACCCTTTCGGTGTACACATGGTTGCAGGGCAGCTTATCCGTAAAATTGTCACGATAGGACAGGCCGCATATCTTACAGGTGTAGATGGTGTAGCCCTGGGACTTGGTGGTGGCGGCCACTACCTTCTCCTCATAGTCATGGACGTGATCCTCTTCATCATCCTCGTCCTTCTCGACTACCTCCGCCATGACACTTATGGGGAACTTGGCGATGTCACTGCCCAGCACATTCTTCACGGTCAGATTGTACTCGCCCTCGAAAGCACCCTCCAGAACAAGGTCTATGTCCTCATTCCCGGTGGGCTTGAGAGTGACGCTGGTTATAGGCTCATCCGGGGCCTCGGTAAAGGTATCCGCCAGCAGCTCCTTGTTGTCCTCATAGGGGAAGTACAGTGCGGTGTCGTCAGTCTCCACCACGATGGTGCTGTTTACTATATCCTGGGCATCGGCGTGAATGGTCACGGTGAACTTCACAGGAGCGGTTGCCAGCTGCTCATTCTCCAGCAGCTCGGCCTCCATGGTCTGTTTGAGCTGCTCGGCATCGGGAACGCTCATCTCCCCAAGCACGGTGAACACAGCCACATTTGCAGCTGCGACCACCACATCGCCCTCGCTGTTCAGGATGTTTCCATCCTCATCTATAGTGTAGCCCTGGGCTACATCGCCAAGAGCATCAAGAACATCTGCTCCGTATACATACAGCCCCGCCTCCTGGCTGGTAGTCTCCGGCAGCTTCTGCCCGCAGCCGGTGAGACAGCCGAGAGCCAGAATGACTATCAGGGCCAGCCCGGCAATTTTCATAAGTACATTCTTTTTCATCTTCCGTTCCTCCTAAACCATCGTATGCTCACCTGAGCAGACTTTATTTGGTATAGCCAAATAAGACTATTATATTTGGTATTGCCAAATATATCAAGCCCCTGAATGAATATAATAATTTCGTCAGGAGGTGAGCAGCTTGAAGCCCAGGAGACTGGAGTTGGGAAACAGAAATCTGATAGGCGCCCGGGTGACCGAAGCCAGAAAGGCTTTGGGGATGAAACAGGTAGAGCTGCTTGCCCGGCTGCAGCTGGCCGGTGTGGACATGAGCATCCCGGCGCTGAGCCTGCTGGAAGGGCAGAAGCGCCCGGTGTCGGATATAGAACTGAACGCACTGGCGGACATCCTGAATGTGTCGGTGGACTGGCTGCTGGGAAGAGAATAATAAAGCGCAACACGGGCCCGTTGCAAAATGGACCTAAAAAAAGAGCGAGGTCTGGAGCCCAGAAGGGTTTCCAAATCTCGCTCGTTGCTTTATTCTTAGTTTGTGAAACAACTTCTACCAGTTTGTGAGGAAGCTGGAGGGGATGGGGGAAACAGACCACAAAGCGGTGTTCATAGACGGCACGAAGCTGGAAAGCCGTGGGGGACGGCATACGTTTGTCTGGCGGAAAAGCATGGAAAAGCAGCTGACCTGGGTAAAGGAAAAGCTGAAAGCCCGGACTGGATTGACCACATCCGCCGCAGTGCGCTCGCTGTTGTAAGAAGTCGGGAAGATAGTATTTGTCGGCTTGGCTCTGTAATCTGCAAAATTCATGTCTCGTATTCCCGCACACGGGCAAGCAGTTCCTCGTACCCCATCTCATCCTTCCCCCGCAACCACGTGGTCGCAAGCTTGCTTGCGGCGACGATTTTTCTTGCAGAACAATCGTCACCTCTCGCTCATTCTGTCGCGGCTCCTTCCAAACCCGAAGCTTTGCGCTTCGGGTTTGTTTTTAAGAGACGGGAGATAAAGTCCGCTTCGCTCCGGCGCTTTCTATTTCACGGGGAATAGAAAGCGCCATCCGCCCGCTACCTTGCTCCTCCTTTCCAAATCGAACCCGCTGCGCTGGGCTTCGATTTGGTTTTTGGTTCCATCACCTGCAATTTCCCCTTCTCCCGCAAACAAAAATCGACAAGTGCCGTCAGGCGCTTGTCGATTTTCATATATTCACTGTTCACTCACCTTGTAAAGTCGATTGCCGGAAGTGAACAGTATAGGCCTGGCTGAGGCAGACGCCGTTTTGCACCAAGCAACGCATTGATTATCAATGCTGAAGCATTTGGAACATTCCGGTCTTTGCGCTTTTGGCAAGCAGTACAAGGGCCTGTGTAACCGCGCTCCGGGTTGCTTCATCAAGATTCTTCACGGATTTCAACACAATTATCGCGCTGGAAAACCAGTTGTCGCCCAGCTCGCGCAGGGTAGTGGCATTTGTTTCTGATACAACGGTATAAACCGTATCGACGAATTTTTCCCGCTGAGAATAGTCCAAATTTGCCACCCAGGCTTTGAGCGTGTAATCAATGAAGCGGCTGCTGTTATCTACCAAATCCAGGTAAACGAATTTGTCCCTCTTTATTTCCCATGAATAGATGTCGTGCTGCCAGATACCACTTAGCTGGGCACTGTGAACTATCATGTATTCCTCTTCGTGTCCCAGCAGCACTTTTGCTTGACAAGTGCACTTGCTTTTTCGAGGGACTATTTTTTCAATCCGGCGGCTATTGCAATGAGGTGCTCCAGCTGCTCGTCGCTGAGGGTCTTGGCAATGGCATAGAGCTCATTGGCCTTTGAGGGTGCGGGGTTATCCAAATCGAAAAAATCTTTAGGCTCTATATTCAGAAAATCACATATATAAAATATTCCGGAGAGAGAAGGCATGGATTTGCCGTTTTCAATATTATTGATATAGCCGGGGTTCTGCCCCATCGACAGGCTCATGTCTCTGGCAGAGACTCCCATATTCTCCCTTAATTGGGCCAACCGGAGAGAGAACTCCTTTTCTGTCATAATGCTCACCGCCTTATGACATATATTAACCTATACATTAGGAAATATTATTGGCGGTGAGGCTTGATATACATTGATATATAGGTTTATAGATGATATACTGTATACTTGTAGAGGTTGAGATATGCTGACAGAAGCAGAAAAATAAAAGGGAGATGGGAAAAAACATGAGAGAATGCACTTGCGCATGCTTGGGGGCCGGCAGAAGATTGGAAAAAACAGAGGAGGCCGACCTGGCTGCGCTCATTGAAAAGCTCATTGAAGAGCGGGGCGTGAGGCACTTTTTGTGCGGCATGGAGCGGGGTCTGGAGCTGGCCTTCGGGGAACAGGCGGCCCGGCTGCGCGACAGCAAATATCCCTATATCACTCTGGACTCGGTGATACCCTACGAGGAACAGGCGGCGGACTGGAGCGAGGCCGACCGGGACATATACTACAATCTGGCGGCCAGGTGCGACCGGGAGAGGATGCTGAACCGGGGATATGTTGAGGGCTGCATGGCCCGGAGGGACTGCTATCTCATAGAGAAAGCCCGCTATCTGATAGTGGGCGGCGAGGACGGGCTCATGCTCCTGGAGCTGGACGCAAGGGGCATATGAGGCCGCCATGCTCCGGGGCGCGCCCGCTGCTGAGGCCTTGGCCGTTTGGAGATAAACGATTTGCCCCTTTTGAGCCGGCCGGCTCAAAAGGGGCAAAAAACTTATGGCGTTGAAGACCTGCCCTTTCCCATACTCAGGTGCGGCGGTAGAGCACATAGCCGCAGCGGCAGTTGATGTGTATCTTCCCCTTGCCCCGGGGCACCCTCAAAATGGTGCCGCAGCCGGGACACTTGAAAAAGCGGAAGTCCTTGCGCTGGCGAAAGCGCTCCTTGCGCATTTCCCACTGGCGCCGCCGCCGCTCCAGAAAGGCCAGGTAGGCGCCGTTCTCCAGCTCCCGCTGGTCCAGCCGCCGGGAAAAGGCCCGGACGAAACACAGGATAATGAGCAGCAGCCCAAGCCAACTGAAGGGCAGACTGAGCACCCCGTTGAGCAGCGCAGACAGCAGCCCGGAAATTATCAGGCACGCCAGCCCCCACCAGAACATGGATTTGGACAGCTCGTCCATTCCCTGCCTGCCCTGAAACAGATTGTTAAACCAGCCTTTCATACACTCGCTCCCTTTTGTTTAAATTCATTTTAAGAATTTCCGACGGCAAAGTCAAGACATTGGCCCCAATGTTTACAAAACGGAAAGGAATTGTACTTGCGCCGATACAGCCTTGGTGATAAAATACCCTCAGATTCAAATACTATGTGTAATGCGGAGGCGGAAAATGATAGGGATAGGCAGCGACCACGGCGGCTTCAAGCTGAAAGAAGCGGTCAAGAAGCATCTGGAAAAGCGGGGTCTGGAATACAAGGACTTCGGCACCTACTCCCCGGCCTCCTGCGACTATCCGGTGTACGGCCGGGCCGTGGCCAAGGCCGTGGCCTCCGGGGAGTGCGACAGGGGGATAATAATCTGCGGCACCGGCATCGGCATATCCATCGCCGCCAACAAGGTGAAAGGCATACGGGCGGCCCTCTGCTCCGACTGCTTTTCCGCCCAGGCCACCCGGGAGCACAACGACGCCAACATCCTGGCCATGGGGGCCCGGGTGCTGGGGGAGGGCCTGGCCCTGAAGATAGTGGACACCTTCCTGGACACCCCCTTCTCCGGGGACGAGCGCCACATCCGCCGCATTTCCATGATAGAGGAGTAAAACAGTTTGGCAAGAATACAGATATTTTACAAGGGCAGGAGAAAGCGGCGCAACTATCTGTTCATCCCCTTTGTGGTGCTTCTGGCTCTGGTCTCGGTGCTGATGGTCACCTTCTACGGCCTCCAGAAATACGCGGTGATCTCCGACGACAGCGTGAGCATTGAGCTGCCCATCCTGGCCGAGGAGGGCACCGTGCTGGACAGCCAGGGCCACGAGGTGGTGAGCTTCGACACGGTGAACGCCAGCATAGTCTTTGACGAGCCGGATTACAGCGAGGTGGAGGCCGTGGCCGGGGAGGATGTGCCCTCCATGCGGGCCATCTTCGTCCCCTATACGGACCTGAACCACGACAAGCTCATGGAGTACGCCAACCGCCTCAACGAGGGCAACGCCCTGCTGCTGGAGATGAAGCCCCGCAGCGGCCAGCTGATGTGGGATTCCCAGGCGGAGCTGGCGGTGAACTACGGCATAGTGATGCCCTCGGAACAGACCTCCGCCATGCAGGGGCTGATAGACGAGCTGAAGAACCTGGACAAGGAGATATATCTGGCGGCCCAGATCAGCTGCTGCATAGACAACACCCTGCCTACCAGGACCGCAAATTACAGCATCAAGACCGAGACGGGCATGAACTACCAGGACGACAACGGCTACTGGCTGGACGCCTATAATTTCGAGGTGCGCAAGTATGTGGCCCAGATGGCCCAGGAGCTCTTTGACATGGGCTTTGACGAGGTGGTGCTGGCGGATGTGGCCCACCCCACCCTCACCGAGGCCATACCCCTGGTCTACACCCGGGATATCTCCACGGAGCGCAGCACCCAGGTGGCGGTCTGCGGCATGGCCAAGAGCGTGGCCGAAATGCTGGAGGACAGGGAGAGCGGCTACCTCTCCATATACTGCGACAGCAAGCCGGGCCTGGTGAAGGTGGATCTGACCACCGGCCAGGACGCCCGTTTCTTCATGAAAATTTTCGACCGGGTCTACCTGAAGACCGACAAGTCCGCATACTCCTACAATGTCAGCGACATCGAGTCCAACGTGGAGCTGGGCAATGTCTACGACCGGCTCATGCCGGTGGTGGAAAACTACATCCCCGACAACAGCTCCTGGGTGCTCATAGACGTGGCGGAGGACGAGGACGACTGAGAAAACGCTGCCTTTCCCTATCGGGGAGGGCGGCGTTTTTGCCTGCAGGGGTTTGACTTTGCGGGCCGGGGCTTGATATAATTATCACAAGATTATAGCAGGAGGAAGCTTACATGGATCTGCAAAAATTGACGGTGGGGCAGATGGCGGAGCTCAACCACGTCTCCGAGCAGACCCTGCGCCTGTACGACAGGGAGGGCCTGCTCAAGCCCAGGTTTACCGACGAGAGGACCGGCTACAGATATTATCACATCCTCCAGTCCGCCAGGCTGGATTTGATACAGAACCTGAAGGTCTACGGCATGACGCTGAGGCAGATACGGGATTTTCTGGACAGGGACGATGCCGACAAGCTGCGGCAGCTGCTGAAAGAGCAGGCGGCCCGGGTGGAGGAGAGCATGGCCCAGCTGGACGGGTCCCGCCGGGCCATACGCCGGGCTATGGAAAACTACAAAAGATACGAGGCTATGCCGAAAAACGGGGAAATTTTCCTGGAATTCATTGGTGAGAGGCATATTTACCGCTATGAGTGCGGGATGAACTACTTTGAGCAGGACGAGCTGGGCTACGAATATATGCTCCGGCAGCTGAAGCTGCACCTGGCTGCGAGCAACATGCCCCTGTCCTATTTCACCAACATAGGCACCATAATCCGCAAGGACAGCCTGAGACAGGGCGAGCTCTACTCCAACGAGGTCTTTCTGTTTGTGGATGAGGACAGCCCTCTGCCCAAGCTGGAGACCGTGCCGGCGGCCTGCTATGTCTGCCTCTGCTCCCACGAGCTGAGCCAGGAGGCGGAAAACGTGGGGCGGCTGATGGACTATGTGCGGGAGCACAGGTGCGAGATCGCCGGAGATTACCTGTGCGAGGTGGTGATAGATTTCCCCGTGCTGGAATTTGAACGGCGGCAGATGTTCTATAAGACACAAATTCCCGTCAGTTTCTTTGGCTAAAATGCCGGGGATTTGGCCCTTGACCTTGCAGCAGCTGCAATTTGTATAATAGTCTCAGCAGACCGGAAAAAATAATTTCTAAGGAGGCTATTGCAAATGGAGCGCAAGATAAGAGTTGCACAATACGGGGCAGGGCGGATGAGCCGCTGGCTCATGCGCTACGTCATGGAGCACGACGGGGAGCTGGTGGCAGCTTTCTGCCGCAACCCCGGCCACATCGGCAAGGACGTATCGGAGATAATAGGCAAGGGCTACCCCTTCGTGGGCGTCACCGTACAGCCCGCCGCCCAGGCAGAGAGCGTCCTGGCCCGGCTCAAGCCGGACGTGTGCATAATCGCCACCCGCAGCACGGTGGCGGAGCTGGAAGAGATATTCACCATATGCGCAAAGCTGGGCATCAACGCCATCACTACCTGCGAGGAGGCCCTGTACCCCTGGAATTCCTCCCCGGCTCTCACCGAGAAGCTGGACAAGCTGGGCAAAGAGGGCGGCTGCACCCTCACCGGCGTGGGCTACTGCGACCTGTACTGGGGCACCATGGTCACCAACCTGGCCGGCTCCTCCCACAAGATAAACAAGATAGTGGGCAGCAGCTGGTACAATGTGGAGGACTACGGCGTGGCCCTGGCGGAGGGCCACGGCGCCGGGCTCAGCGTGGAGGAATTCAACAAGACCATAGGCTGCTACAACGACATGCCCTCCGACGAGCTTAAAGCGCTGGTGGAGAGCGGGCAGTATGTGCCCTCCTACATGTGGAATCAGAACGGCTGGCTGTGCAGCAAGATGGGCCTGCATGTAAAATCCCAGACCCAGAAGTGCATCCCCTGTATCGACAAGGAGGACCTGGCCTCCGAAACCCTGGGCATGGTGGTAAAGGCCGGCTATGCCACCGGCATGCGGGCCATAGTCACCACGGAGACGGAGGAGGGCATTACCCTGGAGACCGAATGCGTGGGCAAGATATACAACAAGGAGGAGATGGACACCAACGTCTGGACCCTCTATGGCGAACCGGACACCACCTGCATAGTCAATCAGCCCGCCACCGTGGAGCTCACCTGCGCCACCCTGGTCAACCGTATACCCCAGCTGATAGACGCTCCGGCAGGCTATGTGACCACCGATAAATTCCCCTACAACGAGTACATGGTCCGGCCTATGAACGAGTATGTAAAGACCAAATAACAGAGACGCAGCATTAATGCGGGGCCCGGGTGAATTTTCACCCGGGCCCTTTTGCGTGAAAAGGTATTGAGAATACGGGACAATACTGTATAATGGGTGTAAATAATGGGCAAAGGATAAATTCGCATGGCGGCATATTAGCTCGGCTTCAGCCCCGCCGGGGGGGCAGAGGCAAAGCGCCGGCTGCCCCGGGGAGGCCTTTGCGCCTCCGCAGAGGCTAGACCTGATGGAGGACGGAGGCTTGGGCGAGCCCGGATTCGGGGAGGAGGGGATATCATGCCTTTCAAAATAGTTAGAAACGACATCACGAAAATGGCCGTGGACGCCATCGTCAGCAGCACCGACCCGGACTTCTCCGGCAGCGGCGGGGCCGACGGCAGCATCCGCAGGGCGGCGGGCCTGAGACTGGCGCCGGGCAGGCTCAGGCCCATCAGGCCCGGGGAGGCCAAGCTGGGCAGGGCCGGACGCTTGCCCTGCCGGTACCTGATATATACCCTCGGCCCGGTGTGGCAGGGGGGCGACGGGGGAGAGGAGGAGATACTGGCCGCCTGCTACCGCAGCTGTCTGGAGCTGGCGGAGAAGAAGGGCTGCAAAAGCATAGCCTTTCCCCTGATATCCTCCGGCGCCTTCGGCTGGCCCAAGGAGCTGGCATTGAAAACTGCCGTCAACACCATAGTGGACTTCCTGCTGGAAAACGACATGGAGGTATATCTGGTGGTGTATGACCGCCGGGCCTATCAGATTAGTTCGGAGCTCTTTGCCGATATAAAGAGCTATATAGACGACAATTATGTGCAGGAGCAGGCTTGGGGCCTGGGGCTTAAAGGGCTGGGCTTAGGGCTGCGCCCCATGAAGGGCGAGGCCGATGGATGCCCGCCGCCGGCTCCCCTCATGAAGAACTACGCCGCTCCCCATATCCGGCCCGCCAGGAGCAGGGCCTCCCTGGAGGAACTGCTCAGCCAAGTGGACGAGAGCTTCAGTCAGATGCTGCTGAGAAAAATAGACGAGGCGGGGATGAGCGACGCTCAGTGTTACAAAAAGGCCAACATCGACCGCAAGCTCTTCTCCAAGATACGCAGCGATATAAACTATCGCCCCTCCAAGCCCACGGCCCTGGCTTTGGCCGTGGCTCTGGAGCTGCCCCTGGAGGAGCTGAAGGAGCTGCTGGGGAAGGCGGGCTTTGCCCTGTCCCGCAGCAGCAAGTTCGACATCATAGTGGAATACTTCGTCAGCCGGGGCAACTACAACATATTCGAGATAAACGAGGCCCTGTTCGCCTTCGACCAGAGACTGCTGGGCGGCTGAATTGTCGCCCGGCAGGCGACCGGGGGAAAAGAAAAACTCCCTATAATGTGGCTGTAAACAAAAACATGAGCACATTATAGGGAGGTATTTTTTATGAAAAAGGGACTTACTGAGATGGTTTTCATCCTGGACAGGAGCGGCTCCATGCACGGCCTGGAGAAAGACACCATAGGCGGCTTCAACTCCATGATAGCAAAGCAGCGGGAGGAAGAGGGGGAGGCCCTGGTCTCCACCCTGCTCTTTGACAACGATGTCTGCCTGCTCCACGACCGGCTGGACATAAAGCAGGTGCCGCCCATGACGGAAAAGGACTACAGCGTCCGGGGCTGCACCGCCCTGCTGGATGCGGTGGGGCGGGCCATACACCACATCGCCAGGGTCCACAAGTACGCTCGGCCGGAGGACGTGCCGGAACACACCATATTTGTCATCACCACCGACGGCATGGAAAACGCCAGCCACAGCTACTCCGCGGATGAAGTGAAGAGGATGATAGAAAAGGAGAAGACGAAGTACGGCTGGGAGTTTCTGTTCCTGGGGGCAAACATAGACGCTGTAGGGACGGCGGGCCGGCTGGGTATAGATGCGGACAGAGCGGCAAATTACCTGGCGGACAGCCGGGGCACGGATATAAATTACCGGGCCGTGGGCGCCGCCCTGTCCTCCCTGCGCAGCAGCGCCCCCCTGAAGGGGGAGTGGAAGGCGGAAATAGACCGGGATTTCAAGAGCCGCAGCGGAAAGTAAAGGGAAAAGGAAAAAAGGAGCCGGGCAAAAGTCCGGCTCTTTTTGGAGACTGTCAAAAAAGCCTCGCAGAGTTTTTTCGCCGCAGCGAAAAAATAATTTTAATCGTTTTCCGCGGCGACATGTGCGTCGCGGAAAACACTTCTCACGGAGCTGAGTGTCGAATTGTACGCCGTAGGCGTACAACCG
>DBFSDV010000080.1:0-12002 GCA_048417135.1 Candidatus Limivicinus sp. | reverse complement strand
GTCATATATATGTACTCTGAAAGGAGAGAGACAAATGAAAAAGATAATTTCAATTTTTATGATGGTGCTGCTTGTCTGCTCCATGGCAGTGCCTGCATATGCCGAGGTGAACCAGAGCCGGGCCGTCATCGGCGCGGACCTCACTGATGAGCAGATAGACTCCGTATACAACATGTTCGGCGTGAAGCGGGGCGACGTGATAGAGCTGAAGATAACCAACACCGAGGAGCGGGCCTATCTGGAGGGCTACGTGGACGAGAGCCTCATCGGCACCCGCTCCATCTCCTGCGTGTATGTGGAGCTGCTGCCCGCCGACAGCGGCATGGCCGTCACCACCAGCAACATCAACTGGTGCACCGGCGAGATGTACATCAGCGCCCTGGCCACTGCGGGCATAACCGACGCCAACATTATCGTTGCCGCCCCCTTTGAAGTCAGCGGCACCGCCGCCCTCAGCGGCGTATATAAGGCCTATGAAGACATGACCGGCAAGAAGCTGGACGATCTGGCAAAGCTTGTGAGCACCCAGGAGCTGACCATCACCGGGGAGCTGGCCGCCGAGATAGGCTCCATGGACTCCACCTCCATCGTCAACGAGCTGAAGCTGATGCTGGACGTGACCAAGGACATGAGCGACGACGAGATCCGTGCCCAGATAAGGGAGATAGCCTCCCGCTACAATGTGAGCCTCACCGACACCCAGGTGAATCAGCTGCTCACTCTCTGCCGCTCCCTGGAGGGCCTGGACGCCGAGTCCCTGAAGGCCCGGGTGGAAGACGTGCAGAGCACTCTGCAAAAGGTCTCCGACGCCAAGAACAAGGTGGTGGGCTTTGTTGAGGGCGTGAAGAAAGTGGTGGAATCCGTCTCCGGCTTCTTCGACAAGATAAAGGACATTATAGCCCGCTTCTGATATTAGGAATACGGCCTATCGACTGCCCGTCCCGGCGCTTTCCGGGGCGGGCAGTTTTGTTTTGCCGGGGAGGACATTTGGGGCTTTTAAAAGCTGCTGGGCTGTGTTAGAATGAAACGGACTTATTATGCGGAAGTGAGCATATGAAGATATCTACCATAATAAATCCCTTTGACGGGTATATCGCCTCCCTCCCGGGGGAGGAGTCGGCCCGACTGAAGGAATTTTTCGCCGACTTTGAGCACCACTGCGACCTGCCCTGGCGGGAGAAGCGGAAGCTGAGGGAGGACTTTGAAAAGGCCGTCATGTACTATTCCTCCCTGGGCCTGAGCCTGGAGCGCTCATTGGAGCTGCTGGATACCAGGAATCTGGGGGGCTTTTATGCCCGGCCCCCGGTGCTGTGGTTCCCCCTGGACGATGCGGCGAAAATATATCCCCTGTCCATGGAGCGGGGGAGGATGTCGGTGTTCCGCCTGTCGGTGTATCTCAAAGAGCCGGTGGTGCCGGAGATGCTGCAGATGGCCCTGGACTTCACCATAAGGCGTTTCCCCAGCTTTGCCACCACCTTGAAGAAGGGCTTTTTCTGGCACTATCTGGACACCACCAAGCGGCGCTTCCCGGTGTCCCGGGAGCGGGATATACCCTGCCGGCCCCTGAAGGTCTCCCAGAGCGGCTCTCTGGCCTTCCGGGTGCTGTACTGGAAAAACCGCATCAGCCTGGAGTTTTTCCATGTGCTCACCGACGGCACCGGGGGTATGACCTTCCTGAAGGTGCTCACCGGGGAATACCTGCGCCTTATGGGCGCTGCGGCGGAGCCGTCCCCGGAGCTGTGGGACATAAACGCCACTCCCTCCCCGGAGGAGTTTGAAAACGCCTTTGCCCGGGTGGAGCAGCGGGGCTCCGCCTCCGGCTTCATGGACAAGAGCGCCCTGCAGATGAACGGCAGACTGGCGGAGCAGCGGCCCTGCCGCATCCTCCATTTCAAGATGGACGCCGCCCGGCTTTATGAGGCGGCGAGAATGCACGGCGCCACCGTCACCGTGTACCTGACGGCCCTGATGTTTCTGGCGGGCCGGGCGGCCATAGACGAGCTGCAGGGAGAGCAGAGCATACAGATACCCGTGAACATGCGCAAGTTCTACCCCTCAAAGACTGTGCGCAACTTCTCCCTCTACTGCGGCATCCGCCTGCCCATAGAGAAGACGGAGGACATGGAGGAGCTGATAGGGGAGATACAGCGGCAGCTGGAGCTGAAGGGCTCCAGGGAGGCCATGGACTCCATGCTCACCGCCACGGAGCGCCTGGTGAAGGTGCTGAAGTTCGTGCCCCTGGCGGTGAAGCAGCCGGCGGCCCGGCTGATATACGGCTTTCTGGGGGACAAGATATTTACCACCACCCTGTCAAATATGGGCGTGGTGCAGCTGCCGGACTGGATGGCCGAACATGTGGACTGCATGGACTTTGTCCTGGGCACCGCCATCAGCAACCGGGCCAGCTGCTCTCTGGTGACCGTAAACGGCACGGCGATGTTTACCATAGCCAAGCTGACCGCCGACCCCAGCTTTGAGGAAAAGCTCTATGAGCTGCTGGAGTCGGAGGGAGTTAAGGTGAAGGTGGAGGGGAGCGGTTTCTATGAAGGTTGAGATAACATATCCCCCGGTGGAAAAGCGGAGGCAGCTGAAAAATAAGCTGATAAGAGCGGCGGGCTGGCTGATGCTCCTGGCGGCCCTGGTCTGCCCGGTGGTGAACCTGGCGGTGGGGGGCAAGGCCTGGAGCCTCATAGTGCTGATGGGCCTCTACATGACCTGGACCCTGGTGCTCTCCCCGGATCTGGTGGAGTATAACCGGATAAGCCAGTTCATAAAGCTGCTGCTCTGCTCCTGCATAATGCTCATCATCATTGAGCTGGTCATAGTCCCCGGCTGGGCCCTCTTTGTGGTGCCCATCGTGGGCTTTTGCGGGATCATAGTCTGCGCCGCCCTGTTTTTCTCCGACATGGTGAAGCAAAGGCAGAACATGCTGCCCATGCTGAACCTCATCTTCTTTGCCGGACTGGGCTCCGCCGCGGGCCTGCTGTGGGGCGGGGAGGCGGTGCGCTGGCCCCTGGCGGTGATGGGCATATTGTCCCTGGCCCTGCTCATCGCCTGCATAGCGGCCCTGGGCAAAGACTTTTTAAAGGAATTTCAAAAGCGCTTCCACACGAAATAGAATGAGCATAAAATAATCGTGCCCCCGGCCATCCGGCCGGGGGCATTGTCTATAGTCTCATATTCTCTTCCACTTCACGCCGTGGGGGATGTCGGTGAGCTCGATGCCGGCGGCCTTCAGCTCCTCCCGGATGGCGTCGGCCTTGGCGAAGTCCTTGGCCTTCTTGGCCTCCTGACGGGCCTGGATCTTGGCCTCCACCTCGCTGTCGCTCTCCCCGCTCTCGGAGATGACGGTGAACTGGCCGGCAGTGACGGCCTGCTTTTTAAGCTCCTCCCGCTTCTTCTCGCCCTTGGCTATGAGGTCCAGGCTCAGCACCCGGTCAAAGTCGGCAATGGCGGCAAGCTTTGTCTCGTCGTTGGTCTTGGCCTTCAGCACGTCGTAGAGGGCGGTGACGGCAAGAGAACTGTTCAGGTCGTTGTCCAGAGCGGCGGTGAACTTCTCCTTAAGGGACGCCATGACCTGGGCGTCTACCTCCCCGTCGCCGGGCTTCAGGGCGGCAACTCTGGCAATCAGCTTGTTGTAGGCGGTCTGGGCGTTGTCCAGATTCTCCCAGCTGAATACCAGGCTCTTGCGGTAGTGGCTCTGGAGGCAGAAGAGGCGGTAGGCCAGGGGGTCATAGCCCTTCTGCTCCAGCAGGGACACGGTGAGGAACTCCCCGCTGGACTTGCTCATCTTGCCGGAGTTGGTGTTCAGGTGGTAGACGTGCATCCAGAAATTGCACCATTTGTGCCCCAGATAGGACTCGGACTGGGCAATTTCATTGGTGTGGTGGGGGAAGGCGTTGTCAATGCCGCCGCAGTGGATGTCCAGGTCCTCCCCCAGGTGCTTCATGGAGATGCCGGAGCACTCGATGTGCCAGCCGGGATAGCCCACGCCCCAGGGGGAGTCCCATTTCAGGGCCTGGTCCTCGAACTTGGACTTGGTGAACCACAGCACGAAGTCGTTCTTGTTGCGCTTGTTGCTGTCCTCCTCCACGCCCTCCCGGACGCCCACGGCCAGGTCCTCTTCGCTGAAGTCGTTGAAGATATAGTAGCGCTCCAGCTTGGAGGTGTCGAAGTACACGTTGCCTCCGGCAAAGTAGGCATAGCCGGTGTCCATGAGCTTGGAGATGATGCGGATATAGTCGTCTATGCAGTTGGTGGCGGGCTCCACCACGTCGGGGGTCTTGATGTTCAGCTTGGCGCAGTCGGAGAAGAAGGCGTCGGTGTAGAACTTGGCTATCTCCATGACGCTCTTGTGCTCCCGCTTGGCGCCCTTGAGCATCTTGTCCTCCCCCTCGTCGGCGTCGGAGGTGAGGTGGCCCACGTCGGTGATGTTCATGACCCGCTTCACATTGTAGCCGATGTAGCGCAGGTACTTCTCCAGCACGTCCTCCATAATGTAGGAGCGGAGGTTGCCGATATGGGCAAAGTGGTATACCGTGGGGCCGCAGGTGTACATCTTCACTATGTCCGGGTGGTTGGGGACAAAGTCCTCTCTGGTGCGGGTGGCAGAATTATATAGTTTCATAGCTATTCTCCTCAGTCGGCATTTTTAAATACGTCCCTGTTGACGTAAAAGTATTCTATTCCGGAGTAGAGCGTGGTGATGACGATGACCCAGGTGGTGACGGTGCTGACTACGGTGTTGGCGGGGAAGGCCAGCATGGCGCACAGGCCCACCATGGTGCAGGCGGTCTTTATCTTCCCGGACCAGCCGGCGGCAATGACCCGCTGCTGCTCCACGGCTATGAGCCGCAGGCCGGACACCGCAAACTCCCTAAACAGCACAATGACCACCGCCCAGCCGGGCATCTGCCCGTTCTCGATGAAAAAGCACATGGCCGCCAGGACCAGCACCTTGTCTGCCAGAGGGTCCATGAACTTGCCGAAGTTGCTTATCTGGTTGTAGTGCCGGGCGATGTAGCCGTCGGCCATGTCCGAGAGACATGCGATTATGTAAACTATCAGGGCGGCCAGGCTCTGGCCCATGTAGGCCAGGACCAGAAATATGGGTATGAGGATTATGCGGAATATGGTTATTTTGTTGGCTGTAGTGTTCATTTATCTCTCTCCTATAGTCAAAGCTGCTCTCCGTAGAGCAGTCCGTCCTCGGTGAACTTTATAAGCACATCCACCATTTCCCCCTCCTGACAGTCGCCGGAGAAGAGGACCAGCCCGTCGATATCCGGGGAGTCGGCGTAGCTGCGGCCCACCTGATAGCCGCTCTCCTCGTCGTAGTACCCGCAGAGCACCCGCAGGGTCTTGCCGCAGAAGCTCTGGCAGAAGTCCTCCATGATGGGGGCTTGCAGCTCCATAATAAGGTCTGCCCGGCGCTGGGCGGTGTCGCTGTCCGGCCGCTCCATTTCGGCGGCGGGAGTGCCCTCCTCCGGGGAGAAGGGGAAGACGCCCACCCGTTCTATGCGGTACTCCCGGAGGAACTCGCACAGCTCCTCAAACTCCGCCTCTCCCTCCCCGGGGAGCCCGGCGATGAGGCTGGTGCGCAGCACCAGGCCGGGGATGGCCGCCCGGAGTTTTTTGAAGAGGAGGCGTATGTCTTCCCCGGTGCCCCGGCGGTTCATGGATTTAAGTATGCGGTCGTTTATATGCTGGATGGGGATATCCAGGTATTTTACTATCTTGTCGTTGTTGGCGATTTCATCTATCAGTTCGTCGTCGAACTGGTCCACATAGAGGTAGTGGAGCCTTATCCACTCTATGCCCTCTATCTTGGAAAGCTCCCGGCAGAGTTCCGCCAGACATCGCTTGCCGTAGAGGTCGCTGCCGTAGCGGGTGATGTCCTGGGCGATGACTATGAGCTCCTTCACCCCGTGCTCCGCCAGGTCCCTGGCCTCCTCCAGGATGTTCTCCATGGAGCGGGAGCGGTAGCGGCCCCGGATGTAGGGTATGGCGCAGAAGGCGCAGAAGTTGTTGCAGCCCTCGGCAATGCGCAGGTAGGCCCAGCCCGGGCCGGTGGACACCACTCTGGGCGTCTCGTCGATGGGGGCGCTGTTGTCGCCGAAGCGGCTGAAGGGCTTTTTTGCCATCACCGCCCTGGCGGCCTCGGCGATGTCTCCGAAGCTGCCCACCCCCAGCACGGCGTCTATCTCCGGCAGCTCCTGAAGTATGCTGTCCTTGTATCTCTCGCTGAGGCAGCCGGTGACTATGATGCCCCCAAGCTTCCCGGCCTTTTTCAGTTCCGCCATCTGGAGTATGCTGTCTATGGCCTCGCTCTTGGCGGAGTCGATAAAGCCGCAGGTGTTGATTATCACCAGGTCGGAGCCCTCCGGCTCCGGCATGAGGGTGAAGCCCGCCTCGCTCATCAGGTAGAGCATCTGCTCGCTGTTTACCAGGTTCTTGGCGCAGCCCAGGGATATCATCGCAAAAGTCTTTTCCATTTTATCTCTTGTTGTCTCCGTTCCGTCCGCCGGCTTGCCGGTGTCAGTATTCTCCGTCCTCCGCCTGAAAGCGCCTCATTGCCGAGCGTATCTCCTCCCAGGAGTAGCCCCGGCGAAAGAGGGCGGCGCTTATCTTCCGCACCTGGACCCTGTCCTCCGGGTCGCTGAGCCGGGCGGCGATAAAGCTGTCCAGCTTGCCGGTATCCTCCGGCAGCTGTTCCAGGGCCTGGTCCCACAGCTCCCGGTCTATGCCCCGGCGCTGCAGCTCCTGGCGCACCCGGCCGGCGCCGTAGCCCTTGGCGCTGTAGTGGCGCACTATGGCGGCGGCATAGCTCTCCTCGTCGATGAGCTGCCGCTCCGAGAGCCACTGCACGCAGTAGTCCGCCGTGTCCTCGTCCATGCCCTTTTGAAGCAGCTTGGTTTTCAGCTCCCGCCGGGACATCTGCCGCTGGGACAGGTATTCCAGGGCCTTTTCCCTGGCCAGGGAGCGGAGGGAGCTGAGCTTCAGCTCCTCCAGCTCTTCATCTTCCAGCTCCCGGCCGGAGCAGAGCCGCAGCTCCGTCACCGCCGCCAGGGTGGTCTTTATCTCCGTGCCGTCCTCAAAACAGACTTTCAGCCTGTCCGGGGCGGTCTGTCTTATAGCGCTTATCCTCATGGGGAAAGGTCAAAGCCTCATTCTTCGTCGAAGTCGGCGGCGCTCACGTCCACGGCGGGCACGGTGCCCCGGCCGGAGACCTGGGCGGCCTTCCTGGCCTGGGGGGTCATGAGCTTGTAGGCGTTCTCCCGTATCTCCTTTTCGATGGAGTCGCAGACATCAGGGTTGGAGAGCAGGTATTCCCGCACCCCGTCCTTGCCCTGGATGCGCTGGCCGTTGCAGGTGTACCAGGCGCCGGCCTTGTCTATGAGCTCCAGCTTCACGCCCAGGTCTATTATCTCGCCCACCTTGGATATGCCTTCGCCGTACATGATGTCGAACTCCGCCTCCCGGAAGGGGGGAGCCACCTTGTTCTTCACCACCTTGGCCCGGGTGCGGTTGCCTATCATTTCGCTGCCGTTTTTCAGGGTCTCTATCCGGCGCACGTCTATGCGCACGGAGGCATAGTATTTCAGGGCCAGGCCGCCGGGGGTGGTCTCGGGGTTGCCGTACATTACGCCTATCTTCTGCCTCAGCTGGTTTATAAAGATGACGGTGCAGTTATTCTTGGAGATGGCCCCCGCCAGACGGCGCATGGCCTGGGACATGAGCCGGGCCAGGGCGCCCACCACGGTGTCGCCCACCTCGCCCTCCAGCTCAACTCTGGGGATGAGGGCGGCCACGGAGTCCACCACCAGCACGTCGATGGCGCCGGAGCGCACCAGGGACTCGGCAATGTCCAGGGCCTGCTCGCCGGTGTCCGGCTGGGAGATGAGCAGGGAGTCTATGTCCACCCCCAGGGCCCGGGCGTAGGCCGGCTCCAGGGCGTGCTCCACGTCGATGTAGGCGGCGTCCCCGCCGTTTTTCTGGGCGGAGGCCACCACGTGGAGGGCCAGGGTGGTCTTACCGGAGGCCTCGGGGCCGTATATCTCCACTATGCGCCCCCGGGGTACGCCCCCGATGCCCAGGGCCAGGTCCAGAGACAAAGAGCCGGTGGACAGGGCCTCCACGTTCACGGAGATATCGTCACCCAGGCGCATGATGGTGCCCTTGCCGTAGTCCTTTTCTATCTTGGCAATGGCGGTCTCCAGAGCCTTCTTCTTGTCTCCGGCGGCGGGGGCCACTATTGCGGGAACTTTCTTCTTTTCAGCCATATGTTTTCCCTCACTATCTGAATTGAAATATGCAGGTTCAATAAATATTTATACGTTTTTGGCTATGCTTTATCCCGGTTCCGGGGGACTCACATCTTTCCTATGACGGCCCGCTCTATGCCCTGGGTGTCCTTCCGGGCGGCGGTGCGGCTGAAGCCTGCGGCCATGAGCATGTCCCGCACGTCCTTGGCCTGACCCTCGCCCACCTCGAACACCAGGTATCCGCCGGGGCGGAGGATGGACTTCCAGTATTTTATGATGGCCTTGTAAAAGCGCAGGCCGTCCTCGCCCCCGTCCAGGGCCCAGATGGGCTCATAGTCCCGGACGGAGCGGTCCAGGCTCTGTATCTCTCCGCTGGGGATGTAGGGGGGGTTGGAGACTATCAGGTCGAAATTGCCTATGCCCAGGGGCGGGGAGGAGGTGGCGTCGGCCTGGATGCACAGCACCCGGGAGTTCAGCTTGTGGTCGGTGACGTTGCGGCGGCAGACCTCCAGGGCGCTGGCGCTGAGGTCCACGGCAACCAGGCGGGTGGCGGGCATTTCATGGGCTATGGCGCAGGTGATGCAGCCGCTGCCGCAGCACAGGTCCAGCACTCTTGCATCCATTTTGTTGCCGGTGAGTATCTCCTTGGCGGCGTCGATGAGCACCTCCGTGTCCATGCGTGGGATGAGCACGTCGGGGGTGACCACCAGGTCCACGCCGTAAAACTGCCAGGAGCCGGTTATGTAGGCCACGGGCTCGCCCTTGAGCCGCCGGGCGGTATAGTCCAGGGCCCGGTTCTCCACCTCGTTGGTGGTGTAGAGCTTCAGATCCCGCAGCAGGTGCTCCACGCTCTTCCCTGCGGCCCCGGCCACCAGTATCCTGGCCTCCAGGTCGCAGGCCTCTATGCCGTTTTGCCGCAGCAGGTTTCTGGTGGACAGATAGATGTCGTTATATGTCTTCAATTTTCCTTACCTCATTTTCCCCATTCGTCCAGACCCTTTTCCTCCGGGATGACCAGTTCCATGGCCCTGATGGCACACTCTATCATCCCGTCGTCCGGCTCGTTGGTAGTTATGCGCTGGAGCCATTTTCCCGGTGCGGACAAGGCGGCGGAGACGATATTGTCATGCCGGCCGCACCAGCGGTTTATCTCATAGCTTATGCCCACCACTACCGGCAGCAAAAGCAGATGGCAGCCCATGCGGGCAAAGCTGTTGTCAAGCCTGACAACGGAGTTTACCAGGATGCTCACCACTATGACCACCAGCAGGAAGCTGGTGCCGCAGCGGGGGTGGAAGCGGCTCTCGGTGCGCACGTTTTCCACCGTCAGTTCTTTGCCGTGCTCATAGCAGAAGATGGTCTTGTGCTCCGCCCCGTGGTAGGAGAAGAGGCGCTGCACGTCGCTGACCCTGGTGCAGAGCTTCATATATATAAGAAGGATGACCACCTTCAGCACGCCCTCGGAGAGGTTCCGTATCACATAGCTTGAGGTGAGGGGCTTTATGAAGCCCACGATAAGGGTGGGCAGGAAGATGAACAGCAGCAGGGACAGGGCTATGCCCAGCACCACGGCCACTCCGATTATCAGCTTTTGGGCCTTCTCGGCGGGGAAGTGCTCGCTTATCCACTTGTCCAGCTTGTCCGGCTCTTCCTGCTCCTCCTCGGGCAGGAGGCTGGCGGAGTAGGTGAGGGCCTGCATGCCCTTGTACATGGAGTCCAGGAAAATGGCGCAGCCCCGAATAAAAGGCCAGCCCAGTATGGGGTGCTTTTCCTTGTCCAGCTTTATGTCTTCAAGTTTTTCCACAAGTCCGTCTTTGGTGCGGCAGACGATGGCCTGCTTTTTCGGCCCCCGCATGAGTATGCCCTCAATGAGGGCCTGGCCGCCGATGGAGGTGCGGAATCCGCAGCTTTTATTATTGTTCGTCATGGTATCTCCTTAGGCTGAGGTGAGGGGCAGGGTGACGGTGACTATGCAGCCCCCGTCCACTGCATTGGCCACGGTGAGCTCGCCCCCGTGGCGGCTGACTATCTCGTCGCACACGGAGAGGCCGATGCCGGTGCCCCGGTTCTTGGAACTGCCCTTGTAGAACTTCTCCTTCACATGGGGCAGCTCCGCCTCAGGTATGCCGTGGCCGTAATCCCTGAAGCTGATGCGCACATGGTCGCCCTCTTCCCGAAGGCGCACGTCGATGCGCTCCCCGTCGCCCCCGTGCTTGGCGGCATTGTCCAGCAGGTTGCAGAAGACCTGCTTGAGCCGCTCCGAGTCCCCGGGGATGAGGGGTATCTCGGCGGGGGGGCCGGAGTAGTTGACCTCCATGCCCGCCTGCTTCATAAGCTCGCCGTAGGTAAAGAGGGCGTCCTCCAGCTCGGCGGCAATGTCTATAAGCTCGATGCGCAGATTGAAGCGCCCGTCCTGGATGCGGGTAAACTCCAGAAGCTCCGTAACCATGCCGGTGAGGCGCTCGGCCTCCTTGGAGATGATGTTGATGCCCCGGAGGGAATCACCCTGGACCGCCGGGTCAAAGGCTATAGTCTCGCTCCAGCCCATGATGGCGGTGAGGGGAGTGCGCAGCTCATGGGAGACCTGGGAGATGAAGTCCGTCCTGGACTTCTCCGCTATGGCCACCTTCTCGGACATGTTGTTTATTTCCTGGGTGAGCTGGCTCAGCTCATCCTCGCCGTAGACCTCCAGCTTCACGCCGTAGCTGCCTTCGGCAATGTGCTTTGAAAATCTGGTGAGCTCACTTATGGGGCCGGTGACATAGCGCCAGAACCACAGGTTGAGCCCTACGATATATATACAAATCAGCACCAGCAGCGTCACCGAAAGGTTCATGAAGCCGCGGGTGACGCACCATATGCTCAAAAGCAGCAGGGCCAGCACGGCAATGCTGGAGAGCAAGAGCTGGTTTTTAAGACTGCTCCACATGTGTCCTACTTCCTATCCTCTCAGTAACCCCACTTGTAGCCGTAGCCCCAGACGGTAGTGAGATATTCCGGCTCCGTGGGGTCGGACTCTATCTTTATGCGCAGGCGGCGGATGTTCACGTCCACGGTCTTCAGCTCGCCCTTGAAATCGTTGCCCCACACGGCGGCCAGGATATCCTCCCGGCTCATGGCCTTGCCGGGGTTTTCCATAAAGAGCTTCATCAGCAGATACTCTATCTGGGTGAGCTTCAGGCGCTGGCCGTCCTTTTCCAGGGTGCGGTTGCGGGTGTTGAGGAGGAAGGGCCCGCTGACAAGCTCCGTGGAGGAGCGCTCGTCCTCATCCACGCCCAGACGGCGGATGAGAGCGTCCACCCGGGCGGTGAGCTCGGCGGGGGAGAAGGGCTTGGTCACATAGTCGTCCGCCCCGGTCATGAGGCCGGTGACCTTATCTATCTCCTGGCTCTTGGCGGTGAGCATGATGATGCCCATTTTGGAGCCGGTGGCCCTGATGCGGCGGCAGACCTCAAAACCGTCTATATCCGGCAGCATCACGTCCAGCAGGGCAAGGCAGATGTCCGGGTTCACCCGGAGCTTCTCCAGGGCCATCTCCCCGGTCTCAGCCTCGATGGGCTCAAAGCCGCTGCGGCGCAGATTTATAACAACGAAGCTGCGGATATTGGCCTCGTCTTCCAGAACCAGTATCTTCTTCATATCTGTAAAACTCCCTTTCTGAGAAGTGCTTTTATAAAGGTTGCAATATGACAAGTAATTATATCATGTCTTTTACAATTATGGTAGTCAAAGTTTCAA
>DBFSDV010000079.1:0-3150 GCA_048417135.1 Candidatus Limivicinus sp. | reverse complement strand
CTGCCATAGTTTTTATTCTCTGGACGACTTTTCCAAGCAGCTCGCTGTTTACAACCGCCGCTCCAACAACCTCCCTATGAGACCTTTGCACTGGCTTTCTCCTTCTGAGTTCGTTGTTCAATATGTTTGACAATCCTACAGTCAGCAGCCATAGTTAAAAATAAAAAGTAAACGGCACCCCGTTCGGGATGCCGTTTGACTTTTGACTCAGATGCGCTCCTTGACCTTTGCCTTCTTACCCACACGGTCACGCAGGTAATAGAGCTTGGCCCGACGGACCTTGCCCTTGCGGACGGTGGTGACGGAGACGATGGAGGGAGAATGCACAGGGAAGACCTTCTCGCAGCCTACGCCGTAGGAGATACGGCGGACGGTGATGGTCTCGTTGATGCCGCCATGCTTCTTGGCAATGATGGTGCCCTCGAAAGCCTGGGTGCGCTCCCGGTTGCCTTCCTTTACCAGGACCTGAACACGGACGGTGTCGCCCACGTTCATCTCCGGCAGTTCGGGCTTCATGTACTTCTCGCTGAGAACTTTGACCAGATCCATAATCTAATCCTTCCTTCATATAGACGTTCATGCCGGCGGGCAAAGGCCTCGGCAGCGGACCGCCTTTCTCATGCCGTTCTGTGCACTACAGACAGCCATGGTATGATACCACAATCTTCCGCCCATTGCAAGGGCTTTTTGGAAATTTATCTGTATACCTCCATATTTTTGTCATAGCTCTCCAAACGGGTGAACTTGGCAAAGTCGGGGGCCAGGTCCGGGGCCAGCTGTCTCAGGGCGTCGGCCAGCAGCTCCGGGTTCAGGGTGGGCTCCTGAGCGGATATCACCGCTTCCAGCTCCACGGCCTTTTCTCCGGCCGTAAAACTTATCTCCCGGACAGCCGGCTTAATGTCCGTCTCTCCCACGCCCCGCTTGGTTTTTTTCGCAATGACTATCTCCCCGGCGGAGTAGAAGTCCTCCAGAGCCTTGGCCATCTGTCCGGCATCCCGCTCATCGTACTCAAACACTCCCGCCACTCTCAGATACTTCAGCTCGGCGGCCTTGCGCCGGGGCTCATAGCAGTCCGTGACCGCTATGCCCTCCGGCAGTGCTGCAGTGAGCCGGGCAGGGATTTGGGAAATGTCCGCCTCCTCCCTGAGCCTGAAATCCATTATCTCGCACAGACTGGCGGTGCCCACGGACAGGGGCAGAGCTATAGATATCTGTGGATGGGGATTGAAGCCCTCGGAGTATTTCAGTTCGTAGCCCGCCCGGGAGAAGGCCCTCTGCATGGTCTGCATCAGGTCCAGGTGGGAGATATATACCGCTCTCCCCGTCTTTTCAAAGCGCAGGCGCAGCTTATCCATCGCACTTCCCTCCCCTCATAAGTCTGGCTGCTCCGCAGGCGGAGCACTGTTTCCGGCAGTCCGTGGACAGGCGGGAGGCGTAGCACTGCTCACGCTCATGGACAAGATGGGCCTTGCGCACTCCCACATCTATCATGTCCCAGGGCAGCAGCTCATCCAGGGAGCGCTCCCTGGAGGCATAGAAGCTCATATCCAGACCGCACTTGCGGAAGGCCTCTTCCCAGCGCTGATAGCTGAAGTAGTCGGACCAGGCCTCCAGCCTGCCTCCCTGTCTCCAGACCTCCTCGATGACGGAGCTCATGCGCCGGTCACCCCGGGACAGGGCGGCCTCGATGACGCTGGTCTCTGCGTCATGCCAGTTGTAGGTCACGTTCCTGGCGGTGATACTGGAGCGCAGCAGGTTCACCCGGCGCAGGTACTCCTCCTTGCTTATCTGCTCCTCCCACTGGAAGGGGCTGTGGGGCTTGGGTATGAAGCAGGAGGTGGATATGGTTATCTTCACTCCCCTGTTCTTGTTTTTGGCGTTTTCCCGCCAGCAGTGGAGCACCTGATTTGCCATCTCCGCAATGCCCACGATGTCCTCGTCGGTCTCCGTGGGTAGGCCCAGCATGTAGTAGAGCTTCACGCTGTTCCAGCCTCCGGCAAAGGCAATGGCGCAGGTGTTCAGCAGGTCTTCTTCCGTGACGTTCTTGTTTATGGCGTCCCTCAACCGCTGGCTGCCACCTTCCACGGCAAAGGTCAGACCGCTCTTTCTCACCTTTTGCAGCTTCTCCATCAGCTCCATAGAGAAGTTGTCCGCCCGAAGAGAGGGCAGGGACAGGCCTATGCTCCGACTCTCGCAGTATTCCAGCAGCCCGTCGCAGAGCTGCTCCAGGGGCCGGTAGTCGCTGGTGCTGAGGGACAGCAATGTCACATCCTGGTGCCCGGTGTTTTTCAGTGTCTCGATTCCCTGCTTTATCAGGGTCTCCGGCTTCTTTGCCCGGATTGGCCGGTAGATGTGCCCCGCCTGGCAGAAGCGGCAGCCCCGGACACAGCCCCGGAACAGCTCCAGGTTCACCCGGTCGTGGACCACCTCAGTGGAGGGGACAATGGGATTTGTGGGAAAAGGCGAGCTGTCCAGGTCGATGACTATGCGCTTGGTCACCTTCTCCGGCGCCCCGGCCTTGGGCCTGATGCTCTCCACGGTGCCGTCGGCCTTGTAGGCGATGTCGTAGAGAGAGGGCACATATACACCCTCTATCCCGGCGGCTTTCAGAAGGAAATCCTCCTTGCTCCAGCCCTCCAGCTTGGCTTGGTGGAAGAGAGTGAGCAGCTCATTGTTCATCTCCTCCCCCTCGCCTATGACGAAGAGGTCCATAAAGTCGGCTATGGGCTCGGCGTTCACCGCCGCAGAACCTCCCGCAAATACCAGGGGCAAAAGCCCCTTCCGGTCCTCCCGGCGCAGGGGCAGCCCGGCCATGTCCAGCATGTCCAGCACCGTTGTGTAGGCCATCTCATAGCCAATGGAGAAGGCCAGGACGTCAAAGTCCTTCAGGCTGTCCCCGCTCTCCAGAGCGTAGAGAGGAATGTTTGCTTTTTTCATCTCCTGGTACATGTCCCCCCAGGGGGCGAAAGCCCGCTCGCACCACACAAAGTCCAGGCTGTTCATGGTGTGGTAGAGTATGCTCATGCCCAGGTTGGACATGCCTATCTCATAGGTGTCTGGAAAGCAGAAGGCCAGGCGGAGCTCCACCTTGTCCTTGTCCTTGATTATCTGGTTGAACTCCCCGCCGGTGTACCTGGCCGGCTTCTGCAC
>DBFSDV010000078.1:0-23525 GCA_048417135.1 Candidatus Limivicinus sp. | reverse complement strand
ACCTCCATGTAGCGGTCGCAGTCGCAGCCCACGGTGCAGTCCGGCTTGCCGCAGCCGTACTCCTCCCCCCGGTCGTAGTATATCTCGGAGCAAGGGCCGCAGGGGCCGGCGCCGTGCTCCCAGAAATTATCCTCCTTGCCGAAGCGGAAGATGCGCTCGGCGGGGATGCCCACGTCCTTGTTCCATATCTCAAAGGCCTCGTCGTCATCCACATACACGGAGGGATAGAGCCGGTCCGGGTCTATGCCCACCCACTTGGGGGAGGTGAGGAACTCCCAGCTCCACTCTATGGCCTCTTTCTTGAAGTAGTCCCCGAAGGAGAAGTTGCCCAGCATCTCAAAATAGGTGCCGTGGCGGGCGGTCTTGCCGATGTTCTCTATATCCCCGGTGCGGATGCACTTCTGGCAGGTGCAGACCCTGTGCCGCGGGGGCTCCTGCTCGCCCTTGAAGTAGGGCTTCATGGGGGCCATGCCGGAATTTATCAGCAGCAGGCTGGCGTCGTTCTGGGGTATGAGGGAGAAGCTGGGCAGACGCAGATGCCCCTTGCTCTCAAAGAAGCTGAGGAACATCTCCCGCAGCTGATTCAGGCCGAATTTTTCCATTTTTGTCTTCCTCCATAATAAAACTGATTTACCCCCGGGCGGGGAAAAAATAAACCTCCGCCCCGGACAGGGGCGAAGGTATGTTCGCGGTACCACCCTGATTTGCCGCAGCGCGGCATCTCTGAAGCCTTTAACGCAGGCATACGCCCCGGTCATCCCTGGGAGGCTCGGAAGTGGCTGCCGGTGGGGGACACAGGGCCTTTCAGCAGGCGGCCCCTCTCTGTGGTGTTCCATATTCCGGCTGGTTTCGTCACAGCCAAAATTTACTTTTGTAATTCTATCACAAGAACAGGGATTGTCAAGCCTTTACCTGCATTTTCTCACTATGGACAGGCGGGGTGCATAGCAGGGCAGGGCCATATGTATCTCCATCATGGGGTGGCGGGTGTCCTCTATCGCCTCCCCTTCGGCGTTATACATGTGCTCGGCTTTAAACTTCACCGGCCTAATATCCGCTCCGATGAGCTCCAGCTCGTCCCCCTTATAGAATTTGTTGCGCTGAATGAGCACCGCTCTCCCCTCTTCATCGCAGCTCTCCACCACGGCGGCCACGTCCGCATCGCTGGAGTAGCTGGCCTTGGAGTAGTGCTGCCCCGGGTAGCCGTAATAGAAGCCGGTGCAGTAGGGCCGGTGGCTCAGTTTCTCCGTCTCCTCCACCCAGAGCGGGTCAAGCTCTTCACCCTTCACGGCGGCATCCAAAGCGTGGCGGTAGGCGTTGGTGACTATGGCGGCATAGTAGGCGGACTTCATACGCCCCTCTATCTTGAAGCTGCTTATCCCCGCGTCTATCAGCTCCGGCAGATGCTCTATCATGCACATGTCCCGGGAGTTCATGATGTAGGTTCCCTCTTCATTCTCTCCTATAGGGAAATATTCCCCAGGCCGGGTCTCCTCCATAAGGCTGTACTTCCAGCGGCAGGGCTGGGCGCACTCCCCACGGTTGGCGTCCCTGCCGGTGAGGTAGTTGGACAGCAGGCAGCGGCCGGAGAAGGATACGCACATGGCCCCGTGGACAAAGGCCTCCAGCCTCAGCTCCCTGGGAGTGTTGGCCCTTATCTCCCGTATATCCTCCATTGGGGTCTCCCGGGCCAGGACCACCGTGTCCGCCCCCATGTCGTAGAGAGCGCAGGCGGTGGCGCTGTTGACCACCCCCAGCTGGGTGCTCACGTGGAGCTTTGCGTGGGGGGCGTAGCGCTTGGCCAGCTCCATCACCCCCAGGTCGGCGACGATGAGTCCGTCCACCCCCAGCTCCTCCAGGCTCTCCAGATAGCCGGGCAGCTCCTTCAGCTCCTCCTCTCTGGGCAGGGTGTTGCAGGTGACGTAGACACGGCGGTTCAGGCCGTGGCAGAGCGCCACGGCCTTTCCCATCTCTTCGGTATTGAAATTCCCGGCAGAGGCCCTCATGCCGAATTTGCTGCCGGCAAGATACACGGCGTCGGCGCCGTAGCAGAGGGCCATCTCCAGCCGCTCCATGTCCCCCGCCGGGGACAGGAGCTCCAAGTCATCACGAGTAATCCTGAGTTGCGACAAAGTTATTGAACTCCGTTTCGTTGGTAAAGAATCTGTGCTCCCCGGTGGCAGTGTCCAGGGCGTAGTAGTAATAGCCGGTGCTCTCCGGGTTCAGGGCCGCAGTGATGGAGGCCATGCCCGGGCTGCATATGGGCGTGGGGGGCAGGCCGGTGCGGATACGGGTGTTATAGGGGCTGTCGGTCTGGAGCATCTCGGCGGTGGGAGCGCCCTCATGATCCGGGTACTCGTAGAGCACCGAGGCGTCAATGCCCAGCTGCATGCCGGCATAGAGGCGGTTATAGATGACGGAGGCGATAAGGGCCCGCTCGCTGTCGTTGGCGGCCTCTTTCTCGATAAGGGAGGCCACGTTCACCACCTGGCGCATGGTCATGTTCATGTCGGAGGCCTGCTTGAGCATGTCGGCAGTCTGCTTATAGTAGAAGGTCTCCAGCATCTTGTTTATGGCGCTGGACGCCTGCATTCCCACGTAGAACTCATAGGTGTCCGGGAAGAGGAAGCCTTCCAGGCGGGAGGCGTCGCCCTGCTCCACATCCTCCAGGAAGCTGTAATTGAAATTGTCGTTGGCGGCGGACTCCATCAGCTCCTCATAGGAGCAGACGTTCATCTCCTCCAGGCGCCGGAAGATCTGGCGCATGGTGAAGCCCTCCGGCAAGGTCACGTCCACGGTGACGGTGGAGGCGGAGCCGGCCCGCATGTTCTGGATAAGGGCGCGATAGTCGAAGGTGGATTTCAGCTCGTACTCCCCGGGGCTCACCTTCTCGCTGGCTGTGGATATCTTGCAGAAGAGGTTGAAGAGCCACTTGTATTCTATGAGCCCGGCCTCCTTGAGAGCGTCGGTGACATAGTCCATGTCCGCCTTGGTGACTCTCTCGGTGCCGGTCTTGTTGCCCTCCTCGTCATAGGTGTCCACCGTCTCGGAGCTGAAGATGGACATGGGCAGGGTGACCACGGCGGTGAACTCGTCCTTGTTCAGGGCCAGCATATCGCTGGCGGCCATCCAGGCCAGACAGGCCAGGACCACGCTGACGCAGGCTATAAAGACGAAGTACATTATCCCGCCCATGCAGCCGGAGTGGTATTCGTGGCTCTGGCGCACGGGATGATAGTCCCGCTCCGACTCCTCGTCCCCGGTGTAGTTGCTGGGCTCCTGGCCGGAGTCGTCGGTGAGGAGCTTGTCCATGGCCTTCACTGGAGAGCGCAGCTCCTTGATGGCCTCTTTCTTGCTCCGCTTCTTTTTGGTTTTGGGCTCTTCCGCCTCTTTCTTTTCCGACTGCTCCCTGCTGCCGGCAGCCTCGTCGTGGATGCGGAAAATCTCGTTTATCTTGTCGATATCGCCTGGCATAGTGTTCTCCATTCCGCCGCCCATGTGTGCTGGCCGGACTTCCCGGCGGCAGGGAAAGCCCTCTTTAAATACCTAAGTTTTCTGTCATGGCCACAGCTTAAAAGTAGCACCGGGGCCAAACGCTGCATATTATGGCACGAGCGCTGAGGGAATCCCCCAGTGCCGCTACACAAAGTCTGGGATATACCGCCGCCGTCCGTGCACCCCGGCGGGCAAATTCAATAACATGGCACGGAGAAAGGGTTCAAATATGTTCTGCAACAACTGTAACAGCTCTATCTGGCTCATTATCCTTATCATCATACTCTTCGGCTGCGGCTGCGGCAACAACTGCGGCTGCGGCTGCGACAGCGGCAACAGCTGCAACAACAACTGCGGCTGCGGCTGCTGACCGGAATTGACGGAGCATCGAAAGATGCTCCTTTTTCTTTTCAGCCCAGCCCCAGCTCTCTCAGGATGATGTTGAATATCTCCAGATTCTTTTCGTCCACGTCCCGCTCCCGGCCGTCCTTCAGGTAATCTATCTTTACCCAGCCGTAGTAGTCCGCCGCCTTTCTGGCAGTCTCCAGGCAGCGGCGGAGATAGTCCGCATCCTGCTCATGGATATCGGCGCTGGTGTTGGTCTTCTCCTGGCGGCGGGCCATGCGGCCCAGGGAGGTCTCCACGTCCACGTCCAGATACACCACCAAATCCGGCCTGGGCAGGCCCATCTTTACATATTCCAGGTCATAGAGCCACTGAAAGAACTCCGGCAGCTCCGACTCCGGCAGTTTGGAGCCCTGGTGCACGGCGTTGGAGGTGGTGTAGCGGTCGGAGAGGATGAGCCCCCCGCTCTCGTACACCTTGCCCCAGTCCTCCCGGTAGGAGGCAAAGCGGTCCACCGCATAGAAGGTGGAGGCCGCATAGGGGTTCACGTCCCCCGGGCGGCTGCCGAACTGGCCGGACAGGTACATGCGTATGAGGGCGCTGCTGTCCTTATCGTATCTGGGGAATACAATGTGATTATAGTCTATATTGCGCTTTTCCATTCTGGCGCAGAGACGGCGGTACTGGGCGGATTTGCCGCTGCCGTCTATGCCTTCCAGCACTATCAGTTTACCCTTGCTCACTTTTGCTCCTTGGCCGGTCACACCCTGCTGAATACCTCGCCTATCTTCTCATGGATGATGAGATCGGCATAGCTGTCATAGGGCGTCTCGCTGAGATTTATCAGCACCAGCTTTTTCCCTCTGTAATAGTTTATAAGTCCCGCCGCTGGATATACGTTCAGGGAGGTGCCCCCGATGATAAGTATGTCCGCACTGCGGATATAGGCTATGGCGCTGCGGACAATGTCGTTGTCCAAAGGCTCCTCATAGAGCACGATGTCCGGGCGGATTACCCCGCCGCAGGAGCATCTGGGCACGCCGCTGCCCTTGTTGATGAGCTCCGCCGAATAGGGCTTGCGGCAGCGGGAGCAGTAGGCTCTGAGTATGCTGCCGTGGAGCTCCAGGACGTTTTTACTGCCGGCGGCCTGGTGCAGCCCGTCGATGTTCTGGGTTATCACCGCCTTCAGCTTTCCCTCCTGCTCCAGCTGGGCCAGGCGCAGGTGGGCCCGGTTGGGCTTCACCCCGTCCACCACCAGCTTCTCCCGGTGGAAACGGTAGTACTCCGCCGGGTCCCTGTCAAAAAAGCTGCGGCTGAGTATGGTCTCCGGCGGATATTTCCACTTCTGGTTATAAAGGCCGTCCACGCTGCGAAAGTCCGGGATGCCGCTCTCGGTGCTCACCCCGGCGCCGCCGAAAAACACGATGTTGTCGCTGTTAGCTATCATTTCTTTTAGCTGGGCTATCTTGTCTTCCATGTATGTCACCGCCTTTTTAAACATATCAGCTTTTGTATTATATACGAACAATGTGAACTTTTCAATTATTTAGATATATTCCGGCAAGACTTTTGCCGCAAGCTCGGCCAGCTCCCGGCGGCAGCAGCGTCTCAGCTCCTCCATATCCCGGCCCTCCGGGCCGCAGGCATAGTAGGCACCGATGCCCTCATTGAGGCAAAGCTCCGCTCCCCGGCCCAGGCAGCCGGCCAGGGCAATGCAGTTAACGCCCTTGGCCCTGGCCCGGCGGGCGACGCCCACAGGCACCTTCCCCGCCATGCTCTGGCCGTCCAGCCTGCCCTCACCGGTTATCACCAGCTCGGCAGTATCCAACATTTCGTCAAAGCCTACGCTGTCCAAAAGCAGCTCTATGCCCGGCGTCAGCTCCCCGTTAAGGAAGGCCAGCACCCCGGCGCCAAGGCCCCCGGCGGCTCCCGCCCCCGGGACATCAGCCACATCCAGGCCCAGGTCCCGCTTTATCACCCGGGCAAAGTGGGCCATTGCCTCGTTGTGTTGGGCTATCTGCTCCGGCCTCAGGCCCTTCTGAGGGCCGAAGACGGCGGCGGCTCCCCGCTGCCCGCAGAGGGGATTGTCCACGTCGCAGGCGGCCCGGACGCCGATATCCGGCAGGGACGCCGGCGGGACTATTTTCTCCACCCTGGCCAGGTTCTCCGCCAGGGGCTCGACTTTCTCACCTGCGGCGTCAAGAAAACGGTAGCCCAGGGCCGCCGCCATGCCTATGCCGCAGTCGTTGGTGGCGCTGCCCCCCAGGCCCAGCAGCAGCTTGCCGCAGCCCAGGGAGGCGATGTGCTCAATAAGCTCCCCCACCCCGTAGGTAGTGGCGGTGAGGGGAGCAAGCTCCCCGCCCATCAGGGGCAGTCCTGCGCAGGCGGCCATCTCCATGACGGCGCTGCCGTCGGGCAGGATGCCGAAGTCCGCCTCCACCGGCTCCCCCTTGGGCCCGGTGACGGTAAGGCTGCGGCGCTCCCCACCGATTAGGGAAATATAGGAAGCGCACATGCCCTCGCCCCCGTCGGACATGGGGATGCACAGCACCTCGGCCTCGGGGCAGAGCTTCTTCACTTCCCCGGCTATTATTTCGCAGACCTGCCTTGCCTCCAGGGTGCCTTTGAAGGAGTCCGGCGCAATGATTATCCTCTTCATGTTTCCCTCCAATTCCGCAAAAGGCAGGCGGATTTTTCCATCCGCCTGCCTTGATCTTCAGCTTCTGCCTTCAAGGAATGTACGTATCTCTTTTGCCCGGCTCTCCAGCTGCTCCATGAGCAGCTCGTTTTCCCGGCGGGTGACGAAGCGGTAAGTCTCGTCGCTGCAATGGGAGGACATGTCCAGGATGAAGTCCCGGGCACTGGCGGCGGCCGCCAGGGCCAGCTCCGTGCTCTCCGCCAGGTAGTGGGCGGCCTCCTTTGGGCACAGGGGGCAGAGCTCCAGGACAAGCTCCAGGAGCTTGCCCATCATGTTCACTATCTCGGCGGGGATAGCGGTTGCGGGCTGCCGGGCCGCATCAATGGCCCGGGGCTCGCCCTCCTTCATGGCCCGGTTAAGAGGGCCCCGGCTCTTTACGTCCTCGTCGATAAGGTGGACCATATAGCTGCGCAGTATCTCCCCGTTGCGGCGAATATAGTCCAGCCGCTCGTTTCCCTCAGCGACTCTCGCTGTTATTGCCGCCGCCCGGCACAGGAGGGCCGCGGCAAGGGAAGCCGTTATGGCGGAGCCGCTGCCGGTCTCCAGGCGGCTGTCCGGGTCGGCCAGGGCCAGGCTCAGCTCCTCCGCAGTCTTTTTCCTGAAAACGTCAACTATTATCTTCTCCGCCATGTCATGCCTCCTTGCTCAGTCTCGGTTGAACTCTCTCAGCACCAGGCCCTCGTTCTTCTGCAGAGCCCAGTTTATGCACCAGTCGGAGGTGAAGAGCAGCAGGTCGTTGCCCTTGAAGTCCTGCACCCACTTGGTGTCGCTGGTGAGGTTCAGCTCGTTTATCTTAACGTTTTCGCCGTCCACCCAGCGCACCAGCTCATAGGGCATGGCCCGGCGGCGCACGTCCACGCCGTACTCTGTCTTCAGACGGTACTCCAGCACCTCAAATTGCAGCACGCCCACGACACCCACGATGACTTCCTCCACGCCGGTGAATGGCTCGTGGAAAATCTGGATGGCGCCCTCCTGGGCTATCTGGGTTATGCCCTTTTCAAACTGCTTGCGCTTCATGGTGTCTATGCGTTCCACGGCGGCAAAGTGCTCCGGGGCAAAGGTGGGTATGCCCTCAAAGCAGACATGCTGTCCCTTCTCGCATATGGTATCGCCTATGGAGAAGATGCCCGGGTCGAACACGCCGATGATGTCCCCGGCGTAGGCCTCGTCTATTATGGAGCGGTCCTGGGCCATGAGCTGTTGGGGCTGGGCCAGGCGCAGGGGCTTGCCCCCCTGGACGTGGTAATACTCCCTGTCTCGCTCAAAGCGGCCGGAGCAGATGCGCATAAAGGCTATCCTGTCCCGGTGGGCCTTGTTCATGTTGGCCTGTATCTTGAATACGAAGGCGGAGAAATTGGGGTCGGTGGGCTCCACTATGTCCTCCCCGGAGATCCGGGCCAGGGGAGGCATGGTCATCTTCAGGAAGCTCTCCAGGAAGGGCTCAACTCCAAAGTTATTCAGAGCCGAGCCGAAGAACACCGGGCTGAGCCTTCCCTTGCGCACTTCGTCTATATCAAAGTCGTAGCCCGCCCCGTCCAGCAGTTCAATGTCGTCGGAGAGGGTCTGGCGCAGCCGGGAGCCTATCAGCTCATCCAGCTTCTCCGTATCCTCCAGGCTGCACTCTATGGCCTTTATGCGGCTCTGGCCCCGGTGGAATTCGTTGAAGGCCAGTATCTCCTTCTTCTCCCGGTCGTACACGCCCTTGAAGTCCTGGCCGCAGCCTATGGGCCAGTTCATGGGATAGGTGCCGATGCCGAACTCGGTCTCCAGCTGCTCCATCAAATCATAGGGGCTGCGGGCCTCCCGGTCCAGCTTGTTGATAAAGGTAAAGATGGGGATATGGCGCATGGCACATATCTTGAAAAGTTTTCTGGTCTGGGGCTCTATGCCCTTGGCGGCATCGATGACCATCACCGCCGAGTCCGCCGCCATGAGGGTGCGGTAGGTGTCCTCGGAAAAGTCCTGGTGTCCCGGAGTGTCCAGGATGTTGATGCAGTAGCCCTCGTACTCAAACTGCATGACGGAGGAGGTTATGGATATACCTCTCTGCTTTTCCAGCTCCATCCAGTCGGAGACCGCATGGCGGGCGGTGGCCTTGCCCTTTACGGAGCCGGCCAGCTGTATGGCCCCGCCGTAGAGCAGCAGCTTTTCCGTCAGGGTGGTCTTACCGGCGTCGGGGTGGGATATGATGGCGAAGGTCCTCCGCCGCTCTATCTCTTTTACTAAATCTGGCATAATCTTCTTCCTTCAAATAATCTAACCGTGATATTATATATGTTAGGCACCGAAAAGTAAAGGGCTTATTGCCTCTGTTAGCCGGGCTATGTTCTCATCGGAATACTCTATCTCCGAGGAATAGAGGCGCACAAGCTCCGTAAGCTCTGCCCCGCTCTGCTCCAGGGCGGAGATGAGACGCAGGCTCAGGATACAAAATTGCAGCATCAGCGCCGCCTCCCGGCGGTTTTCGGCGGAGGCAAAGTGCCGGTAGATAAGATATTGCAGCAGCCGGGTGTGGGCCATGTCTCCGGGCAGCTCCCCGTTCAGTGGTCTGAGCTCTTTCAGAGCCGATGTCCAGGCCTCATCCAGGCGCTCCAGCCCCAGGTAAAATTCCCGCCAGTAACTCATGTCAAAATCAAGCTTCGGCATGTCCATCAGGGCGCAGCAGCGGCTTATCCGCTCTTTCATAGAGATGGCAGTATCAGACAGGATGTCCAGGAGCTGTCGCCGAAGGGCGATGAGCTCCGGCTCTTCATCCTCAAGCTCCCCCTCTGTCTCGTATATGAGCTCCAGGGGCTTCTCCCCTGTGAGCAGCAGCCTCGCCGACTCTTCACAACAGAGGCCCAGGCCCGCCTCCTGCCGCTGGGGGAAATCGTTATAAAACCTGGGGTGCTCCCGGCAGATATCGCAGAGCACATCCTCGCCCCAGGCCAGGATGAGGCGGCACAGGCCCTTATCATTGAGAAAAGGGCAGCGGCCGTCGGCAGTCATTTTAAAATGTGGCTGAGGCAAAAGGCAGAGCTTTTCCCTCAGCTCCTCCCCCAGGGGGCCGGGCAGCTCTTTATACAGCTGCGCCGTGTCTTCGTCCACATCTATCTCCCAGCCCAGGCAGCAGCTGTGGCGGCAGGCGGAGGCAAGACATTGGAACTCCGGATAAAAATCCGGCTCTATATACAGCATTATTATCACCGGGGACATTTTACTATATAAGTCCCCGGCTTTTCAAGGCGGGAACAAATTTATTCCCGGGAAATTCTATCTACTTTGAAACCTTCCGCCCCGTTTTCGGTATATTATAGGCGAGGGACCTCAACAACAGAAAGTAAGGTGAGAGCCGTGGATGAAGGGAAGATATTAAAAAGGCTGAAGGCCGGGGACGAGGCGGCCCTGAGCTGGTTCATTGAGCGCTACACCGGCTATGTGAGCAGCATAGTCCACAGCCTTATCGGTCAGGCCATGAGTCAAGCGGACATTGAGGAAGTGACGGCGGACGTGTTCCTGGCCCTGTGGGAGGGCCGGGAGAAAGTCCGGCCCGGAAAGGTCCGCCCCTGGCTCAGCGCCGTGGCCCGGCATACAGCCCTGAACCGGCTGAGGCAATGTAATGTGGAACTGCCCTTTGAGGAGGACATCCTGGTCATAAACTCTCCCGGCCCGGAGGCGGAATACAGCGAGAAGGAGCTGGCCCAAATCGTCCGCCGGGCGGTGGACAGCCTGCCCTACCCGGAGCGGGAGATATTTCTCCGCCACTATTACTACGGGCAGAAGCTGAAGGACATTGCCCGGCAGCTGGGCCTTAATGAGTCCACGGTGAAAACCAAGCTGCGCCGGGGCCGGGAGGTCCTGGGACGGAGCTTGCAGGAGGGAGGCGGCATTGATGGAATATAAGATAAGCGAACTTATGGAGCTCATTGAGGATGATACTGTCCGCCTTGAGCGCCGGAACGATGTCTCCCCCCAAAAGATAAAGGAGACGGTAATGAACAAGATACACAGCGAAAATAAAACTTCCCGCCCATCCAGACGCTGGGGGCGCACACTGCTGATAGCGGCAATAATATCCGTATTTTTTGCAGTGTCTGCCTTTGCCATAGGCTACAGCATACACCGGCAAAGGCAGCTGGAGCTGAGGGAACAGTTAAAAATAGATGAAAACTATGTAGATGAATATAAGGAGTATTCTCTCCCGGAAGAGACGGAAACCCCAGTTGGTCTCACAGACGGCAAAATAAGCGCTACACTTTTATCCTCCATCAGCGGTACAGAATTTGACTACGTTTACATCAATGTTTCTCCCTGTGAAGAGACTATGCTTGATGACGGCAGTTCTTTTGTTGTCTCCTACAACGGCGGATACAGCTGGTCGGCGGCAGAGCCTGTAAGCCTGGACGGAAAACTTATGTACGACGAAGAGAGTAAAACTTTGACTCTTCGCTGCCCTCATTTCAACTCCAAATCCACGGAAATGATCCTTGGTTTTTCCAAAGGCTACTATACCCAAAACATGGAATATCCCGTTGAAATCTCACGCTTCCATCTGGACTTCACTCAGGTGGAAACACGCACCTGTATTTTTGAAACTCCTATGGAGTTTCCCTGTGAAGAGCTGGGCAAAACAGGCTATGTTATCGGCGTGGAGTTGAGTTCTACCGGCATTACCTGGCTTGTGGAACACGAGGACGCAGAAGTAATCTACAATATTGACCTATCCGCATTAAACTCTGATGAAATTAACCAAGTGCAAAGTCTACAGGGTCAATGGGCCAGAACAATAGACAGTTTCCTCCATGGAAGTCTGCATATGTCCGACGGCTCGGTGGTGGAAGTTTACGGCGGCGAGAGCCGGGTCTATGAAGACAGTATCTTAAGATGTATTAGTCAGTTTTCAATGGACACCATTGACATCCACTCAGTTACAGCAATTACAATTGGAGATACTACCATTGAGCTGAGGTGAAAGCCGTGGATGAAAGCAAGATATTAAAAAGGCTGAAGGCCGGAGACGAGGCGGCTCTGGGCTGGTTCATTGAGCGCTACACCGGCTATGTGAGCAGCATAGTCCACAGCCTCATCGGTCAGGCCATGAGTCAAGCGGACATTGAGGAAGTGACGGCGGACGTATTCCTGGCTCTGTGGGAGGGCAGGGAGAAAGTCCGGCCCGGCAAGCTGCGCCCCTGGCTCAGCGCCGTGGCCCGACATACAGCCCTGAACCGGCTGAGGCAATGCAATGTGGAACTGCCCTTTGAGGAGGACATTCTGAGAATAAACTCTCCCGGCCCGGAGGCAGCCTATACCGAGAAAGAGCTGGCCCAAATCGTCCGCCGGGCGGTGGACAGCCTGCCTTACCCGGAGCGGGAGATATTCCTCCGCCACTATTACTATGGGCAGAAGGTAAAGGACATAGCCCGGCAGCTGGGCCTTAATGAGTCCACGGTGAAAACCAAGCTGCGCCGGGGCCGGGAGGCCCTGGGACGGAGCTTGCAGGAGGGAGGCGGCATTGATGGAATATAAGATAAGCGAACTTATGGAGCTGATAAGCGACGACAGCGTCAGCATTCAAAGCTATGATGAAGTCGACCCCCGCAGGATAAAGGAAATGGTGCTGAGCAAAGTCCAAGGCAACGGCAGAAGGCCGCCCAAATCCCGGAACCTGGGGCGTACGCTCTTGATAGCGGCCATAATATCCGCTTTCTTTGCAGTGTCTGCCTTTGCCATAGGCTACAGCATACACCGGCAGCGGCAGCAGGAGCTGAGGGAGAAATACCACGTTGACCAGACCGGCACCGACAGCTACGTGGAATATCCCCTGCCGGAGGACGGAGATGAAGTCATGGGCGACGGCGTGGAGGATATCAGGGTAACTCCCCTGTCCGCCGTCAGTTACGCCAATACCGTTGACATTTATTTCAATATCTCCCCCATTGATTTCAGGTATGTGATCCCCGACGAGGAGTGCATAGAGCTATCCCACGACGGTGAGAACTGGGTATACGCCGAGCCGGTATACAGTGACCTTGCTCCCAGCGGGATAAGCTACGCAGATATCACCCAAGAGCATGTCCTTTACGATGCCCAGACCAGGACGGCCACCATGCACTGCTATATCCATCCATCTCGGTTTTGGGAAAGCGGCGACGCAGAGCTCACGGTAAGACTCTTCCCCGACGATGTGCTCATTGGCCGCTTCACTGTGGAAGCGCCGGAGCTGGAGACAAGGCTGTGCCTGTTTGACAGGCCCCTTGTATTTTCTCCGGAGGGCTATGATGAGTCCGGCCGGGTGCTGGGTATAGAGCTGAGCGCCACAGGCGTCTGGTTCCTGGTGGAGATGGAGGATTTCAGTCTGATGGACAGGGATGAAAATACGGCCTGGATCAGGGCCGCCGACCAGGTCACAAGAGGCACGCTGCACATGGCAGACGGTTCGGACTTTTCCGCCCCCGGCTGCGACTCTATACAAAAATATGAAAACGGCATAGCCTATTTCTATTGCCACTGGCAGGACACCATTGACATCCACGCCGTCACGGCCATCACCATTGGCGACACCAGCCTTCAGCTGAACTGAACATCCAGGGTATAAAAAGACACATCCTGCACATATCCGCAGGATGTGTCTTTTATATTATGTCAACTAAATTATGTTGATTCCAATTCCCTGCTCTCAGGCTCCGTCCGGCCTGTGGCCCTTGAAAAAGGGCAGCTTCACCTCGCTGAAGACCACGGCCAGGAAGATGAGCACGAAGCCCAGAAGCATCTTCCCCGTCACCACTTCCCCGTAGAACAGTACGGAGGTGAGCACGCCGAAAACGCTCTCCAGGGTCATTATCATGGCGGCCACTGAAGAATTTGTATACTGTATGCCCCAGGCCTGGAGGAAGAAGCAGATGGCGGTGCAGAACACGCTGAGGTAGGCTATGCCCAGCCAGGCGTCCACGGATACGTTCTTGGGTACCTCCTCAAAGGCTACGGCGCCGAACCAGCAGATAAGGGCGGCAACGGCAAACTGGATGGCGGAGATGGTGACGGCCTCGCCGCTGTCCTTATAGTGCTCCAGGATTATCACCTGGAAGGCGTAGAAAAAGCCGCACATCAAGGTGAGCATGTCCCCGATGTTCACGTTGCCCAGGCCCTCGTTGAGGGAGACAAAGCCGATGCCGGTGATGCACAGGAAGGCCGCCGCCACATTGGCAGCGCCCGGGCGGCGCTTATATACCAGCCAGGCCAAAAAGGGCGTCAGCACGCAGTAGGTGGCGGTGAGGAAGGCGTTCTTCCCCGGGGTGGTGTACACCAGGCCGTAGGTCTGGACTATATAGGCCAGGGCCAGGCTCAGCCCCGCCAGGGCTCCGCCCTGGATGCAGCGCTGGCTCACGTTCTTCAGCCGCCTGCCCGCCGCCGCTGCCAGCAGCAGCGCCGACACGGTGAAGCGTATGGACAGCACCCACATGGTGCCTATACTGCTCAGAGTATTTTTCAGCACCACAAAGGAGGTGCCCCAGATTATCGCGCACAGCAGCAGGGCAAGCCTGCCCTGCAATCCTTTTCCCTTCATTTTTTCTCTATTCCTTGCTCATGTATTGGGCCGCCGCCCGGAGCATCAGCTTTTTGGTGCCCACGCTCTCAAAGCTTATCTCCACCAGGAAGTCTCCCCCCATGGGGGTGAGTTTATTTATAACGCCGGGGCCGAAGGCCTTGTGCTCCACCCTGTCCCCCGCTTCAAAGCTGGGGGCCTTGGCGGGAGCCGAGGGGGCTTTCACCGCCGGGGCGGCCAGGGGGCTGCGGGCCTGGGGCTGGGACTTCCGGGCAAACTCGCTCTGGAGGCGGCTCTTCTCCCCGTAGCCGTAGCCTCTGGGGATGTTTTTCTTTATATGTTCTTCCGGTATCTCGTCCACAAAGCGGGAGACCCGGTTGGAGGTGGTGCGTCCGAAGAGCATACGCTGCCGGGCGCAGACCAGGTGCAGCTGCTCCTTGGCCCGGGTCAGGGCCACATAGCACAGCCGCCGCTCCTCCTCCATCTCGTCCTGCTCCCCTATGGCCCGGATGCCCGGGAAGATGCCCTCCTCCATGCCCACGATGTACACGCTGGGAAATTCCAGGCCCTTGGCGGAGTGCATGGTCATCATCACCACGCAGTCGGCTTCCCGGTCGTAATTGTCCAGGTCGGTGTAGAGGGCCACGTTTGCAAGATAGCCCTCCAGAGTCTCGTCCCCGGACTCCTTCATAAAGCTTATGATGCTGGACTTCAGCTCCTGGACGTTCTCCGCCCGGGCGGTGTCCTCCACGGTATTCTTCTCCTCCAGGGCCCGGAGATAGCCGGTCTTCTCCATCAGCTGGTCGAATACGTCGTCGGGGCTGTTGTCCTTTGCAAAGCTCTGGAGCTCTTTCATCATGGCGGCAAACTGCCGCAGCCGCAGGCCCGAGCGCTGGAGCTGGGGGTAGCTCTCCGCCCGGCAGAGGATGTGGAACATGGAGCAGCTCTCCTCCCCGGCAAGCTCCCGCACGGTCTCCACGGTGCGCTCGCCTATGCCCCTGGGGGGGCTGTTGATTATACGGCTCAGACGCAGGTCGTCGGAGCTGGAGGCAATGAGGCTGAGGTAGGCCAGCACGTCCTTCACCTCGGCCCGGTCAAAGAAGCGGGTGCCGCCGATTATCCGGTAGGGTATGCCGTTGCGCTTGAAGGCGTACTCCAGCTGGTTGGACTGGGCGTTCATCCGGTAGAGCACCGCATTGTCCCGCCAGTTGGCCCCCCGGCCATAGTCCGCCATTATCTTGGAGGCCACATACTGGGCCTCGTCATGCTCGTTGTCCGCCACGTATAACTCCGGCAGCTCACCGCTGCCCTTGTCGGACCACAGCTCCTTGCCCTTGCGGCCCTGGTTGTTGCGGATGACGGCGTTGGCGGCGTCCAGGATGTGGGTAGTGCTGCGGTAGTTCTGCTCCAGGCGTATGGTACGGCAGCCCTTGTACTGCTGCTCAAAGGAGAGGATGTTCTCTATGGTGGCGCCCCGGAACTTGTATATGCTCTGGTCGTCGTCCCCAACCACGCAGATGTTGCCCCAGCCTCCCGCCAGCAGGGAGGACAGCAGATATTGCAGATGGTTTGTGTCCTGGTACTCGTCTATGAGCACGTACTTGAAGCGCCGCTGCCAGTAGTTCCTCACATCCTCCTGCTCCTCCAGGAGCTTCACGGTGAAGAAGATGAGGTCGTCAAAGTCCATGGCGTTGGCGGAGAACATCCGGCGCATATACTCGCTGTATATCTCCCCGTAGCGGATGCGGCGTATATCCCCGCTCTGCCGGGCCTCTGACAGATACTCGGCGGCGGCGATGCGGCCGTCCTTGGCCCGGCTTATCTCCCCCATAAGGGCCTTGGCCGGGAACATCTTCTCGTCCAGGTCCATGTCCTTTATGATGTGCTTTAAAAGGCTGAGGCTGTCGGAGGTGTCATAGATGGTGAAAGAAGAAGTAAAGCCCAGCTTCTCTGCGTCCCGGCGCAGTATGCGCAGGCAGGCGGAGTGGAAGGTGCAGGCCCAGATGTCGTCGGCCTTGTCTCCCAGCATGCGGCCCAGCCTGTCCTTCAGCTCTCCCGCCGCCTTGTTGGTGAAAGTGATGGCCAGGATGCGCCAGGGCTCCACCGGCTCGTAGGCCGCCAGGGCCTCCGCCTCCGCTCCCCCCCGGCGCAGTATCTCCAGCTGCTTCTCGTCCGCATCCGGCGGGATCTCCTCCGTATCCGCCGCCTTGCCGTATTTCAGGAGATTTGCTATCCGGTTTATGAGCACGGTGGTCTTGCCGCTGCCGGCTCCCGCCAGTATGAGCAGCGGCCCTTCGGTGCTGAGCACCGCCTGCCGCTGCATGGGGTTGAGCCGGGCAAAGTCCCCGGCTATAACGGCCCTCCGGGCCTCTATGTAATTTTTCTCAAAATCCTTATTCATGGCGAAGATTTTAACACAAAGCGGCCCGGATAACAAGAGCCACATTGAATATAGCCGTGTTGACTTTTTCCGCGGTTTTGGTTACTATAGCTATATGTGTTTTTATTCGGCCCTGCCGTCCTACGGAGATCAGAATGATAAAATTACTAGGCAAACTGTGGAATAAAGCAAACGAGCCCCATGTGGAGCGGATACTTATAGTCCTTCTCCCCTTCATCACCCTGATAATAGTCGCCCTCATCCTGGCCCCGGGCCTGCTCTCCCTGGCGGGGGATGCCGCCGGCAGCCTCCTTCAGGAGGATACGGTACAGACCCGGGCCCCTCAGGAGGAGGGCTACGCCCACATTTCCCAGGCGGAAGAGCAGGCCATCCTTGAAGAGGAGCTTCCGGCCTCCTCCAGCCCCGTTCCCACGCCCCAGCCCAGCCCGGAGGCCGTGGAGCAGAACTGGTCCGGCGTCCTCACCGGCTGGCAGGAAATTGACGGCGTGACTTACTGCTACGACGAAAACGGCCTTCCCCTCACCGGGCTGCAGCAGATAAACGGACAACTCTATTACTTCGACCGGGAGGGCCGCTGCGCCAGCGAGCTGGGCATAGACGTGTCCACCTACAACGGCTTTATTGACTGGCAGGCCGTGGCCGCCCAGGGCATAGATTTTGCCATCCTCCGGGCCGGGGGACGGGGTTGGGAGACCGGACTCATCTACGACGACGACTGGTTCCAGCGCAATCTCATGGAGGCCAGGATAGCCGGGATAGAGCTGGGGGTCTATTTCTTCTCCACCGCCGCCAACCCCGCAGAGGCCCAGCAGGAGGCCGCCTACGTGCTCCACTGTCTGGGCGGCAGCAAGCTGGAGCTGCCCATATTCATAGATGTGGAGTACTCCGGGGACTATCCCCACGGCCGGGCGGACCAGCTGAGCAACACGGAGCGGGAGGTAATAATCAACGCCTTCTGCCGCACCGTGATGGACGCCGGCTATGAGGCCGGGGTCTACTCTGGGGAATATTACTATAAGTATAATCTGGACTTCACTTCCCTCAGTAAGTACAGCCTTTGGCTGGCCAGCTACACCAAGAGCGCCCGGCTGCCGGACTTCCCCGGCAGCTATGACATCTGGCAGTTTACCGACGGCGGGCTGGTCAACGGCATCACCGGCATCGTGGATATGAACGCCGTGTTTTGAAGCCGTGTTTTTTCTCAATTTTCCCGGAGAGTTCTTAGGTCAAGGAGCGATGCAGAAATGAAAAACGATGGCAAATCTCTTTATGGCAGGCTGCTGCCCTGGTTTTTCCTGGCCATCTTTATCCTGGTTTTTGTCCTCAGTTTCCTCACCCCCATGCTGGCCGACGACTACTCCTATTCTTTCAGCTATGCCGACCGGAGCAGGATATCCTCCCTGGCGGATATCTTCGCCTCTCTTCAGGTGCACCGGGTGGAAATGAACGGCAGGATGGCCGCCCACTTCTTTGCCCATCTGTTCCTCATGCTGCCCAAGGTTTTCTTCTGTCTGGCCAATGCCCTGGTTGCCGTGGGGATATTCCGTCTTGTCTACCTCAGCCTGCGCAGCGGGGATGACAGGTGCGACTTCATCATTCTGCTCACGGCGGGCTTTCTGGTCTGGCTGTACACTCCGGTTTTCGGCCAGGTCTTCCTGTGGCTGGACGGGGCCTGCAACTACGCCTGGGCCTTTCTCTTTATTTACGCTTTCATATACCCGTATTTCAGCGCCTATCTCTTCCGGCGCAGCGCCTCCCCCTTTGGCAGGCTCGGGAAGCTTTTGTTTCTGCCGCTGGCCTTTCTTGCCGGCTCCTACTCCGAAGGCGCTTCCTTCGGCATGCTGTTTATCGCCTTCTGCTTTCTGCTGTGCCTGTGGCGCAGGGACGGGAAGCTTCCCCGCTATCTGCTGCTGGCCCTCATTGCCGCAGCCCTGGGCTATCTGTATCTCATGACAGCCCCCTCCGAGTGGAGCGGGCGCACCGGCAGCTTTTCCATGGAGGTCATAGCCAAAAACATCAAGCGGATGATAAGCGCCCCTCAGGAGACCATGATGCCCCTGTTTTCCCTGTACGCCGTGCTGCTGACCGCCTGCATCTGTTTTAAGCGGCGGAAGGAGCTGATAATCAGCTCGGTCATTCTGTTCCTGGGCGCCTGGGCATCCATTGCCCTTTTTGCCGCCGCCCTGTACTTCCCCTGGCGCTCGCTGCTGATGATGGCGATGCTGCTGATTATATCCTGCGCCCTCATGCTCTCGGAGCTGTGTCAGACCGGTTTCCGGCGCTATCTGCCCCTGGCCGCGGCATTGGCCGGCAGCCTGTTTATCTTTCAGTTTGCCCTGGGCCTGGGGGATATCGCCAATGTATACAGCCAGTACATAAAGCGGGAAGCCGCCATTGAGACCGCCATTGAAAACGGCGAGACCCGGATATGGCTCCCATGCTATGAGGCGGACACCAAGTACAGCGGCGCCTATCTTCTGGCGGATATATATGAGGATTGCTGGAGCTGGCCCAACTATGACCTGGCAGCTTACTACGGTGTAGACGAAGTTTACGCTCTGCCTTCTGAGGCAGCGCAGGACGGAGCATGACATGCTGGAGAGAATATCAAAATTTTTCATAAGGGCCATGCTGGGCATATACATGCTCCTGCTGAGTCTGGGGGTGCTGCTGGGCACCTTCGGCAAGCTGGAGAGCCCCAGCTATATCCTGGAATTTTTGGCGGCGGGCCTGTTCTTCCTCTGCCTCTGGATATTCCGGGCCAGGCTGAGACAGCTGCTGGAGCGCATGGCTCTCTCCGGGGCCTTTGTCACCGGGCTGATCCTCAGCCTGTTCTGCCTGCTTTTGAATCTGGCCTGGGTGCTCAGCTTTCAGATAGAGCCTACGGTGGATTTCCAGACCTTCAACGAGACTGCGCTGGCCATAGCCCGCAATGAACGGGTGGACATGCTGTACCTGGGGCTCTTTCCCCACATTCTGGGCTACTCCACTTTTCTGGGGCTGATTATGCGCCTCTTCGGCGAGTCCGCCATGCTGGCCCCGATTCTGAACGTGGCCCTCACCCTCATCTCCGGATTGTGCATCTACATCCTCTGCCTGCGCTGGATCAATCTGAAAGCGGCAGCAGCGGCTTTCTTCCTGTGGAGCCTCTGCCCCTCCAAGCTGATGTACAACTCCATGGTCATGTCCGAGCCCTTGTACACCTGCCTGATACTGCTGTTCATGCTGCTGCTGAGTCTGGCCCTGGACAGGGAGGGCCGCTGGTGGCTGCGGCTCCTGGCAGCCCTGCCTCTGGGGCTGGCCTGCGGGGCGCTGCTGGTGGCCATAAATGCCACAAGGCCGGTGGCGGCCATACTCTTCGTGGCGTTATTTATCTGGCTCCTCCTGCTCAGGGGCGGGAAGCTGAAAAAGCTCAGACTCTGGCTCGTAGTCGCGGTGTTTACCGTGTCCATGTTCGGCTCCTGGTCTTACTGCGACCACCAGTGGTTCCGCTGGGAATATCTCCACATCTTTCAGGAGACCTCGGACATCCCCGCCTACAACATCTATGTTGGTCTGAACATGGACAGTCTGGGCAGCTACTCTGAGGAGGACATGGACACCCTGATGAACTACCGCTACCAGGGCAGCGCCGTATACGCCCAGGAGCAGATGCTGGAGGAGGTCAAAAACCGGCTGAACAGCGGGGAGATAGACTTCCCCAAGCTCTTTGTCGCAAAGCTGGCAAAGCTCATGGGCAACGACGAGGGCGGGGCCTTCTACGCCCAGGCGGAGCTTAGTCCCCTGGCCTTCAAGCTCAGCTCCGCCATAAGCAATGTGTTCTATTATTTTCTGGTGCTGCTGAGTCTCATGGGTGCGGCCGCACTGTTTAAAAGGCCAGAGTATACTTCGGTATACATGGCCCCCCTCTATTCCATAGGCCTCATCCTGGCCCACCTCATCGTGGAGGTCTCCGGCAGATACAAGTACTCCCTTATCCCAATGCTTATAATCGTGGCGGCCTTTGCCTTTCGTAAATTAAAGGCGGCTGATCCTGCCAAAGCCGAAAAAGCCTGAGAGTTTGAATTCAACTCTCAGGCTTTTTCAATATATGAATTCTATTCCAGCTTCTGCCGCAGCAGCTCCACCGCCCGGCGCTCCAGCCGGGATATCTGCACCTGGGAGACATGGAGCACCTTGGCACAGCTCTGCTGGGTCATGCCGTGGTAATAGCGCAGGGCCACCACCTGCCGCTCCCGCTCCGGCAGGGACTCTATGGCGGCGCGCAGGGCCACGTGCTCCACCATCTTCTCCTCGGCGCCGTAATCCCCCAGCACCAGCTCCAGGGTGAAGCCGTCCTTCCCGCTCTCCTTATGCAGGCTCTCGGCGGGGCCGGTGGCGGTCTCGGCAAAGGCGATGTCCTCCGGGCTTATCCCCGTCTCCCGGCTCAGCTCCGACAGGCTGGGCTCCCGGCCCAGGCGCTGCTCCAGGTTTATCCTGGCCAGGCGTATCTGCTGGGCCTGCTCCTTTATGCCCCGGCTCACCTTTATTGCCCCGTCGTCCCGGAGGAAGCGGCGTATCTCCCCGGATATCTTTGGCACCGCATAGGTGGAAAAGCGGGTGCCGTAGCTCTCGTCAAAGCCCTCAATGGCCTTGAGAAAGCCCAGGCAGCCCAGCTGATACAGGTCCTCCGGCTCCACGCCCCGGCCGAAGTAGCGCCGGGCCACGCTCCAGATGAGGCCGGAGTTCTCCTCCACCAGCTTCCCGGCGGTCTCCTTGTCCCCCTGCTTTGCCCGGCGTATCTGCCCGTATATATCGGCGCTCATCGCCTGGTCTGACGGGGACTTATAAAGCGCTGCATGGTGACGGTGGTGCCCCGGCCGGGGCTGGAGCGGACCTTCAGCTTGTCCATGAAGCTGCCCATGATGGTAAAGCCCATGCCGCTGCGCTCCTCCCCTCCGGTGCTGAAGAGCGGAGTCATGGCCTGCTCCACGTCGGCTATGCCCTTGCCCCAGTCCCGGACGCTTATCTCCAAGGTGCTGCCTTTGATTATCCTCAGGCGCATGGCTATGCGGCCCAGGCTGTCCGGATAGGCGTGGACTATGGCGTTGGTCACCGCCTCGGACACGGCGGTCTTGATGTCCCCCAGCTCCTCCAGGGTGGGGTCCAGCTGGGCGGCAAAGGCCGCCGCCGCCGTGCGGGCAAAGGCCTCGTTGCTGCTGCGGCTGGGAAACTCCAGCTTTATGTAATTAGTCTCGTTCATGTTCTCCTCCTTTTATTTCCCAACGGCCACCGGCACCAGCCGGTCTATACCCGCCGCATCTATGACCCGCTGGGGCTGCTTTGCCGGGTTCTCTATCCAGGCCCGGCCCCCCAGGGTCTTCATGCGGCGGCTGACCCGGATGATGACGGCAATGCCGGAGGAATCCATAAAATTCAATCCCGCCATGTCCAGCACGCAGTCCCTGGGCATATACTCGTCCAGAAGCTCCTCTATGCGCCGGATGGTGTCCCTGGCCTCGTGGTGGTCCAGCTCCCCGGCAAGATACACCGTCAGCCGCCCGGAATTGAAAGCCGTGTTTATCGTCATGTCTTATCTCTCCTGTCTGCTGTAAAAAGCAAAAAAATAGCACCGCATCCTTGGATGCAGTGCTATTTTAATTTATTTACCCTGCGTAATCAGTCGAAAGCCGGGCTCTTGCCTGTCACTTGCCCAGATTTTCCAGGCTCAGCTTCAGGTTGTCGATGAGGGCCTCCAGCTTGGCCTTCTTCTCCCGCTCCACATTGACCACGGCCTCGGGAGCCCTGGTGACGAAGTTCTGGTTGGAGAGCTTGCCTATCTGGGCAGCCAGCTGCTTTTCGGCGTTGGCCAGCTCCTTCTCTATACGGGCCTTCTCTTTCTCCAGGTCAACCAACTCCGCCATGGGCATGAACATGCGGGCGTTGTCGGTGATGACGGAGACCATGCCCTCGGTCTTCTCCGGGGCGGCGGAGGCCACGCTCACCTCGCTGGCATAGGCCAGCTTGGAGATGTAGCTGCGCCCGGCGGTGAAGGCGGCGGTCTTGTCGGTGACGATTATCAGATGGGCCTTCCGGGAGGGGGGCACGTTCATGTCGCTGCGGCGGGCACGGACGGCCTTGATGGCGTTCATGACCATCTCAAAGTTCTGCTCGTCCTCCGGGAAGTCCAGCTCAGCCTTGTACTCGGGATAGCGCTCCACCATCAGGGCCTCCCCCTCATGGGGCAGGGCCTGCCAGATCTCCTCGGTGATGAAGGGCATGAAGGGGTGCAGCAGCTTCAGTATCTCGGTGAGCACGTAGAGCAGCACCTTCTGGGCGGAGAGCTTCAGCTCCTCGTTGTCCCCGTTGAGCCGGGGCTTGGTCAGCTCTATATACCAGTCGCAGTAGCTGTCCCAGATGAAGTCGTATATCTTCCCTGCGGCCACGCCCAGCTCGAAGCTGTCCATATTCTCGCAGACTTCCTTCACCACGGTGTTGAGCTTGGAGAGTATCCACTTGTCCTCCAGCTCCAGCTTCTCCGGCAGTTCGTTCTTGTCGATGCCGAGATTCATCATCACAAAGCGGGAGGCATTCCAGATCTTGTTGGCAAAATTGCGCGCAGCCTCCACCTTGTCCACACTAAAGCGGGTGTCGTTGCCGGGCGAGTTTCCGGTCACCAGCGTAAAGCGCAGCGCGTCGGCCCCGTAGAGCTTGATGACCTCCAGCGGATCGACGCCGTTGCCAAGCGACTTGCTCATCTTGCGGCCCTGCGCATCGCGCACCAGGCCGTGAATGAGCACCGTGTGGAACGGCGGCTTGCCCATCTGCTCGATGCCCGAGAAGATCATGCGCGCCACCCAGAAGAAGATGACGTCATACCCCGTCACCAGCACGCTCTGAGCGGCGAGCTTGGTCTGCTTGTCGTCGTCCTCTGCAAAGAGGCGCGCCTTGCACAGCTCGATATACCAGTCGCAAAAGCTGTCCCAGAAAAAGTAGTAGAGCTTGGAGAGCGCAACGCCCAGGTCGTAGCTCTCGAGATTCTCCGTGACCTCTTCGACAAGGCGGTTCATCTTGGACAAGAT
>DBFSDV010000077.1:0-41558 GCA_048417135.1 Candidatus Limivicinus sp. | reverse complement strand
GATGCAAAATGAAAAAAAGAAGTTTAAAAATGCTCCTCGCTCTCACTTTGGCAATGATGCTTCTCTGTTCTCTGGGGCTGACTGCCTTTGCTGCAGAGGATGAGCCGGAGTACTCCATAAGCATGGCGAGCATCTCCATTGAGAAGACCAACATAGGCGACAGCTCAGTTACCAATTTCAACTATGCCGGTATGTTGGCCTTTAAAAACTATGTGGAAGCGGCGTCTTCAGGCAGGATAGAAGTCAACCTCTACCCCAATGCAACTCTGGGCAACCAGCAGGAGATAATTCAGCAGTGCATGCAGGGGGTAATAGAAGTCGGCACTGCAAGCGACTCCGATTTGTCCAACTACTACCCCAACCTCCAGCTGTTCACAATTCCCTATATTTTCTCTGACCGCTATGAGTTCTACAATTTCCTGGACGGGGAATATGTGCAGGCTATGAATGATGAGATAGCGGAAACTTGCGGCGTAAGGATAATCTCTGCCTTTGACAACGGCGGCTTCCGCAACTTCTCCAACAATGTCCGTCAAATCAAAACCGCCGATGATGTGGCCGGCCTGAACATCAGGTGTATGCAGAGCACCGCATATATAAAGACTATGGAAGCTCTGGGGGCTGTTGCCCAGGGAATAAGCTTCAGCGAACTGTATTCCGCCCTGCAGACCGGCGTGGTCGACGGCCAGGAAAATGCCCCGCTTGTCATGCTGGACAACTCCATTTATGAACAGCAGAAATACTACAGCCTGGACGGGCATATTGTCAGCCCCTGCTACTTTATAGTAAGCGAGTCCTGGTATCAGTCCCTGCCCGAGGATTTGCAGGAGATCGTTATTAAAGGCGGAAAACTTGCGGAGACTGCTGCCCGGGGCACCATTGCCAGCAGCGAGGGGATGGCCCTGACCTTCCTTGCCGAGCAGGGAGTGGAGATATATTCTCCCACGGAAGAAGAGAAGGCCACCTTTAAGGTAGCCCAGGAGCCGGTTGCACAGTGGCTCAGGGACGAGATAGGAACGGACACCGTGGACGGTTTCCTGGCGGCCATTGAGGCCAGCAGGGCGGGAGACGAGGCTTCCTATGTGGGTACTTCCACAGTGACTGAAAGCGGCGGCGCAGCTTCGGCTACGGGATACATCGTTGCAATAGTTATTCTGGCGCTGGCTGTTGTGGTGCTTGCAGTAAAGGCATTTAGGAAAAAACCTGAAGAAGAAAAAGCATAATTTCTGAAAAGGTGGCGCCATGAGACTCAGAAAAGAATTAAACGAAATATCTGAGATAGTAGATAAAATCGTGGGCTGGATCTGTGTTGTGCTGACTTTTCTAATGTTCGTCTCCATTTCCTACCAGGTTATAGGCCGTTATGTCACAAAAAGCAGTATTGCCTGGACTGAGGAGACCTCCAGATATTGTATGATCTGGCTGGCATTCCTTGGCTCCAGCACGCTGGTGAGAAGTTGGGATAATTCATCCGTCACTTTTCTGGTACAGAAGTTGCCGGCAAAGGCGCAAAAATATGTGACCGTTTTTCATATAGTCATTATGCTGGCCTTTATGCTGACGATTTTTGTGATATCCTGTCAGGAAGTCCCCAAGTACAGTCTCAGGGAGATGTCCCCGGCACTGAGAATAACGATGTTCATACCAAAATCCAGCATTCTGTTTGGCAGCGGGATTATCTCCTTCCAACTGCTGTGGAAACTACTGGACAGCCTCTTGGAACTGAAGGAGGAGAAAAATGGGTGAGTTTGCAATAGCTATGGTCATCCTTATAGGAACCATTCTTATAGGGATTCCCATATCCTATTCTATGGGAATAACCGGCCTGATTTATATCCTTATCACCAATCCTTCTTATGTGGTGGTGGTACCCAACCGCCTGTATGAAGGAATAAACCAGTTCCAGCTTCTGGCTATACCCTTTTTCCTCCTTGCCTCGGATATAATGGTCAATGCGGACATATCCGGCAAGCTGTTCAGATTGGTCAAGCTGTTTGTAGGCAGGTTCCGCGGCGGGCTGGCCTTTGTGAACGTGATCGTCAGCATGATTTTCGGCAGCATTTCCGGGACTGCCCTGGGCGACATTGCCTCTCTGGGGCCGATTGAAATGAATGAGATGGACAAGGAGGGCTACGACAAGAACTTCTCCTGTGCGCTGACCTGTGCCTCGTCTCTTGAAAGTCCGCTCATACCGCCCAGCAATATTGCCGTACTCTATGCCAGTGTGATGGGGCTTTCCGTAGGTGCGCTTTTCCTGTCGGGCATCATACCCGGCCTGATGCTTGGCGGCAGCCAGATACTCTATATTTTGGCCATACGCAAACGCAGGAACTTCCCGAAGTCGCTGGAAAAAAGGACAGGAAAGCAGATAGCCCAGATAATAGTGGACGGTTTGATTACCATGGGCATGCCCTTCATAATAATTGGAGGCGTGTTGGGAGGCTTCTTTACCGCTACCGAATCAGCCAATGTGGCTTGTCTCTATGCCCTGTTATTAGGCCTGGTAGTTTACCGCAACTACCACCCCAAGGACTTTATAACCGCCCTGGGCGGAATAGCAAAGCAGATGGCAAACATTTTCCTCATCATATCTTTCTCCTCGGTTTTTGCCTGGGTGATGGGCATGGAGAAAGTGCCGGATGCCATAGCGGCCTTTATGCTGTCTCTGTCCCAAAACAAATATGTCCTTTTGCTCATAGTCAATATCTTCCTGCTCATTGTGGGCATGTGGATGGATACCGGAGCCGCGATAATACTGTTTGCTCCAATCATCGCCCCCATAATGTACAAGGTGGGCATACACCCCGTGCATTTTGCGGTGATTATGCTGGTGAATCTGACTCTGGGTCTGGTCACGCCTCCCGTGGGAGTGGTCCTCTATGCCGGCGTGGCAGTGGGCAAGAGAAAGTTTGAAGATGTGGTAAAGGCATTGGTGCCCTTCCTGCTGGCGGCCTTTGCGGTACTGGCCATCATTTGCTTCGTACCGCAGACGGCGACTTGGCTCCCCCAAATCTGCGGCTTCCTGGATTGAGCGGCCGCAAATAAACCGAACAACAGACGCTGACGGCAGTGCCTGAAAAATAAAATGACAAATTATTATGGAGGAAAAGAAAATGTCTCTGAAGCCTCAGGAAATGAAGGAAAAGATCAAAGGAATTTTTCACCTGTCCCTTACGCCCTTTGACAAAAACGGTGACTTGGATGTCCCGGCACTCAGGCAGAGCGTGCGTATGGTGACGGAAAACAAGGAGCTGGAGGGCGAAGACATAGTTTTTATTGCTCTGGGCACTACCGGCGAGTTTTATGCCATGTCCGAAGCGGAAAACAAGACTGTGGTGGACGTGGTCTGTGAGGAGGTCAACGGTAAATTCCCGGTGATGATAGGCTCCGGCCGTGCAGGCACAAGGAACACCGTGGAATTCTCCAAGTATGCCCAGGCAGCGGGAGCGGACGCCCTTCTGGTCGTACCTCCCTATTATGTAATGCCCACTGCCGACGGTGTCATCCGCCACTTCGAAACTCTGGCGGAGGCTGTTGACATCGGCATAACCATATACAACAATCCCGCCGCCAGCAAGCTCTGGCTTCCTCTCCCTGTTATACAGAGGCTCTCCAAAGTGGACAACATAATTGGCCTAAAAGAGAACACCAATAACCCCAATGCTTTCCTCAGCATGCTGCAGAACATAGACCCCCAGGATATGTCCATATTTGCCGGCCTGGGCCACTTTATGTATCAGTACATGTGCTTCCACGGCTGCAAGGGCTATGTGACAGAGATGATAAACTACGCTCCTCACCTGGCTCTGGACCTGTACCATGCGGGGCAAGCAGGGGATATTGCAAAGGTCAGGGAGACTGCGGACAAAATGAACCTTTTCTGGAACTGGGTGTTCCGCCTGGCTGCAAAGCACTCCGCCATACCCTCGGCAGTACATCCCGGCAAAGATCTGCCTACAGATATGCCCTATTATCAGGCGGCAAACAAGGCGGCTGCAGTTCTCTGCGGAGTGCCGGCCGGCTATGCCCGGGAACCCATGGAGAACATTCCTGAAGAAGAAATCCCCGAGCTCCGTGAGATTCTCAAACAGATGGGATGCAATGTGGTTTGCTGAGAAGGCCGTATCCTTAAAGCAAAGGGGCCATCTCGCCTGGATAAGATTGGCTGTGTAGAAAAATGCAGCCAGGAACCGATGGCCGCAAATCAGGGAGGCTTGGCTAAACTTCCCTGGTTTGCGGTTTTTCATGTCACAAAAAGCAAGGAGGAAAATTAAAATGCTGGCATCTGCGATGGAAACCACCGGCGCACGCTATATAGGGGAATGCGGCGCCCTTAAATATATTGGCAGCGAATTGCGGCTGCTGGACAGAAAAAAGGTCTACATTCTGGGGGGCAGAAGAGCCCTGGAGGCGGCTCTGCCCCAGATGGAAGAGGTTCTCAAGCAAGACAAAGTGGACTATAAGGTAGGGGTATTTGAGGGTTACTGCACCTATGACAATGCCCGGCGTCATGCCGGGGAGCTGGAGGCCACAGGCTGCGACAGCATAGTGGGCGTAGGCGGCGGAAAGTGCATGGACACGGCAAAAATAATATCCAAGCTATGCGATGTACCCTATGGGATGGTACCCACCCAACTGGGCACCTGTGTCTCCTGCACCAACATGGCTATCGTCTACGAAAACAGCGGCGCCTATCTGGAGGCCTATCATCCGGATAAGGCCATTGCCTTTGTTCTGGCGGATCTGGAGCTGCTGGCAAAATCCCCCGTGAGGTATACGGCTTCCGGCATTGTGGATGCAATGGCAAAATTTCCCGAGCTGAATTTTACCCAGAGAGGAAGCTATGACTGCACGGAGGTGGACGATGCGACAGCCCAGGCGGCCCAGGCAATGGCCGGCTGCGCCTGGAATCTATATTTGAGCAACGGGCGGAGAGCCTATGAGGACAATGCCCGGAAAGAGGCCAGCAGCGCTTTTGCAGCAGTTGCGAACACCAGTCTGATAACCACGGGAGTGATCTCCGGGCTTGCCCGGGGCAGCAAGCAGCTGGCGATTGCCCATTCGCTCTATAACAACTCCACCACCGTATACCCGGAAGTTTGGAGAAATTACCTCCACGGGGAAATTGTCTCCGTGGGAGTGGTACTCCAGGAATATTTCAACAATGCCCCTGAGGAGGAAATAGAGGCCTACATAAGCATTGCAAAGGACCTGGGGGCACCGGTCTGCATGAGGGATCTGGGACTTGCAGGGAGCGCAGAAGAACTGGACAGCATGCACAAAGCCATTGTGAAAGACTTTGAGCAGTTCGATGAAAAAGACTCGAAGCGCCTCAGGGAACTCATGGAGAGAATAGTAAGAATATGATGCCGTGCGGGGCTGCGGAAGGCAGGACAAAAATCCGGGCCCCTGTTACAAAGGAGGAATAAAGTGCCTAGCTATAACAGGCTTACGCCGGAGCTGGCGCAGACCATCAGGGAGCTTCTGGGGAAAGACCGCTTTCAATACGGAGAGGGACTTAAAGAGGAATACTCCTGTGATGAAATGCCCATTTACGGCAAATATCCGCCGGAGGCCGTGTGCCTGGTGAAGGACACCCGAGAGGTGTCGGAGATAATGAAGATATGCAGCAGCAATAAAATACCGGTGACGGTCCGGGGAGCGGGCACCGGGCTGGTGGGCGGCTGCGTGCCGCTGTACGGCGGAATAGTTATCTCCACACAGCTTATGGACCGCATTCTGGAGTACGACATGAAGAATCTCACGGTGCGTATACAGCCGGGCGTGCTGCTGCGGGATTTGGCGGCGGACGCCCTCAGCCGTGGGCTTATGTATCCGCCGGATCCGGGAGAGAAGACTGCCACCGTAGGAGGCAATGTCAGCACCAATGCGGGGGGCATGAGGGCGGTTAAATACGGCGTTACACGGGATTACGTGCTGGCCATGACCGTAGTGCTGGCCAGCGGGGAAATTGTCAGCCTGGGCAAAGCGGTGTGTAAAAGCAGCTCCGGCTACAGCCTCCTTCATCTCATGATAGGCTCCGAGGGGACTCTGGGCATAATTACAGAGCTGACTATGAAGCTAATTCCCAAGCCGCTTATGGACGTGAGCCTGCTGCTGCCCTTTGAAAATATTTCTCAGGCGATATCCTCGGTGCCGGAGCTGAAGCTGGCGAATCTGGACCCCCAGTCCATAGAATTCATGGAGCGTGACATAGTGGACTCATCCGCTGCCTTTACCAACAACCCGGTGTTTCCCACGGAGCTGAACGGCAGAGAGGTTGGTGCCTATATCCTGGCGACTTTAGTGGGGGACAGCGAGGCGGAATTGAGCGAGAGAATGGAGCGATTGGGCCGGGTAGCGGAAAAAAACGGAGCCTATGACACCCTGGTGGTCTGGACCGAGGGGCTGAAAAAAGAGGTATGGGCCGCCCGCAGCGCCTTCCTGACGGTGATTGAAGCGGAGACCAAGCTGTTGGATGAATTGGACGTAGTTGTTCCGGTGGACAAAATTGCAGAGTTTTTGCTGTTTGCCCATGACTGCGCTCGGGAATACGGCTTGCGCCTGCGCTCTTTTGGACATGCCGGAGACGGGAATTTGCATATATATTGCTGCTCTGATGAGTTGGGTGAGGAAGAGTTCAAGAGACGCACAAAAGCCGTCATGGATTACTGCTATGCCAAATGCAATGAAATTGGCGGACAGGTGTCCGGAGAACATTCCATAGGCCACGCAAAGAAGGAGTATCTCAGACAATCGGTGGGAGATACGGTCTATGAGCTGATGTCCGCCGTCAAGGCGGTGTTTGACCCGGAGGGCATACTGAATCCGGGAAAGGTATGCGGATAGGGAGGACGGATATGCTGAATATACTATGCTGCATCAAGCAGGTGCCGGATGTGGACCTGGTCAGAATGGACCCTGAGACGGGCAGCCTCATACGCACCGGAGTACCGGCCATGTTGAACCCGCTGGACGCCAATGCCCTGGAGGCAGCTCTGGAGATAAGGGAGCGCTGCGGCGGCACCATATGCTGCATAACCATGGGACCGGAGCAGGCGGCGGAAGCGCTGAGAGAGTGCCTTGCCGCCGGCGCCGACAGAGCCGTCCTGCTCTCGGACCGGGCCTTTGCCAATGCCGACACTTTGGCTACCAGTTATGTGATTTATGCGGCGGCAAAGCTTCTTGGGGATTTCGACCTGATATTCTGCGGGAAAGAATCTCTGGATGGCGCTACGGGCCAGATTGCCGCCCAGCTGGCAGAGCGCTTTGACACCAGCCTGCTGAGCTCGGTGCTGCAGATCGTGGAAGTGGACGAGGATAAAGCTTGCATCACGGCACTGCGGGAACTGGAGAAGGGAGAAGAATTGACCTGGGCGAGCCTCCCTTGTCTTATAACTGTGGAGAAGAAAAATTTCCACCCGAAAATTCCAAATCTGAGAAATTGGAGAGCCTCCCGAAACGCAGAAATTCTGCGCTTTGATTCCAAGGCTATTCCCGGCCTGGATACCCACCGTATAGGAGACCCGGGTTCTCCCACTAAAGTGCCCAGAATTTACCCACCGAAACTGGGAGAGCCAGGGGAAATGATCGACTGCGGCAGCATGGAAGATAATCTGGACCGGCTTATGGAAGTGCTGGCCCAGGCCCTTTGAAAGGAGCCCGGCAGAGTTGGATAAAAGAGAATATAAAGATATGTGGGTCGGCATTGAACACGAGCAGGGAAAGGTGGAAGAGGTCTCTCTGGAGCTGTGCTGTCAGATAAGGAAACTTGCAGATGCTGCGGGAGAAAACCTGGCGGCAGTGGTGGCCGGAGAACTGCCGGAATTGCAGATAGCCAGGATATTGGACTGCGGAATAGACAAGCTGATTGTGGTGCGGGGAACCGGCTATGAACAGTTCAGTGCCGATGCATATACAGAGCTTTATACCGTGCTGTGCCGAAAATACAGACCGTCGGCGGTTTTTATTGGGAGCACTTCCGGGGGCAGAGACTTTGCCCCCAGATTTGCGGCCCGGCTGGAAACCGGATGCACCTCGGATGCCACCGAGCTGGTGTATAACAGGGACAGCGGCGATATCGAGTTTATAGAGCCGGCAGTGGGGGGCAGGATAATGGCGGTCATTACCGTACCGGAGCTGCGTCCACAGGTAGCCACAATACGACAGGGGACCTTTAAATATCAGCCCACCGGCCGGAGAGCCTGCCGGGTGCTGGAAGAGGAGCTAAATTTTGACCCCGCAAAAATGCGTACACGGCGGCTTAAATTTACAGAGGAAAACAGGGATGACAGCCTGAATATACGGGAGGCCCAAGTGATAGTATGCGTGGGCAAAGCCGTAAAGCCCGACTCCCTCCCCATGTACAGGGAACTGGCTGTCAGACTGGGGGGGAAGCTGGCTTGTACACGCCCGGTATTTGATAGAGGCTTGCTGCCCTACAAACTTGTAATAGGACAGTCGGGAGCCACGGTCAGACCTAAACTGCTGCTCTCATTTGGGGTTTCCGGGGCCATAAACCATGTCACGGGATTTTCCGATGCGGAGACTGTGGTGGCAATAAATACTGACCCGAATGCAGCGATTTTCAGCTGCGCCGACTACGGGATGCTTGCGGATATGGATGAGGTGTGCAGGCTCATGCTACAGCGCCTGCATCAAAGCGAATAGAACAGAATAAAACGACAGCTGCAGAGCCGGAGGCGGAACTTTTGTCCTGCCCCGGCTCTGCAGCTGCATAAGCGCCCTGCCGCAAAAAAACGGCAGCCCCCTGCCCTTCAGTATACCATACCGTCAGACAAAGGCGGCGCCGTTCGATGTAAAGGACCGCCGTTTTGCTTAAATGAAAGCCTATGCCGGCGTAGACCTTGGCCTTGTTTGCTACGCTGTCTCCTACAAAAGAGGGGACTCAGCCCGCGCCCCGCCGCCCGCCGCCGGCATTGATTTAAAAGGCTTTTCAGATTATAATGGAGAGACTAAAAAGACAAAAACATTTTTTCAAGGAGTTTTGACCCGTGACCAAAATACTATTTGTTTGCCACGGCAACATCTGCCGCAGCCCCATGGGGGAATTTATTTTAAAGGACATGGTGCAGCGTGCCGGGATAGCCGGTGATTTTGAGATAGCCTCCGCCGCCACCAGCAGCGAGGAGCTGGGCAACCCCGTGTATCCCCCGGCCCGGCGCAAGCTCATGGAGCACGGCATAGACTGCGCCGGCAAGACCGCCCGGCGCATAAGGGCCCGGGACTATGAGGACTACGACCTGCTCATCGGTATGGACGAGGCCAATATGCGCAACATGGCCCGCTGCTTCGGCGGCGACAGAGAGGGGAAGCTGCACATGCTCATGAGCTTTGCCGGGGAGGCCCGGCCGGTGGCGGACCCCTGGTACACCCGGGATTTTGAGGCCACCTGGCGGGACGTGAACCGGGGCTGCATCGCTCTGCTGGAGCGGCTGCGCCCGGATATGAAGGGCCGCTTTACGGAGCGGAAAACTTGAATGGAGGAATAAAAATGAAGCTGGACGCCATACACCACGTGGCCATAATCGTCTCCGATTACCGGCGCTCCCGGGAATTCTACGTGGATAAGCTGGGCTTTCCGGTGATACGGGAGAACTACCGGCCGGACCGGGAGGACTGGAAGCTGGATTTGGCCTGCGGGGATATCGAGCTGGAGATATTCGGCCAGGACTGGGCCCCGGAGCGGCCGGACAGGCCGGAGGCCCGGGGCCTGCGGCACCTGGCCTTCAAGGTGGAGGACATGGAAAAGACGGTGGCGGAGCTGGAGAGCCTGGGCATCCCCTGCGAAGAGATAAGGCTTGATACCTACACGGGAAAGAAAATGACCTTTTTCTTTGACCCGGACGGCCTGCCCCTGGAGCTGCACCAGTGAGGGGAAAGGACAAAAAGCAAAAGGCAGAGCGGGCCTTGGCCTGCTCTGCCTTGAAATTCTATAAGCTTTATACCTTGCACTCCTCGTCCCGGCTGCTGCCCATTATCTCCGACAGCTCCCGGGCGATGTTGTTGACCATGGACTCCAGCTCGCCTATCCGCGCCTTATCCACGGGGGCGCTTTTCGGCGGCTTTGCATCCTTCACCGGCGGCTCCGGCTTTGCCGGCCCGGGACCCTTGGGCTCCGGCCCCTCGGTGATGAGGCCGCAGAGGAACTCCTGCCACATGCCGTTGAGCAGCTCTATGCTCTCCAGCTGCTGGTGGACTATCTTGTCAAAGGCCTTGCGCACGCAGTCGGCGGCGTATTCCTGCTGGTCCACCACGCCGCTGAGGATGTCTTCCCGCTGCTGCTGGGCCTCGGTCACTATCTTGGCGGCCTGTATCCTGGCCTTGGCCACGATGTCCCGGGCAGCGGCCTGGGCGGTGAGCAGGGTGTCCCCTATCTGGGACTTGCCCTGGCCCAGCTCCGAAAGCTGTTCCTTCAGCCGGCGGTTCTCCTCCGTCAAGGCCTCTGCCTGGCGGCGGATGTCCTCCAGGACGGAGTTGACTTTGTTGGCGTTATAATACTTCTGCCTGACTATGTTTATATCTATCGAGTCGAAATATTCCTTATCCAGAGCCATGGCCTTCACCTCACAAATACGGGAGCTTATGCCATATTATAGCAGATTAACCCGCCCAAGGCAACAAGGAATAGTTATCCGGCGGCGGCATCTCCGCAGGGCCTATTTGAGTATGGGCTGTATCTGCCAGCCCCGGAGGGCGGCCTGCACCGTCTCGTCCAGGAGCGAGAAATCGGCCTGGAGGCTGCGGGGCTTCTTGGCCGGGTCGTCCTGACGGAAGGGCACAAAGTAGACCCCCTTGCGGTTTAAGAGCTTGGCGATGTTCTCCGCCGAGCCGGAGAGCCCGTCGTTGGTGGACAGGGCGATTATAAGCGGCCGGCCGTTTCGCATGTGGGCCTTGGCAGCCATGGTGACGGAAGTGTCGGTGATGCCGTTGGCCAGCTTTGCCAGGGTGTTGCCGGTGCAGGGGGCTATAAGCAGGGCGTCCATGGGCGTGGCCGGGCCCAGGGGCTCCGCCTCGGCTATGGTGGTGACCACCTTTTTCCCGCTGAGGAGCATCAGCTTTTTTATGTGCTCCGAGGCCGCGCCGAAGCGGCTGTCCGTCTCGGCGGCGTTCTCGCTCATTATGGGTATCAGCTCATACTTGTCGCTGAGCTTTTCCGCGGCAGCAAAGACCTTCTCATAGGTGCAGTAGGAGCCGCACAGGGCCAGCCCCAGTCTTTTCTTGCTTTCTATGCTCATTCTTCCCTCTCCCTTATTATTGAGTATATGCAGTCTCGCATCAGCTCCGCTGCAGTGTAAGGGGCGCAGAGCCCCGGCAGGCCCGGAGCGGCCAGGGCCCTGAGGCCCAGTTCCTCTGCCCGGTGGGGCTCAAAGCCGCCCGGGGCCGAGGCCAGCTCCAGCAGCAGGGCGTCCCGGCGGATGCAGCCCAGCTCCGCCTCCCCCAGCACCTGCTCCGGCACGGTGTTGACTATGAAGTCAAAATCCCCCAGGACCTCCGGCAGGGCCGGGAAGTCCAGGGCCTCCAGACCCAGGGCCCGGGCCATGGCCCTGTCCCCCTCCTTCCGGGCGGCCACGGTGACCCGGGAGCCCAGGGCAAAGAGCCGCAGGGACAGTATCTTGGCTATCCTGCCCCAGCCGGTGACCAGCACCCGGCTGCCCCAGAGGCTCCGGGGGCTGGAGGCCATCAGCTTCTCCACCGCCCCCTCGGCGGTGAGGGCGGCGTTGCCCACGGTGAAGCCCCGCCTCTGCATGATGTCCGCCGTCTGCAGACCCTGGTTTAAGGCCCCCATGCTCAGCTCCCGGCTCAGTTTTCCCCCGATGAGCAGCTGGCCCGGCCACAGGTTCACCAGCAGCTCCTCCGCCCTAAGGGGCTGGGAGGCGAAGGGGGAGTTGATGAGGCCGTTTTTCTCCGCCGGCGTGGGCAGTACCACGCAGTCGGCCCCGTAGACGCAGCTTTGCAGGCAGCCGGATTTGGGTATCTCCGCCGGCAGCTCCGCCTTCTCCAGGGCGAAGCTATGTACCCTGTGCCGGTCCCGCCACAGCAGGGAGCAGAGCAGCACCGACCTTTTATCTCCGCCGATGACAGCAAATTTCAAAAGCAGCACCTCCATATCATAGTATTCTGTTGCGCCTTAGGGGGTGCCTGTGTTAGAATGGAGCCTGGCCGGGCGGCGGCTTTGCCGCCCGGGGAAAACTGAGGAAGGAAGGTTTTGCGGCATGAGCAGAGCTGATGAGATATTTATACAAAACTGCAGGGACATCCTGGAAAACGGCATCTGGGATACGGACAGGGAGGTGCGTCCCCGCTGGGAGGACGGCCAGAGCGCCCACACCGTGAAGAAGTTCGGCATCGTCAACCGCTATGATCTGGCGGAGGAATTTCCCATCCTCACCATCCGCCGCACCTATTGGAAGTCCGCCATAGACGAGCTGCTGTGGATATGGCAGGCCAAGAGCAACAATGTCCGCGACCTGCGCACCAGAGTCTGGGACGCTTGGGCCGACGAGAACGGCTCCATAGGCAAGGCCTACGGCTACCAGCTGGGCATCAAGCACCACTATCCCGAGGGGGATATGGACCAGGTGGACAAGGTGCTCTGGGATTTGAAGCACAATCCTGCCTCCCGGCGCATCATGACCAATATCTATAACTTTGCCGACCTGTCGGAGATGGCCCTCTATCCCTGCGCCTACTCCATGACCTTCAACGTCACCGGGGACCGGCTCAACGCCATATTGAACCAGCGCTCTCAGGACATGCTGGCGGCAAACAACTGGAACGTGGTGCAGTATTCCGTGCTCACCATGATGATGGCCCAGGTCTCCGGCCTCAAGCCCGGGGAGTTCGTCCACGTGATAGCCGACGCCCACATCTATGACCGGCACGTGCCCGCCATAGAGGAGATAATCAAAAATACGCCGAAACCGGCGCCCAGCTTCCACATCGACCCGGAGGTGACGGACTTCTACAAGTTCACCCGGGACAGCTTCACCATGGACAACTACCAGTATTCCGACTTCACCGGCAAGATACCGGTGGCTCTGTGATGCCCATGGAAGCTATAGTTGCGGTGTATTCCGACTGGGGCATAGGCAGCGGCGGCACCCAGCCGGTGGTGCTGAAGGCGGACCGGGCCCATTTCAGGGAGCTGACCATGGGTGCGGCGGTCATCGTGGGGCGAAAGACCCTGGAGGACTTCCCCGGGGGCAGGCCCCTGAAAGGGCGGTACAATATCGTGGTATCCCAGCAGGCCCCGGAGATAGAGGGGGCGGAGCTTGTCCGCAGCACGGAGCAGGCCCTGGAGGCCGCCGCCCGGCATGAGCGCTGCCTGGTGATAGGGGGAGCAAGCATCTACCGGCAGTTCATGCCCTGGGTGGACAGGGTGCATGTGACCAAGATAGACCTGGCGCCCAGGTCGGACAGTTACTTCCCCAACCTGGACGCCGATGAAAATTGGCAGCGGCAGGAAGAGGAATCCTGGCAGGAGGAAGACGGCCTGCGCTACTGCTTCGTGACCTATAAACGCATAAAATAAGTATAGCCTTGTCCGGCGCCTCATTTCACCAGAGTGGTGCCGGGGTAATAATGAGCCAGTATTTGGGTGTAATCGCTGCCCTGGGCAGCCATGAGGTCCGCCCCGTACTGGCTCATTCCCACGCCGTGGCCGTAGCCGGTGACGGTGAAGAGGAAGCCCGTACCGGTGTATTCCAGGGTGAAGGCGGTGGAGCGCAGGGAGAAGAGACTGCGTATCTCCGTGCCGGATATCTCCACGCCCCCCAGCACAGCCCAGGCCACCCGGCCGCTGTCCTCCAGGCTAATTTCGCCCACCCAGGAGCTCTCCTCCCCGGTAAAGTCCGCCCAGGGATAGGCGGAGAGCACCGTGTCCCGAAAGTCCAGAGAGCTCAGCTCCACCCGGCTCACAAAGCCGGGGACGGTGTCGGCGCTCTCCGGGCTGGAGACGCTCACCAGATAGGGCAGGGGGTTCCATATGGCGCCGCAGTCCTCGGTGGCCCCGCAGGAAGAGGAGTGGAAGGCGGCAAACACCGGCTGGCCCTCATAGATCAGATACTCCCCCTCCGTCTCCTCCACCGCTTGGCTGACGGCGGCGTAGTAGCTTTCGAAGCTTTCACCCCAGTTGTTCTCCATGTCCTCCCGGCTTATCCAGGCCTGGCAGCAGGCGTAGTCGGTGCAGACCTGGGCGTCGCTGTGGCGGCAGGTCTCGGCGCAGTACATGGCGTAGGTCCTGGCGGCCACCGCCTGGGCCTTCAGGGCCTCCGGCTGAAAGCTGGCGGGCATCTCCGCCGCCACCACGCCGATAAGGTATTCCTGCATGTCCACGTCGTAGACCTCCGGCCCGCACTTCACCAGCAGCCGCTCCGGCGCCGGCTCCGCCGCCGGGGAGACTGCGGGCGTGGGGCTTGGACCGGGGCTGGCCGAGGCCGCCGGAGATGGAGCGGGAGCGGGAGAGGCGCTCTCCCGGAGGCTGAGCGTTGAGGGGGCGGCGGCAGGACTGGGCTCCGGAGCGGCTCCGCCGCTGCGCCAGACCAGGCAGAAGGCGGGCACAAAAGTGACAAGCAGGGCCAGATATGCTGCAATAAGAGTCCTTTTCATGGCAAAGCCTCCGTTTCTCCTTGACTGTAGGGACAAATGAGTATAAAATTAATCTGTTATGTTCCCCTGGCCCAAAGAGGGACAGGGCTTCAATCAATAGTTATTGAAACGGGAATGTGATTATGCAAAAAAGATCTTTGGAGATTTCCTGCTATGTTTGCGGAGCCGGAGCCTTCGGGGTGTTTTTCCGCTGGCTCCAGGACCAGATGGCCTTTGACGAGGCGGGGCTGGCGGAGCACAGTGTGTTCAACTACCTGGTGCCCCTGGCCATCCTGGCCTCGGCGGTGCTCTTCAACCGCTTCATAGAGCAGGCCCGCAGCGAGAAGCTGTATATACCCACGGATTTCTGTCAGGCTCTGAAAAATGAGGGCAAGCTCTTCACCATAGCCCGCTGGGCCGGCGGCCTGATGATGGCCCTTGGGGGAGTGGTGCTCATTGCCACCAGCGAGACGGACCAGGACGCCAAGCTGCTGCTGGTGCTGTCCCTGCTGGCCATAGCCTCCGGCCTGGCCTTCCCCCTGGTGCTGGGCAGCGCCAACGACAAGTACGGCAAGCTGCGCCACCCGGCCCTGGCCTGCCTGGGCAGCACCCTGCCCATAGTGCTCTATGCCCTGTGGCTGATAATCTGCTACAAGCAGAACGCCCTCAACAGCGTCATCTGGTCCTACCTCATAGAGATGATGGCCATAATAACCGCCATGATGGCCTTCTTCCGGGCGGCGGGCTTTGCCTACGGGGCGGTGAAGACCTGGCAGAGCTTTTTCACCATCATGATGGGGGTCATGATGTGCATCATGGCTCTGGCGGACGACAGGTATATGGGCATGCACATGATAATGCTGGGTGCTGCCATGCAGCTGCTGCTGTATGAGTGGCTGCTCATAATGAATATGCAGAAAAAGGCCGTGAAGCCCAAGGTGGAAAAGCCCAGCGAGGACGGCTTCGAGTGCCTGAGATAAGAGACAGATCCAGAGAATAAATCTGAAAGCCCGCCGGAATTTCCGGCGGGCTCTGCACTGCCCGGAATATTTGCAATGATAACTGTGCGCAGCACTTGAATTATTGCATATGATGCTATAAAATATTGCCCATATAAAGGAGGTGGCGGCATGAGAGAGGATACCAGCGTCAGCCGGGCGGGCTATCTCCGGGAGAGCTACCACTATTTCCATCTGCGGGACACGGCGGGCCAGGAGCTGGACTTCCACTTCCACGAGTTTGACAAGATAGTGCTGCTGCTGTCCGGGCGGGTGGACTATATCGTGGAGGGCAGCAGCTATGCCCTCACGCCCTGGAGCGTGCTGCTTATAAAGCACCACACCATACACCGGGCCCTTATCGACAAGTCCGAGCCCTACGAGAGGATAATCATATATCTGGACGGGAAGTATTTTTCCCGCGGCATACCGGAGGCCAGACTGACGGACTGCTTCGACCAGGCGGACAGGAGCGGGAAGCATCTTCTCTTGCCCACGGAGCAGCAGCGCCGGGCCATAGAGGAGGTGCTCTCCGCCTATGAGGCGGCGGCGGAGGACCGGGGCTTCGGGGCACAGGCCCTGCGGGAGAGCTTCATTGTCCAGCTGCTGATATACATAGGGAGGATGACGGCGGCCTCCTCGGAGCCGGGGGAGAGCCAGTACGACCCCAAGATACGCCGGGTCCTGTCCTACATAAACGAGAACCTGGGGAAGGAGCTGAGCGTGGAGCAGCTGGCGGAGCAGGCCTATCTCAGCAAGTACCACTTCATGCGCCTGTTCAAGGCCCAGACCGGCAGCAGCGTCCACGCCTATGTGCGGCAAAAGCGCCTGCTCCACGCCGCCCGGCTCATAAGGGAGGGCATGACGGTGGGCAAGGCCGCCGCCGAGAGCGGCTTCGGGGACTATTCCGCCTTCCACCGGGCCTTCCGGGAGAGCTTCGGCATAAGCCCCGGAGAGCTGAAAAAGTGAAGGAGATACATACGTCATGGCCCGGCAAAATTCTGGGGAATTTTGCCGGGCCATGAATTTTTTGCTTTACTTATGGAACAGCTTCTTGGCTTGGTACTTGGGCTCGAAGGAGATGTTGATGCCCAGCTTCTTGAACAGGTCCTCGTCCACATGGGAGAGGATGACGGAGGAGTGGGCCTCGCAGCCCTTCAGCAGGTCCAGCTGTTCTATGGCGCAGGCGGCCATGGGGTTTGTGACGGAGCAGATGGACAGAGCTATGAGCAGTTCGTCGGTATGGAGCCGGGGGTTGTGGTTGCCCAGGTGTTCCACCTTCAGGTGCTGGATAGGCTCGATGACGCCGGGGGCTATGAGGGGCAGCTTCTTGTCTATGCCCGCCAGGGCCTTCACGGCGTTGAGCAGGCAGGCGGAGGAGGCCCCCAGCAGGGAGGAGGTCTTGCCGGTGACTATGCGCCCGTCGTTGAGCTCCAGGGCCACGGCGGGGCCGCCGGTCTTTTCCGCCTTATCCAGGGCGGCGGCCACCACGGGCCTGTCGGCGCTGCTGAGGCCCAGAGAGTTCATGATGAGCTCTATCTTCCTCACCTCGCTGGGGTCGGAGGTGCCCCGGCGCACGCCGCAGGCGGCGGCATAGTAGCGGCGGAGTATCTCCTGCTTGGAGGCCTCAACGCAGACCTCGTCGTCCTTTATGCAGAAGCCCAGCATGTTCACCCCCATGTCCGTGGGGCTCTTGTAGGGGCTGGAGCCGTAGATGCGCTTGAATATTGCCTCCAGCACCGGGAAGATCTCCACGTCCCGGTTGTAGTTGACGGTGGTGACGCCGTAGGCCTCCAGATGGAAGGGGTCTATCATGTTCACGTCGTCCAGGTCGGCGGTGGCGGCCTCGTAGGCCAGGTTCACCGGGTGCTTGAGAGGCAGGTTCCACACGGGGAAGGTCTCGAACTTGGCGTAGCCTGCGCTGATGCCACGCTTGTGCTCGTGGTAGAGCTGGCTGAGGCAGGTGGCCATCTTGCCGGAGCCGGGGCCGGGGGCGGTGACCACCACCAGGCTGCGCTGAGTCTCTATGTAATCGTTCTTGCCGAAGCCCTCCTCGGAGACTATGAGGGGCACGTTGGAGGGGTAGTCGGGGATGATGTAGTGCTTGTACACCCGGATGCCCAGTCTCTCCAGCCGATTTCTGAATTGGTCGGCCACGGCCTGGCCCCGGTAGTGGGTGATGACCACGCTGCCTATGTACAGGCCTATGCCCCGGAAGGCGTCGATAAGGCGGAGGGTGTCCTCGTCGTAGGTGATACCCAGGTCCCCCCGGCGCTTGCTGCGCTCTATGTCGTCGGCGGAGATGGCGATGACTATCTCCGCGTCCTCCTTCATCTCCAGCAGCATGTTCACCTTGCTGTCAGGTTTGAAGCCGGGCACCACCCGGGAGGCGTGGTAGTCGTCAAAGAGCTTGCCGCCGAATTCCAGGTACAGTTTCCCGCCGAACTTGCTTATCCTGTCCCGGATATTCTGGGACTGGAGCTTCAGATATTTCTCGTTGTCAAAGCCTATCTTGTTCATAGGGCAGAGCATCTCCCCTTCTCTTTTTAACAAATTGAAATTCTACCATAAAAAGACGGGGATGGCAACGATTATATCTGCCCCGGGAGACAACATTATACTTTTTTTGTTCACAAAGATGTGCTACAATATGCTCTGTATCGGCATGGGGCCCGGCAGGGGCCCCGGAAATCAACAAGAGAAAGGCACAGTGTAATGGGCATACTCAATAAACTGTTCGGCTCCTATTCCGACAGAGAGCTGAAAAAGATATACCCCATAGCGGACGAGATAGAGGCGCTGGAAGGGGAGTACTCCACCCTCAGCGACGCAGAGCTTAGGGAGAAGACCCGGCTCTTCAAGGAGCGCCTGGCCCAGGGGGAGACTTTGGACGATATCCTGCCCGAGGCTTTTGCAACGGTGAGGGAGGCGGCCTGGCGGGTGCTGGGCATGAAGCCCTTCAGAGTGCAGCTCATCGGCGGCATAGTGCTGCACCAGGGGCGCATAGCCGAGATGAAGACCGGCGAAGGCAAGACCCTGGTGGCCGTGCTCCCCGCCTATCTCAATGCCCTGACCGGCAAAGGGGTGCACATAGTCACCGTCAACGACTACCTGGCCAAGCGCGACAGCGAGTGGATGGGCAAGGTCCACCGCTTCCTGGGCCTCAGCGTGGGCCTAATAGTCCACGGCCTCACCAATGAGGAGCGCCGGGCGGCCTACAACTGCGACATCACCTACGGCACCAACAACGAGATGGGCTTTGACTACCTGAGGGACAACATGGCCCTGTACAAGGAGAACATGGTCCAGCGGGGCCACGCCTTCGCCATAGTGGACGAGGTGGACTCCATACTCATAGACGAGGCCAGGACCCCCCTCATCATCTCCGGCCAGGGGGACGAGAGCACCGACCTGTACCGCCGGGCGGACGATTTTGTCAGCAGGCTGAAAAAGCAGGTCTACACCTCCGTGGACGAGAAGGAGGAAGAGGACGAGAACCTGGACGCCGACTATGTGGTGGACGAAAAGGCCAAGACCGCAACCCTCACCGCCCGGGGCATAGCCAAGGCGGAGAAGGCCTTCAACCTGGAGAACCTGGCGGACATGGAGAACGCCACCCTCAGCCACCATATAAACCAGGCCCTGAAGGCCCACGGCATAATGAAGCGGGATATAAACTATATAGTCAAGGACGGGGAGATCATCATAGTGGATGAGTTCACCGGCCGTCTGATGCTGGGCCGCCGCTACTCCGAGGGCCTGCACCAGGCCATAGAGGCCAAGGAGCATGTGGACGTGCAGAAGGAAAACAAGACCCTGGCCACCATCACCTTCCAGAACTACTTCCGCCTGTATGACAAGCTCTCCGGCATGACCGGCACCGCCGTCACCGAGGCGGAGGAGTTCGAGGCCATATACCGCCTGGACATCATAGAGATACCCACCAACAAGCCGGTCATCCGTCTGGACGACCCGGACGTGGTGTATAAAAACGAGACGGGGAAGAACCGGGCCATCATCGAGCAGATAGCCGCCTGCCACGAGAAGGGGCAGCCGGTGCTGGTGGGCACCGTGTCCATAGAGAAGAGCGAGTACCTGTCCTCCCTGCTGAAGAAGCGGGGCATAGCCCACACGGTGCTGAACGCCAAGTACCACGAGAAGGAAGCGGAGATAGTGGCCCAGGCCGGCAAGCTGGGGGCCGTCACCATAGCCACCAACATGGCCGGCCGAGGCACGGACATCATGCTGGGGGGCAACGCCGAGTATCTGGCCAAGAACGACCTGCGCAAGGCGGGCTATACCGAGGAGATAATCAGCGAGGCCACCGGCTATGGGGACACCGCCGACAAGGACATACTGGAGGCCCGCAGCCTCTTTGCCCAGAAGCTGAAGGAGCACAAGGCCGTCACCGACGCCGAGGCGGAGAAGGTGAGGGCCGCCGGGGGCCTCTTCATCCTGGGCACCGAGCGCCACGAGTCAAGACGTATAGACAATCAGCTGCGGGGCCGCGCCGGCCGTCAGGGGGACCCGGGGGAGAGCCGCTTCTACCTGGCCCTCACCGACGACGTGATGCGCCTTTTCGGCTCCGAGCGGATAATGAACATGATGGAGACTCTGAAGGTGGACGAGGACATGCCTCTGGACCACAAGATGCTCTCCGGAGCCATAGAGCAGGCCCAGAAGACCGTGGAGAGCCGGAACTTCCAGACCCGTAAGAGCGTGCTGGAATACGACGACGTGATGAACCAGCAGCGAAACATCATCTACGGCGAGCGGCGCAAGGTGCTGGACGGGGAGGATATCCACCAGCAGATAATGAGCATGGTCCGGGAGTTCGTGAATTCCACCGTGTCCGACGGCCTGGGCGGCGGCGCCGCGGAGAACCAGCAGCAGCTGGACGCCGCGCTCCAGCCCTTTGAGAAGCTGTTCATGCGCCCGGGCACCTTTAAGATAGAGGACTTCGGCGGCTTTGCCAAATGGGAGCAGGTGGCGGAGAAGGTGAACGAGCTGGCGGAGAAGGTCTACGCCGCCCGGGAGGCCGCCTTCGGCCCGGCCCCCAACGGCGTCCCCCTGATGCGGGAGCTGGAGCGGGTCATCATGCTCCGGGTGGTGGACGAGTACTGGATGGACCATATCGACGCCATGAGCGAGCTGAAGCGGGGCATAGGCCTGAGAGGCTACGGCGCCGTAAAGCCCATAGACGCCTACAAGCAGGAGGGCTTCGACATGTTCGAGGCCATGGTCCACGGCATAAGGGAGGAGACCGTCCGGCGCATGTACACCGTGCAGGTGCGCCGGGAGCAGCCCATAGAGCGCAAGGCCGTGGCAAAGAACGCCGCCGCCAACGTGGGGGGCGAGCCGGTGAAAAAGCAGCCGGTGAAGAAGGCCCCCAAGCCCGGCCGCAACGACCCCTGCCCCTGCGGCAAGATGAAGGCCGACGGCAGCAGGCGGCTTAAATACAAGGAATGCTGCGGCAGGAACCAGTGAGCCGGCAGCGGAGCCTGCCCGTGCCGGCAGGACGGAGATACCATGAGCTTTAAGGAAAACAACGAGAAGGGGCTCATATATATGAGCTCCGACATAATAGGTGCCCGCCACGCCTTCACCACCCGCTACGGCGGGGTGAGCAAGGGGGACTTTGCCTCCCTGAATCTGGGGGCCAACCGGGGGGACGAGCCGGAGGCCGTGCGGGAGAACTACCGCCGCCTCTGCGCCCTCATGGGCGTGGGCATAGACGGCATGGCCGTCACAAAGCAGGTCCACGGCAACGAGGTGCGCATAGTGACGGAAAAGGACCGGCATGTGTGCATGTCCCCCGTGCCCTACGAGGCCGACGGCATAGTCAGCAATGTGAAGGGCCTGCCCCTGCTGTGCATGGTGGCCGACTGCGTGCCGGTGCTGCTGTGGGACGGGGAGCACTCCGTGGCCGCCGCCATACACTGCGGCTGGCGCAGCTCCGTGGGGGATATCCTGAAAAACGCCCTGGAGAAGATGGAGAGCCTGGGGGCCGGGCCGGAGAGCATCCGGGCGGCCATAGGCCCATCCATAGGCCGCTGCTGCTTTGAGACCGATGAGGACGTGCCCCTGGCCATAGGCCGCTACCTGGGGGGAGATACCCGGGGCCTCTTTGAACTGCGGGAGGACGGGAAGACCCTGGTGGACCTGCGGGCGGCCAACGCCCGGCGGCTGATGCAGCTGGGAGTGAAGGCGGAGAACATAGACATTTCCACGGAGTGCACCATGTGCAGCCATGACAAATACTGGTCCCACCGCTACACCAGGGGACGCCGGGGCAGCCAGGGCGCCGCCATAGTGCTTTGAAACTAAGGAGAGACTCATGAAGAAAATATTCAAGATGCTGACATTGCTGTTGACCCTGGCCATGCTGCTCAGCTGCGCCGGGTGCAGCGACGGAAGCTCCGACGACCCCTATGCCGGCATCCCGGACTCCACCGAGGGCAAGGACGTGACCCGCTCCCTGGGGGCGGACAATGTGTTCTCCCTCAACTGCAACACCAACTATTCCTTCAACCCCCTCATAGCCACCAACCGCTCCAACCAGCTGGTGTGCAGCCTGGTGTACGAGAACATGGTGGAGGTGGACACCAACTTTGAGGCCATCCCCAATGTGATAACCGAGTGGAGCTGCACCGAGGACGGCAAGAGCTGGACCTTCAAGATAGGGGAGGGCCACGTCTTCCACGACGGCACCCCGGTCACCGGCCGGGACCTGAGCTACTCTCTGAACATGGCCATCAACTCCGACCGCTACAGGGGGCGCTTCTCCAGCTTCCAGGGCGCCGGTTATGACGACGAGAACTTCTATGTCACCCTGGGCATAGGGGACACCCAGTTCGTAAAGCTGCTGAACATACCTATTATAAAATACGGGGAGATGAACGAGCCCCGGCCCACGGGCAGCGGGCCCTATACCTACAATGCGGACTATACCGCCCTGGTGGCCTATGAGGGTTACGAGAATTACCAGGACCTGCCGGTGGACACGGTGTACCTGAAGGAGTACGCCTCCGCCGAGAGCATCATCAGCGCCTTTGACGACGGCATCATCGACGTGGTCACCAACGACCCCTCCAGCTATACCAACCTGGGCTACGCCCGCACCAGCGAGATACGCAGCTATCCCACCACCAATCTCCACTATATACAGTTCAACAACGAGAGCACCCTGGGCCGCTATGACACCATACGCATGGCCATGAACTACGCCTTCGACCGGGACTACTTTGCCGAGGAGCTGCTCCACGGCAACGGCGTGGGCTCCTCCGTGGCCATGTACCCCACCTGCGCCGCCTACCCGGAGCTCTATGCCGAGACCATGGAGTACAACCTGAACTCCTGCAAGTCCATCCTGGAGAACGCGGGACTGAAGGACTATGACGGGGACGGCTGGCTGGAGTACATGTCTGCCGGCGAGGACGCCAGCCTCACCCTCATCGTCTGCAGCGACAGCAGCGCAAAGACCGGCATGTGCCAGAAGTTTGCCGAGGACATGGCCAGCATAGGCCTGAAGATAGACGTGCAGGAGCTGACCTGGAGCGATTACATGACCGCCCTGGAGGAGGGCGACTTCGACATGTACTACGGCGAGGTGAAGCTGCGCAACAACTTCGACTTGACGGAGCTGCTGGACCCGGAGGACGAGCTGAACTACTCCCGCAGTACCGACACCATCTACCTGAGCTTGCTGGAGAACTACCTGGCCGCCTCCGACGCCACCCGCTCCAGCATGTACCAGACCTTCTACGAGCACGTGGCCACCCGGGGCCTGCTCATCGCCATAGGCTTTGAGCACCAGGAGATAATCGTCCACCGGGGCATGATAAGGGGCCTGAACGCCAATTTGGGAAATCCCCTGTATGATTTTGAAAACTGGGAGATCATACTGGATGATGATACTACTGAACAAGGAGAGGGAGAATAATGACTGACAGAGAACTTATGTCCAGAGCGAAGAAAGCTTCGCTGAATGCCTATGTCCCCTATTCCCGCTTCCCCGTGGGCGCCGCCCTGGAGTGCAGCGACGGCACGGTGTATACCGGCTGCAACGTGGAAAACGCCGCTTTGGGCAGCACCATCTGCGCCGAGCGCACCGCCTGCTGCAAGGCGGTCAGCGAGGGCCACAGGGAGTTTCGCCGCATAGCCATCTATGCCGACAGCGAGAACTGGTGCACCCCCTGCGGGGCCTGCCGCCAGTTTCTGGCGGAGTTCTCCCCGGATATGGAGGTGCTCTGCGCCAAGGCCGGGGACCGCTACGTGAGCTACAAGCTCTCGGAGCTGCTGCCCTATACCTTCAATTACTGAGCGGCAGGCCATGGAGCTGGAACAGCTGAGGATGTTCGTCTCCGCCGCCGAGAGCGGCAGCTTCTCCGCCGCCGGGCGCAGCCTCTATACCAGCCACTCCACCGTGAGCCGGGCGGTGTCCGCCCTGGAAAAGGAGCTGGGCGTCAGCCTCATCAGCCGCTCCAACCGCATGCTGGGCCTCACCCCCGCCGGGGAGCTGCTGCTGAAGGAGGGCCGGGCCCTGCTGGAGGCGGCGGACGGATTGAAAGACCGGTTGAAAGAGCGGGCCGGGACGGGGGAATAGTGCCCGGATGCAGGGGGAAACACAATATATTGTAGCTGAAAGCCCACTAAAAAGGCCGGGTCCGCCCCGGCCTTTTTAGTTTTGAAATTTCGTGGAGCCTGCACAAAAAATAAGGAAAAAATTTTTACAGAAAAGAGAAAATTCTCTTGACATCAGAGGGATTACTTGGTATATTATTTGAGCCTGCGTGCGAGAGCATGGGGGTATTATGCGATGAAGCGGGAGATTGCTCGCAGCGCGAGGTAACTTCCGTGGAGTATGTCCGGTGTTGAAAGCATTTTCAACACGCAATCGGGCGGCTGAAACCTATCTGATACACGCGTATATCGCGTGGACGGGGGATTGACCGGCTGAAAAGCCGGTTTGTTTTTCGGACGCGGTCTGATACGCACGGTTGTGTGTATAAGAATTCCGGTTTCATCCGTACGCATAGTAAAAGGCGGAGCCAATGCCGCCGAACAAAACGTACGAAAAGGAGAAAACACATGGCAGCAAACAACAAGAACATGATCCGTATCCGCCTGAAGGCCTACGATCATCAGCTCATCGACAAGGCAGCCGAGACCATAGTCGAGGCGGCAAAGCGCACCGACGCAAAGGTGTCCGGTCCCATCCCCCTGCCCACCAAGACCGAGATAGTCACCATCCTCCGCGCCGTCCACAAGTACAAGGACAGCCGCGAGCAGTTCGAGCGCCGCACCCACAAGCGCCTTATCGACATCCTCAGCCCCAACCAGAAGACCGTTGAGGCCCTGATGAATCTGGAAGTCCCCGCCGGCGTGGAGATCGAGATCAAGCTCTGAGCAAAGACCCCAAACCCCGCAAAACCCACAAGTCAACGACCCATTGTCCGCAGCTTGCGTATGCGGACGGGTTAAGTTGCCAGCCTCTGGACGGGCCCCAACACCCGGGTCAAGCGAGGCAACCAATAACCGATAGGAGGAAATAAAATGAAGAAAGCCATCATCGGCAAGAAGGTCGGCATGACGCAGATCTTCGACGAGACTGGTAAGGTCATTCCCGTCACCGTCATCGAGGCCGGCCCCTGCGTGGTCGTGCAGAAGATGACCAAGGAGAAGGAAGGATACGAAGCAGTCCAGTTCGGCTACGAGGAAGTGGCCGAGAAGAAGCTGAGCCAGCCTGAGCAGGGCCACCTGAAGAAGGCGGGCGTAGGCATGGTAAAGCACCTGAAGGAGTTCCGGCTGGAGGACAGCAGCAAGCTTGAAGTCGGCGATGTAGTGAAGGCCGACGTTTTCGCCGAAGGCGAGAAGGTGGACGTCACCGGCACCAGCAAGGGCAAGGGCTACGCCGGCGTCGTCAAGCGCTTCGGCCAGGGCCGCACCCCCACCAGCCACGGCGGCGGTCCCGTTCACCGTCACGCCGGCTCCATGGGCTCCAGCACTGATCCTTCCCGCATATTCCCGGGCAAGAAGCAGGCCGGCCACATGGGCGTGGACCAGGTCACCGTCCAGAATCTGGATGTGGTGAAGGTCGACGCAGAGCTGAACATGATAGCCATCCGCGGCGCCGTCCCCGGCCCCAAGGGCAGCATCGTGTACATCAAGTCCACCGCCAAGACCCAGCCTGTCAGGAAGGGCGAGGGCGCCGGTATCAGCCTCAATCCTCAGAAGGCTTCCGCCCGTGTCAATCCCCAGAAGGCTTCCGCACGTACCAAGTAAAGAAAGGAGAGCAGCATAAATGCCTAAAGCAAACGTATTTAATATGGCAGGCGAGAAGATCGGCGAGATCCAGCTCTCCGAGGCCATTTTCGGCATCGAGCCCAACAAGAGCGTCCTGCATGACTCCGTCAAGAACCACCTGGCCAACTGCCGCCAGGGCACCCAGAGCGCTCTCACCAAGGGCGAAGTTTCCTACACCACCAGAAAGCCCTGGCGCCAGAAGGGCACCGGCCGCGCCCGCGCCGGTTACGCAGGCTCCCCCGTGTGGTATCACGGCGGCGTAGCCTTTGCCCCCAAGCCCCGGGATTACAGCTACACCCTCAACAAGAAGGTCAAGCGCCTGGCTCTCAAGTCCGCCCTCTCCGCCAAGGCTGCCGATGCCGAGATCATCGTCATCGACGGGCTGAAGATGGAAGAGATAAAGACCAAGGCCTTCAAGAACTTCCTCACCAAGATCGGCGTAGAAGGCAAGGCTCTCGTAGTGACCGAGAACGTTGACGAAGCGGTCATCAAGTCCGCCCGGAACATCGCCGGCGTGAGCACCACCGTGGCCAACATCCTCAGCCCCTACATGATACTCACCAGCGGCAAGATGGTAGTTGACAAGGCTGCCCTTGCCAAGATCGAGGAGGTGTACGCCTGATGAAGACCGCATATGACGTTATCATCCGTCCCATCATCACCGAGCAGTCCATGGAAGACCTGGACATCAAGAAGTACGCATTCGAGGTTGCCAAGGATGCCAACAAGATCGAGATAAAGAAGGCCATCGAGGAGATCTTCGGCGTCAAGGTCATCAAGGTCACCACCATCAACATGATGGGCAAGGCAAAGCGTACCGGCGCTTACCCCATGGGCAGGACCGCCTCCTGGAAGAAGGCAGTCGTGAAGCTCAGCGCCGACTCCAAGAACATCGAGCTCTTTGAGGGCATGGCATAAGGGAGGAATAAAGAATGTCTATCAAAACTTACAGACCTACAACTCCTTCCAGACGTCACATGACCGTCTCCGGCTTTGACGGTGTGGACAAGCACGTAAAGCCCGAGAAGTCCCTGGTAGAGGTTCTCAAGAAGAACGCCGGCCGCAACAGCTACGGCCGCATCACCGTCCGCCATCAGGGCGGCGGCAACCGCCAGAAGTACCGCGTTATCGACTTCAAGCGCAACAAGCTGGATGTCGGCGCCAAGGTCCTTCGTCTGGAGTACGACCCCAACCGCAGCGCTTACATCGCCCTGTGCGAGTATGAAGACGGCGAGCGCCGCTACATCCTGGCCCCCGTGGGCCTGGCCGCCGGAGACAGCATAGTCTCCTCCGCCGCCGCCGACATCAAGCCCGGCAACGCTCTGCCCCTGGCCAACATCCCCGTGGGCACCGTTATCCACAACATCGAGCTCTACCCCGGCAAGGGCGCCCAGCTGGTGCGCAGCGCCGGCGTGGCCGCTCAGCTGATGGCCAAGGAGAACGGCATGGCCACCGTGCGTCTCCCCTCCGGCGAGTACCGCAAGGTGCGCCTGGAGTGCTTCGCCACCGTGGGCCAGGTGGGCAATATCGACCACGCCAACGTCCACATCGGCAAGGCCGGCCGCAAGCGCCACATGGGCATCCGTCCCACCGTCCGCGGCTCCGTCATGAACCCCTGCGACCACCCCCACGGCGGCGGCGAAGGCAAGTCCCCCATCGGCCGTCCCGGCCCCGTTACCCCCTGGGGCAAGCCCGCACTGGGTTACAAGACCCGCAAGACTAAGAACCGCACCGATAAGTTCATAGTCAAGCGCCGCAACGCTAAGTAAGGAGGGAATAGATAAATGAGCAGAAGCATAAAGAAAGGCCCCTTCGTTGCTCCCGAGCTGCTGAAGAGAGTCGAAGAGATGAACAAGACCGGCAACAAGCAGGTCGTGAAGACCTGGTCTCGTTCCTCCACCATATTCCCGTCCTTTGTCGGACACACCATCGCCGTGCATGACGGCCGCCGTCATGTTCCCGTGTATGTCACCGAAGATATGGTGGGCCACAAGCTGGGCGAGTTCGCCCCCACCCGTACCTTCCGCGGCCACGCCGGCAGCAAGACCGGTAAGTAAGGAGGAGAGAAAATGGACGAGAAGAAAATTGCCCGTGCGGAGCACAAATACGCCCGTATTTCTCCCCGCAAGGTTGAGATCATCTGCGACATGATTCGCGGCAAGGACGCAAAGCTGGCAATGGCCCTGATGGAGAACACCCCCAAGGCCGGCTGCGAGCTGATGATAAAGGTGCTCAAGAGCGCCATGGCCAATGCCGAGAACAACTTTGAAATGGACCCCGAGAAGCTCTACGTCTGCGAGACTTACGCAAACGCCGGCCCCATCCTCAAGAGGGGCATGCCCAGAGCTCAGGGCCGTATGTACCGCATCAACAAGCGCACCAGCCACATCACCATCGCCGTGGCTGAGAGAGACTAAGGGAAGGAGGCAGAATTATGGGACAGAAAGTTAATCCTCACGGCCTGCGTGTCGGCGTCATCAAGGACTGGGATTCCAGATGGTACGCAAGAGAGGACAAGGTAGGCGATCTGATAGTCGAGGACTACAAGATCCGCCAGTTTTTGAAGAAGACCCTCTATTCCGCCGGTGTCCCCACCATCGAGATAGAGCGCGACAGCGCAAAGGTCCGCATCTATATCCACTGCAGCCGTCCCGGCGTTGTCATCGGCAAGGGCGGCCAGGAGATAGAGCGCCTGCGCCAGGAAGTGGAGAAGCTCATCGGCAAGCCCGTGGCTCTCTCCATCGTTGAGGTCCGTACCCCCGACACCAATGCCCAGCTGGTGGCTGAGAACATCGCCCAGCAGCTGGAGAAGCGCATCGGCTTCCGCCGTGCAATGAAGAATGCCATGGGCCGCGCCATGAGAATGGGCGCCCGGGGCATCAAGGTCAAGTGCGGCGGCCGTCTCGGCGGCGCCGAGATAGCCCGCAGCGAGTGCTATCACGAGGGCACCATCCCCCTGCAGACCATCCGTGCCGACATCGACTACGGCTTTGCCGAGGCGAACACCACCTACGGCCGCATCGGCGTGAAGGTCTGGATATACAAGGGCGAGGTCCTCTCCCAGACCCTGCGCACCACCCCCCGTACCATGGACCTGTCCAAGCCCGCCGGTGAGCGCCGGCGCCGGGACGACCGCCGGGGCGGCGAGCGCCGTCAGGGCGGCTACGGCCGGGACAACCGCGGCCAGGGCGGCGAGCGCCGTCAGCCTTATGGCAGCAGACCTGCCGGCCAGGGCGGTTACAACCGTGGGCCCCGCAGCGCTGCCCCTGCTAAGGAAGGAGGCAACGACTAATGTTAATGCCTAAGAGAGTCAAGTACCGCAGAGTACAGCGCGGCCGCATGAAGGGCAAGGCTACCCGCGGCAACGTAGTCAACTACGGTGATTTCGGCCTTGTGGCCCAGGAGCCCGGCTGGATCACCTCCAACCAGATAGAGGCAGCCCGTATCGCCATGACCCGTTACACCAAGCGCGGCGGCCAGGTCTGGATCAAGATCTTCCCCGACAAGCCCGTCACCGCAAAGCCCGCCGAGACCCGTATGGGTTCCGGTAAAGGCTCCCCCGAGTACTGGGTCGCTGTCGTCAAGCCCGGCAGAGTGATGTTTGAGATCGCAGGCGTCTCCGAGGAGACCGCCCGTGAGGCTCTCCGCCTTGCCAGCCACAAACTGCCCATCAAGACCAAGATAGTCGCCAAGGGCAACGAGACTGAGAACGGTGGTGAATAAGATGAAGGCAAACGAAATACGCTCCCTTTCCGTGGATGAGCTCCAGAACAAACTGGTGGAGCTGAAGAAGGACCTCTTCATGCTCCGTATGCAGCACGCCACCAATCATCTTGACAACCCCACCAAGATCTCTGCTGTGCGCCGTGACATAGCCCGTGTCAAGACCGTGCTGAGCGAGAAGCAGAATTGAGGAGGTAAGCAATTATGAATGAAGAAAGAACTACTTCCCGTAAGACCCGCGTAGGCAAGGTCGTCTCCGACAAGATGGACAAGACCGTTGTGGTCATCGTGGAGGACCGGGTCGCCCACAAGACCTATAAGAAGATCATCGGACGTACCTACCGCCTGAAGGCCCACGATGAGAACAACGAGTGCGGCGTCGGCGATATCGTCCGGGTGATGGAGACCCGCCCCCTGTCCAAGGACAAGAGATGGCGCGTGGTCGAAATAGTAGAGAAGGCTAAGTAAGGAGGCGCCAGAATGATACAGCAGGAATCTTATCTGAAGGTCGCCGACAATACCGGCGCCAAGGAACTGAAGTGCATCCGCGTGCTTGGCGGCTCCAAGCGCAAGTATGCCAGCATCGGTGACGTTGTAGTGTGCTCCGTCCGCAAGGCTGCCCCCGGCGGCCAGGTGAAGAAGGGCGACGTGGTGAAGGCCGTTGTGGTCCGTACCGTCAAGCCCGTCCGCCGCGCCGACGGCACCTACGTCCGTTTCGACGAGAATGCCGCCGTTCTTATCAACACCGGCGATAAGAACCCCCGCGGCACCCGTATCTTTGGACCCGTCGCCCGTGAGCTCCGTGACAAGGAATACATGAAGATCCTTTCCCTGGCTCCCGAAGTGATTTAATGGAGGGCAAAGAGATATGAACATCAAGAGAGACGATAAAGTCATCGTTTTGTCCGGCAAGGACAAGGGCAAGCAGGGCAAGGTCCTGTCTGCCGACCCCAAGGCAATGAAAGTCGTCGTCGAGGGCGTGAACGTGGCCACCAAGCACCAGAAGCCCCAGAAGCAGGGCCAGGACGGCGGCATCATCAAGATCGAGACCCCCATCTACGCCTGCAAGGTGCAGCTGGTCTGCCCCAAGTGCGGCAAGGGCACCCGGGTCGGCCACAAGATAGTGGACGGCAAGAAGGTCCGTGTCTGCAAGAAGTGCGGCGCAGAAATCTGAGAAAGGAGATAACTGACCATGACAAGAATGAAGAAAAAGTATCTTGAGGAAGTTGCTCCTGCTCTCATGGAGAAGTTCCAGTACAAGTCCCCCATGCAGATCCCCAAGCTGGACAAGATAGTCGTGTCCGTGGGCTGCGGCGACTGCAAGGATAACGCAAAGGCTCTGGAGGCCGTCATCAAGGACATCTCCGCCATCACCGGCCAGCACGCCGTCGCCACCGTGGCAAAGAAGTCCGTGGCAAACTTCAAGCTCCGTGAGGGCATGAAGGTTGGCGTGAAGGTGACCCTGCGTCAGGACCGTATGTGGGAGTTCCTGGACCGTCTGTTCAACGTGGCTCTGCCCCGTGTCCGTGACTTCCGGGGTATCTCCGCCGACGCCTTCGACGGCCGGGGCAACTACAGCCTGGGCCTGAAGGAGCAGATCATCTTCCCTGAGATCGAGTACGACAAGATAGAGAAGCTGCGTGGCATGAACATTGCCATCACCACCACCGCAAAGACCGACGAAGAGGCCCGGGAGCTGCTCAGGCTCATGGGCGCCCCCTTCGTGAGCTAAGGAGGACTAAGAAATGGCTAAGAAATCTATGATTCTCAAACAGCAGGCTCCTGCTAAGTTCTCCACCCGCAAGTACAACCGCTGCAAGATCTGCGGCCGTCCCCACGCCTACCTGCGCAACTACGGCATCTGCCGTATCTGCTTCCGCGAGCTGGCTTACAAGGGCCAGATCCCCGGCGTGCGCAAGGCCAGCTTCTAAAGCAGCCCGAAGCTGCATAAAGTACATGCTGAGCCGGAAGGCGCAGCATGTACCGGCGGCAGCGAAGCCCGGCAGAGCCGGGCAAAAAACCATGGTTGTGAGCGGAAGCCGATCCCTTCCGCCTGCAATATATACGGATGGCGAAAGGCCATGGTCAATCATGTATTGACATGGAACCTCGCCGCCGAAACTGCCAAAGGCAGTAACTCTAAACTAGGAGGATAAAATCAATGCAGATCACCGACCCCATTGCAGATATGCTTACCCGCATCCGCAACGCCGGCAGCGCGAAGCATGAATCCGTGGATGTCCCCGCTTCCAAGATGAAGAAGGCTATCGCCGAGATCCTTCTCAACGAAGGCTACATCAAGAACTACCAGGTCATTGATGACGGCACCCAGGGCATCATCCGCATCACCCTCAAGTATCTCCCCGGCAAGGAGAAGGCCATTCAGGGTCTCCGCCGGGTCAGCAAGCCCGGCCTGCGCGTGTATGCAGGCGCCGACGAGCTGCCCCGCGTTCTCAGAGGCCTGGGCATCGCTATCATTTCCACTTCCAAGGGCGTCATGACCGACAAGCAGGCCCGCAAAGAGCACGTCGGCGGCGAAGTCCTTGCGTTCATTTGGTAAGGAGGTAGCAGAATGTCTAGAATAGGAAGAGCTCCCATCACCGTTCCCGCCGGAGTGGAAGTCAAGGTTGACGAGCACAACCACATCACCGTCAAGGGCCCCAAGGGCAGCCTGGAGCGCAGCCTGGTGCCTCAGATGAAGATCAGCGTAGAAAACGGCGTCATCACCGTTTCCCGTCCCGACGACACCAAGGAGAACCGTTCTCTCCACGGCCTGACCCGGACCCTGATAGACAACATGGTCATCGGCGTGACCCAGGGCTTCGAGAAGAAGCTGGAGATAAACGGCGTAGGTTACCGTGCATCCAAGGAAGGCAAGAACCTGGTCATGAACCTGGGCTATTCCCACCAGGTGGTCATGTCCGAGAATGAGGACATCCAGATCGACGTTCCCGATGCCAACCACGTGATCGTCAAGGGTATCGACAAGCAGAAGGTCGGGCAGTTTGCAGCAGAGCTTCGGGGCAAGCGTCCTCCCGAACCCTACAAGGGCAAGGGCATCAAGTACGACTACGAAGTCATCCGCCGCAAAGAAGGCAAGACCGGCGCCAAGTAAACGGAGGTGTGCCTGAATGATTAAAAGACCTGATACCAGAGGACAGCGCATCAAGCGCCATAACAGAGTAAGGGGCAAGATCTCCGGCACCGCCGAGAGACCCCGCCTCAGCGTATTCCGCAGCGAAAACAACATCTATGCCCAGATAATCGACGATGTGGCCGGCGTCACCCTGGCAGCCGCATCCACCGTGGAGAAGGGCTTTGAAGGCAACGGCGGCAACATCGAGGCCGCAAAGAAAGTCGGCGAGGCCATCGCCCAGCGCGCTCTGAAGAAGGGCATCGAGGACGTGGTGTTCGACCGCGGCGGCTACATCTATCACGGCCGGGTCAAAGCACTGGCAGAGGGCGCCCGTGAGGGCGGCCTGAAGTTCTGAGGAAGGGGGATAACTGATTATGGCATACAATAATGACAGAAGGGACCGCCGCAAGGACGAGGCTCCCTCCGAGTTCGTTGAAAAGGTCGTATCCCTCAACCGCGTCAGCAAGACCGTCAAGGGCGGCCGTGTGGCAAAGTTCTCCGCTCTGTGCGTAGTGGGCGACGGCAAGGGCCGCGTGGGCTACGGCATGGGCAAGGCCAACGAAGTCTCCGAGGCCATCCGCAAGGGCCTGGAGGACGCCAAGAAGAATATCTGCACCGTGACCCTCCAGGGGACCACCATTCCCCATGAGGTCCTGGGCGAGTTCGGCGCCGGCCGCGTGCTGCTCAAGCCCGCACCGGAAGGCACCGGCGTTATCGCCGGCGGCGCCGTGCGTGCCGTTGTTGAGGCAGCCGGTATAAAGAACATCCGTACCAAGTGCCTGCGCACCAACAACCCCGCAAACGTGGTTGCAGCCACTATGGAAGGCCTCAAGTCTCTGCGCAACGCCGCTCAGGTGGCCGCCGTCAGAGGCAAGACTCCTGAAGAGATCCAGGGCTAAGGAGGACGGAACATGGCAAATCTTAAGATCAAGCTCGTAAAGAGCCTCAACGGCAGGCTGGATAGCCATATAGCTACCGCCTACTCTCTCGGTCTGCACAAGATCGGCAACGAGACCGTACAGCCCGACAATCCCCAGACCCGGGGCAAGATAGCCAAGATCGGCTACCTGCTGAAGGTCACCGAAGAATAAGGAGGGCTAGAGAATGTATATACATGAACTTTCTCCCGTACCCGGCTCCACCCATGTTGACAAGCGCAAGGGCAGAGGCCATGCCACCGGCAACGGCAAGACTGCCGGCCGCGGCCACAAGGGCCAGAAGGCCCGCAGCGGCGGCGGTACCCGCATAGGCTTTGAAGGCGGCCAGATGCCTCTGGCCCGCCGCATCCCCAAGAGAGGCTTCAACAACATTTTTGCCCAGCCCCTCACCGGCGTGAACGTGGCTGTTCTCGACAAGTTTGAGGACGGCGCCGTTGTGGACGCCCAGGCTCTCCTGGACGCCGGCATCGTCTCCAAGTGCAAGTACGGCGTCAAATTCCTTGGCAACGGCGAAGTTACCAAGAAGCTGACCGTTAAGGCTGCTGCCTTCTCCGCAACCGCAAAAGAGAAGATCGAAGCGGCAGGCGGAAAGGCAGAGGTGGTATAAGTGCTTCAGACATTACGCAATGCTTGGAGGATTGAGGATATCCGCAAGAAGATACTCTTCACTCTGCTCATCATTCTGCTTTATCGTCTTGGCAACGCCATCCCTGTCCCTTACGTGAACATTGCGGCACTGCAGAGCTACTTTGCAATGCTCCAGAACACCGTGCTGGGCCTGCTGGACGTGATGTCCGGCGGAGCGTTCTCCAACGCCACCATCTTCGCCCTGTCCATCCAGCCCTACATCAACGCCTCCATAATCATCCAGCTGCTGTGCATCGCCATCCCCGCGCTGGAGCGGATGAGCAAGGACGAGGGCGAGGAAGGCAAGAAGAAGATAGCGTCCATCACCCGTTACGTCACCGTTGCCATCGGTCTGCTGCAGGGCTTCGGCTTCTACATGCTCATCAAGAACAACGGCATCCTGGTGACTGAGGCTCAGAGCAATGTCTGGGCGGCCATCGTCATCATCCTCACCTTCACCTCCGGCTCCGCCATCATCATGTGGTTGGGCGAGCAGATCACCGAGCACGGCATCGGCAACGGCATCTCCATGATACTCTTTGCCAGCATCATTTCCCGTCTGCCCACCAGCTTCGTGACCAGCGTGCGCAACATCATCCTGGGCAATCTCCAGTGGTGGGTCCTGCTGCTGATGGTGCTGGGAGCCCTGGCCATCATCGTGCTCATAGTCTTCGTCAACGACTCCGAGCGCCGCATCCCCGTGCAGTATGCAAAGCGGGTGGTGGGCCGGAAGATGTACGGCGGCCAGAGCACCCACCTGCCCATGAAGGTGAACATGTCCGGCGTTATGCCCATCATCTTTGCCCAGTCCATCGCCTCCGTGCCCGCTACCATCGCCGCCTTTGCCGGCAAGACCAGCGGCTGGGTGAGCACCTGGTTCGGCACCAACTCCATCCCCTACGCGATAATCTACTTCCTGCTTATAATTTTCTTCGCATACTTCTACTCCACTATCCAGTTCAACCCCATTGAAGTGGCCAACAACCTGAAGAAGAACGGCGGCTACATCCCCGGCTTCCGGCCCGGCAAGCCCACCAGCGAGTTCATCCAGAAGGTGCTCAACAAGATAACCCTGTTCGGCGCCATCTATCTGGGCATCATCGCCGTGGTCCCCATCCTGGTGGCCCACTTCAGCCAGAGCGCTGCCCTCACCGGCATCTCTCTGGGCGGCACTTCCATCATAATAGTTGTGGGCGTTGCACTTGAGACCGTCCGTGCCCTGGAGGCGCAGATGCTCATGCGCAACTACAAAGGCTTCCTTGATTGAGTAAGGAGATGAGCTTATGAGGCTTATACTTTTAGGCGCTCCCGGCGCAGGTAAAGGTACTCAGGCAGAGATACTAAGCCGAGAGCTCGGCATACCCACCATTTCCACCGGCAACATCCTGAGAGCCGCCATGAAGGCGGGCACCCCCGTGGGCGTTCAGGCCAAGAGCTACGTGGAAGCGGGCAAGCTGGTCCCCGACGATGTGATAATCGGCATCATCCGGGAGAGGCTGGCCCAGGAAGACTGTAAAAACGGGTACATCCTGGACGGTGTGCCCCGGACCATCCCCCAGGCCGAGACCATGGAGGAGATGGGCGTGGAGATAGACTGCGCCTTGTCCATAGAAGTAGAGGACGAGGTGATAGTCCAGCGCATGTCCGGCCGCCGCACCTGCAAGGACTGCGGTCAGACCTTCCACATAGTGAACAATCCCCCCAAGGCGGAGGGCATCTGCGACAATTGCGGCGGGGAGCTGCACATCCGCAAGGACGACGCCCCCGAGACCGTGAAAGCCAGGCTGGAGGTGTTCCACAGGGACACCGAGCCCTTGAAGCTCTTCTACGCCGAGAGAGGCAAGCTCAAGTGTGTGGACAACCAAAGCACTATCGAGGCCACCACGGCCGTAATAAGGAAAGCTCTGGGGATTTGATATGTCGGACACCATCTATATCAAGTCCAAGGCAGAGATAGAGATCATGCGTCAGGCCGGCCGTATAACCGCCGGGGCCCGCAGTATCGCCCGTCAGGCGGTGGCGGCCGGTGTGACCACCAAGCAGATAGACAGGTACGTGCATGAGTTCATCGTAAAATCCGGGGCAAAGCCCACCTTTCTGGGCTATGCCGGCTTTCCGGCCAGCGCCTGCGTCTCGGTGAATGAGGAGGTCATACACGGTATCCCCGGCAAAAAGATCATCCGTGAGGGGGACATAGTCTCCCTGGACGTGGGAGCGACCTACGGAGGAATGGTGGGTGACTGTGCCGGCACCTTTCCCTGCGGTCAGGTCAGCGAAGAGGCGCAGAAGCTGATCCGGGTCACCAGGCAGAGCTTTTTTGAGGCCCTGCACTTTGCCCGGGAGGGCTACAGGATCTCCGATATCGGGGGAGCCATCCAGGACTATGTGGAGAGCAACGGCTATTCCGTGGTCCGGGAGTATGTGGGCCACGGCGTGGGCCACAAGATGCACGAGGCCCCCGAAGTCCCCAATTACCGGATAGACCGGCACCTGGGGGGCAGATCCAATCCCCGCCTTGTAAAGGGCATGACCATAGCGGTAGAGCCCATGGTGAACGTGGGCGGCTATGAGGTGAAAGTGCTGGACAACGGCTGGACCGTGGTCACGGCGGACGGGTCGCTGTCGGCCCACTATGAAAACACCATTCTTATCACCGACGGCGAGCCGGAGATACTAACGATGGCAGAGGACCTGTGACACAAGTCACACACCGACTTTGGAGGAATTTTACATTGGCAAAAGACGACGTAATCGAACTCGAGGGCACGGTAGTTGAATCCCTGCCCAACACCATGTTCCAGGTGGATATCGGCAATGGCCACATCATACTGGCGCATATTTCCGGCAAGCTCCGGATGAACTTTATCAGGATACTTCCCGGCGACAAGGTAACGGTGCAGATGTCTCCCTATGACGTCACCCGGGGCCGCATCACCTGGAGAAGCAAGTAGGAGGTACAACAAATGAAAGTAAGACCTTCCGTGAAGCCCATGTGCGAGAAGTGCAAGATCATCAAGCGCAAGGGCAAAGTCATGGTCATCTGCGAGAACCCCAAGCACAAGCAGCGCCAGGGTTGATGCAGAGGGGGGCAGCCCCCGTATAAACAGAGAGACAGGGCGAGAGCCCGTCCCTATAGAGGCGGAGGAATACCGCCGCTCCAGCCCGCGGCCGGAGAGCCGGGGGCCGGGCAAACCGCGCTCCTCAGAGAGCAAACTCCCGCACGAGCGAGGGACTCCCTCCGGCGGGAATAAGTCCCCGTTCACAAAAAAGTGCGGAAAAATTATCGAAAGGATGATTGTAAAGTATGGCACGTATAGCCGGCGTTGACCTGCCCAAGGACAAGAGAATCGAGATCGGTCTCACCTACGTCTATGGTATCGGCAGAACCAGCGCAAAGAAGATCCTGGAGGCTACCGGGATCAACCCCGACACCAGAGTTAAGGACCTCACCGATGAGGAAGAAGCAAAGCTGCGTGAGTGCATCGACCACGGCTACATCGTGGAAGGTGACCTGCGCCGTCAGACTGCGCTGGACATCAAGCGTCTGACCGAGATAGGCTGCTACCGTGGGCTGCGCCATCGCCGCGGCCTGCCCGTGCGCGGCCAGAGGACCAAGACCAACGCCCGTACCCGCAAGGGTCCGAAGCGGACCATCGCAAATAAGAAGAAGTAAGGAGGGATATGAATTATGGCAGCAGCAAACGCTAAGAAGAAAGTCAGAACTCGCAGAAGAGAGCGCAAGAACATCGAAAAGGGCCAGGTTCATATCAGCTCTTCCTTCAATAATACCATGGTCACCATAACCGACACTCAGGGCAACGCGCTGTCCTGGGCCTCCGCCGGTGGCCTGGGCTTCCGCGGAAGCAAGAAGTCTACCCCCTTCGCCGCTCAGACCGCCGCCGAGACCGCCGCAAAGGCAGCCATGGAGCACGGCCTGAAGACCGTCGAAGTGTTCGTCAAGGGGCCCGGTTCCGGCCGTGAGGCCGCCATCCGCGCTCTCCAGACCGCAGGTCTTGAAGTGACGATGATAAAGGATGTCACCCCCATTCCCCACAATGGCTGCCGTCCTCCCAAGCGTCGTCGTGTCTAATTGAAGGAGGTAAACTGATATGGCAAGATATACTGAAGCCGTCTGCCGCCAGTGCCGCAGAGAAGGTCAGAAGCTCTTCCTCAAGGGCGACCGCTGCTACACCGACAAGTGCGCAATGAACAGCAGAGCTTTCGCTCCCGGCCAGCACGGCCAGGGCCGCAGCAAGAGCTCCGAGTATGGCCAGCAGCTCCGTGAGAAGCAGAAGGCCAAGAGATTCTACGGCGTTCTGGAGAGCCAGTTCCGGGGTTACTTTGAGCTGGCCGAGCGCCGCCCCGGCCAGACCGGTGAGAACCTGCTGGCCATCCTTGAGAGCCGCCTGGACAACGTGGTGTACCGCCTGGGCTTTGCCATGAGCCGCGCCGAGGCCCGGCAGATGGTCAGCCACGGCCACATCACCGTCAACGGCCGCAAGGTGAACATCCCCAGCTACCAGGTCAAGCCCGGTATGGTGATTGCCCTGAAAGAGAGCAGCCGCAGCATCGAGAAGATCAAGGCCAACATCGAGGCAAACGCATTCCGTCCCGCACCCAAGTGGCTTGAGTATGATGCAACCAACATGCTTGCAAAGGTCGCTGCAGTTCCTGCAAGAGAAGACATCGATCTGCCCATCGAGGACCGTCTCATCGTCGAGTTGTACTCCAAGTAATAAAGACACCCTCAAATTGGTAAGCTGAATCACCACAAGCGATTATAAAGCGCAACACTTAAAAGGAGGGTTATATAACTATATGATCGAAATTAAGAAGCCACGCATAGAGTGCATAGAGACTCCTGCCGACAGCTCTTATGGCAAGTACATCATAGAGCCGCTGGAGCGTGGCTACGGCACAACACTTGGTAACTCTCTTCGCAGGGTACTTCTCTCTTCTCTTCCCGGTACAGCCTGCACCAGCATAAAGATCGCCGGAGTACAGCATGAGTTTTCCACCATCCCCGGTGTGAAGGAGGACGTGACGGAGATAGTCCTGAACGTCAAGAGCATCATTGCCCGCCTCCACAGCGAGGGCCCCAAGACCGTCTATATAGAGGCTTCCGGCGAGGGCCTGGTCACCGCCGGAGACATTAAGGCGGACTCCGAGGTGGAGATCCTCAACCCCGAGCAGCCCATAGCCACCCTGGGCCCCGAGGGCGCGCTGAACATGGAACTGGTCCTTGACCACGGCAGAGGCTATGTCTCCGCCGACAAGAACAAGAATCCTCAGATGCCCATCGGCACCATTCCTGTGGACTCCATTTACACCCCGGTCCTGAAGGTGAACTACACCGTGGAAAACACCCGTGTAGGCAACCAGACCGACTTCGACAAGCTGACCATAGAGGTGTGGACCGACAAGACCATGACTGCCCGTGACGCCCTTTCCCTGGGCGCAAAGATACTCTGCGACCACTTCACGCTCTTTACGGATCTGTCCGATACCATCGGCAACAACTCCACCGTCGTTGAGAAGGTGGAGAAGGAGCCGGATACCATGCTCAAGATGACCATCGAAGAGCTGGATCTGTCCGTAAGAAGCTTCAACTGCCTCAAGCGCGCCAATATCAACACCGTAGAGGATCTGGTCAGCAAGACTGAGGAAGAAATGATCAAGGTCCGCAACCTCGGCCGCAAGTCCCTGGAGGAAGTCGTCCACAAGCTGACGATGATGGGCTTGTCTCTGGCAAGCGAGGACAATCAGTAAGCTCTCAAGAAGGAGGAAATGCAATTATGCCCGGAACAAGAAAGCTCGGCAAGACTACCGCCCAGCGCATGGCCATGCTCCGCCAGCAGGTGACTGACCTTCTGGACAAGGGCCGCATGGAGACCACCGTCGCCCGCGCCAAGGAGATAGCCCCTATGGCCGAGAAGATGATAAGTCTTGGCAAGGCAAAGGACCTGAATGCCTACCGTCAGGCCCTGGCCTTCATCACCCGCGAGGATGTGGCCAAGAAGGTCTTTGACGAACTGGCTCCCAAGTACGCTGAGCGCAACGGCGGCTACACCCGCATCACCCGCATCGGTGAGCGCCGGGGCGACGCTGCCGAGATGGCAGTCATCGAGCTGGTCTGAGCCACGGCTCCCCAGACCGGTAAAGCGCAGACGCCAAAACGTCAAAAGCTCAAATAAGATAAAGCCCAGTCAGTTTCCTTTGAAACCGACCGGGCTTTTATTTTTATACATTATACATATTATCATCCGCCCCGGAGAACAGCCGGGCCGGGGACGGAGAGAAGGGGAACTGCCGCCGGGTTATCCGGCGCCCTTTTCCCGGCTGCCGCCCCCGGAATTGCGGTAGTCCAGAGGGCTCATCCCCTCGGACTTGCGAAAGCTCTGGGAGAAATAGCTGGCGGAGGAAAAGCCCAGAATGCGGGAGATCTGGGACAGGGACATGTCCGTCTCCCGGAGGAGATAGCAGCTCTCCTTGATGCGCAGAGATATCTGGTAATTGATGGGGGAGATGCCGTACTCGGACTTGAAGGCGTGGGCCAGATAGTATTTGCTCACGTGGGCCTTGGAGGCCAGCATGTCCAGATTCAAAGGCTCCTTGTAGTGGGCGTCTATGTAATGGCGCACGGCAGCGCATTGGCGGCTCACCTGGTTGGTGCCCGGCTCCGCGGCGGCGGTAAAGCTGGTGCTGCGCATGAGCCGGGAGAGAAGTATCTCCATATAGGCCTGGCATATCAGCTCATAGCCCGGCTGCTGCCCCTCCGTCTCCCGGTAGATGTTGCGCAGACAGGAGACTATGTCGCTGCCGCCGGGGCAGTCGATGATGCAGAAGCGGCCGTCGGTGCTCTCGGTGACGGAGAGCTCCAGACCCTCTATGCCCAGCACGATGTATTCCAGGGGGGAGACGGAATAGCTCACCTCCGTGTGGGTCACGTTGGGACTGATTATGACCAGCTGATTTGCCCGCACGGGATAGAGCTTGTCCTCGATGTTGAATTGGCCGCAGCCGCCCACGGTGTAGAACAGCTCGGTGTAACTGTGGGTATGGGGGACCGAGTGCCAGTCGCCGCCGTACTTGGCGCTGCTGACATTCAGGAGCTTTGCCCTGCTGAGAAGGCTCTCTCCGTTGGACTGATCCATGGTGAACCTGCGATGACTCATGTATATCAGCTCCTAAGATTTAGAGATTTTGCTCTTTCTTTAATTA
>DBFSDV010000076.1:0-22321 GCA_048417135.1 Candidatus Limivicinus sp. | reverse complement strand
CATCTAAGATTGGCGATATATACTCCCGGCATAAGCACAGATCCGCTGTATAGAAGCGGAGCAAGGAGGAATGGATCATGGCCTATCAGACGACCTTTAAACGCTATGAGATAAAGTATCTGCTGACGCAGCGGGAGAAGGCTGCAGTTTTGGATGCCATGGAGGCCTATATGAAGCTGGACGGATACGGCAGATGCACTATCAGGAATATCTATTTTGACACCGACAGCTACCGTCTAATACGCCGTTCGCTGGAAAAACCGGCCTATAAAGAGAAGCTGCGCCTGCGCAGTTACCGGGCAGCGGGGCCGGAGGACCCGGTTTTTGTGGAGCTGAAGAAGAAATATCAATCGGTGGTGTACAAGCGCAGACTGAGTCTGCCGGAGGCGCAGGCACGCACAAGTTTCCTGGAAGACAGGCCTCTGCCGGTCACATCCCAGATAGCTGACGAGATAGAGTACTTCCGCAAGTATTACGGGGACCTGCGCCCCCGAGTATTTCTATCTTATGAGCGGGAAGCTTACTATGCCCTGGACGGCAGCGACTTCAGAGTGACTATGGACGAGAACATTCTCTACCGGCAAGAGGACCTAGATTTGGGCGCCCTCATTTACGGCAGGCCTCTTTTGCAGAAGGGCTGCACGCTTATGGAACTGAAGGTCTCCGGCGGCCTGCCCCTGTGGATGAGCCACACTTTAAATGACCTCAGGCTCTATAAATCTTCTTTTTCCAAATACGGCGAGGCCTACTGCCATATAATGGCAGCGCAGGCAAACAATGATACCGGGAGACTTATGTATGCTTGATAACATTTTTAAGGGCGTGTTCGACTCGGAGCTAAGCAGCGTGATAGCGCCGGGTAAGTTTCTGCTGTGTCTGGGCTGCTCCCTGGTCATCGGCTTGATACTGGCGCTCTTTTACATGCATCGCAGCCGTTATACCCGCAGCTTTGTGGCCACCCTGGCATTGCTGCCGGCGGTGGTGTGCGTGGTCATCATGATGGTGAACGGCAATATCGGTGCAGGCGTGGCGGTGACCGGGGCTTTCAGCTTGGTGCGCTTCCGCTCTGTGCCCGGTACTGCCAAGGAGATAGGGGCCATCTTCCTGGCCATGGGCGCCGGACTTGTGGCCGGCATGGGATACCTGGCCTACGCATTACTCTGCGCCTTGATTCTGGGGGCAGTCAGCGCTCTTTATAACAGCCTGGATTTCGGCGCCAAAGGACAGAGGGGAAGATATAAGACCCTTCATATAAGCATACCGGAGGACCTGGACTACACGGATGTGTTCACCCCGATCCTGGCAAAATATGCCTCGAAGTGGGAGCTGACTCAGGTGAAGACCACCAATATGGGTAGCCTATTTCGGCTCAGTTATGACCTTGTAATGAAGACTGAAGGCAGTGAAAAAGAAATGATAGACAGACTGCGCTGCCGCAACGGGAACCTGGAGATAACGGTTTCCAGCCAGGAAACAGCTGCAGGAGAGCTGTGAAAGGGGTAGACAAAAATGAAAAAGATAATTTTGCTTGCTGTTATATTTGCCTTTATCATGTCGGCCTCCGGCTGCGGCAGTTCTTCGGATACAGGGGAGACTGCGCAGGCGGAGACATTTCAGAGCGAGGACCCGCAGGAGACGCCGGCCCAGGAAGCGGCCCAGACTGCAGAGCAGGCCGCCGACCTCCAGCTTCTGGACACCTCGGATATGTTTACGGACCGGGACATGGAGATAGGCTATGATGAGGACAGCAGCGTGTTAATAGGCCTGAACGGGGACAGTGCTTCCTGTTCCTCCGAGGCCGTGGAGATCTCCGGCAGCACCGTCACTATCACCCAGGAGGGCAGCTACATCCTCACCGGCAGCTTTAATGACGGTACGGTGGTGGTGAACGCCCCGGATACCGCCAAAATCCAGCTGGTGCTGGACGGGGTGGATATAAGCAGCTCCAGCTCGGCGGCCATATATATCCTTGAGGCCGACAAGGTGTTCATCACCACTGCCGCCGGCTCGGAGAACAGCCTGGAAAACGGCGGAGAATATATAGCGGTGGATGACAACAACATCGACGCCGTCATCTTTTCCAAGACCGACCTGACCCTCAACGGCTCCGGGACCCTGTGCATCAATGCAGAGGCGGGCCACGGCATAGTCTCCAAAGACGACCTGGTGCTGACCAGCGGCAGCTATGTAATTCAGGCGGCCTCCCATGGCCTCTCGGGCAAAAACAGCGTCCGCATTGCCAACGGCAGCTATACCATAGTCTCCGGCAAGGACGGCATACAGTCAGAGAACTCAGACGACGCGGAGCTGGGCTTTATATATATCTCCGGCGGCAGCTTTGATATAGATGCCCAGGGCGACGGCCTGAGCGCCGAGTACGCCATGCAGATAGACGGCGGCGACTTTGACATATACACCGGGGAGGGCAGCGCCTCCGTGACCATGAAGACCGACTCCATGGGCTTCCGGACCGGGAGCGACAGCCAGAGCCAGGAGAGCGACAGCGAGGAGACCGCCAGCCAAAAGGGCCTTAAATGCGAGGGCAGCATGGCCATCACCGGCGGCAGCTTCCTCACCGACACGGCGGACGACTCCATCCACGCCGGAGGGGACATCCTCATTTCCGGCGGCAGCTTTGAACTGATGAGCGGGGACGACGCCATACACTCCGACGCCGCCGTAAAGATAAGCGACGGGGACTTCGTCATCTCCTACTGCTACGAGGGCATCGAAGGCCTGTCCGTCACCATAGACGGCGGCAGCTACAACATCCAGTCCCAGGATGACGGCATCAATGCGGCGGGCGGGGCGGACAGCTCCGGATTTGGCGGGGCTCGGCCAGGCCGGGAGAGTTTTGCCGGCAGTTCCGAAAGCTTTATCATCATCAATGGCGGCAGTTTCATCATCGTATCAAATGGGGACTGCATCGACTCCAACGGCGATTTGACCATCAACGGCGGGGAGCTGAACCTCACCTGCAACGGCTCCGGCAACACAGCCCTGGACTGCGACGGCAGCTACAGCAATAACGGCGGCCAAGTCAGCACCAACGACGGCTCCGAGAGCAATCCCGGCCAGATGGGCGGCGGTATGGGCCGCGGCGGCGGAGTCGGCATGGGCGGCATGTCCAGGCCCGAGTCCATGGGCCAGCAGGACGGTATGGAACCGCCGGAGGGCATGGAACTGCCGGAGGGCATGGAGCGCCCTGACGGCATGGGCCGTCCCGGGGATTCTGGCCAGGGCGGCCAGAGCTGACAACACCGGCCCCGGAGACAGGAGAGCTAATAAACTCCTGCACCGGACCGGGGCCGTTTAGATATATGCCAGAGCCAACATGGAAAAGGCCTGCTGCCCCTGAATAGGGCGGCAGGCCTTTTCTGCGTGGGGAGCTCCGGACCCTCTGCCCGGCGGCGGCATATTAACCCGGACCTTTGTTGAAAATGCTTCAGGAACCCTGGCAATATTGCTGAATAGAATGAAAAGAAGTTTGTACAAGACTACAATAAATTTATGTTTTGTCAAAGCATGATTGACAAATCTTTGGATATTTTTTATAATATTTCTATAATTTAATATGCGGTTTTTGTTGGTATTTCTCAGAAAGCTGTCCTTAGCCTCTGACTTCAGCATATCTTGCTTTTGTTTTTTTGTTTGGAATGATTTGAAAAGAAGGGGGGAGCAATAAACCTGATGAGAGACCTGAAACATTTGAACTACTTTGAAAATCTCCTGCAGCAAGCCAACAATGCGCTCATAGTCCAGGCCAAGAAGGAAGGGCGCATATGTGTTGCCTATCCCTGCGAGAATGTGCCCGAGCCCCTGCTGAATTTGGACCGGGCTTTTTCCGTGCGCCTCTTTGCCCCAAATACCGGTTCGATGGATATTGCCACCTACTATATGACCAATCTGCTGTGCGAGCCCAGTCGGGCCCTGCTGGAGAGGGCTATAGAAGGCGGCTTTAATTTTGCCGACTGTGTGATAGCGCCGGACGGCTGCACCATGATGAACCGCTGTGTGGAGAACATGGAGCTGCTGCACACCATGGGCAAGGGCAACGAGAAGTTTTTCCACCACTATATGGAGCTGCCCCTGAAGGGGGACGAAAACGGAATAGAGCTGTGCAAGCTCCAGTGCACCAACCACATCCTCAAGCCCCTGGCGGAGCGCTACGGCATAGACACTTCCGAGGCCTCCATAAGAAAGTCCGTGGAGGAGCACAACCTCATCTGCCGCCTTATCCGGGCCATAGGGGAATACCGGAAGGGGGAGCAGCCCAGGATAAGCGGCTATGAGTTCCATGTGCTCACCCTGGCCACCTATGTCTGTCCCAAGTACCTGATAGCGGACAAGCTGGAGGAGACTCTGGAGGAGCTGAAGACCCGGGAGCCGGACGGAAAGCCTTGGCGGGCCCGGGTGCTGCTGGTGGGCTCCGAGGTGGACGACAGCGGGCTGATAAAGCTCATTGAGGACTGCGGGGCCTTCGTCTGCGCCGACCGCTTCTGCTTCGGCTCCTTCCCGGGGAGGGACCCAATAGAGCTGAACGACAGTGAGGATGCCCTTACTCAGATAGCCCGGCACTATACCCTGGGCTGCCAGTGCCCACGCATGATGAACATGGAAAAGGTCTACGGCCGCAAGCAGTACGTAAACGACCTGGCAAAGGAATACGGGGCGGACGGTATAATCTATGAGCAGGTGAAATTCTGCGACCCCTGGGCCTATGAGAGGCTGCTGGGCTCGGTGATGCTGCGGGAGGATTACGGCTTCCCGGTGCTGGCCGTGGACCGGCCCTATAACGTGGCCGCCTCCGTGGGCCAGATGCGCACCCGTGTCCAGGCCTTTGTGGAGAGCATTGAGATAAAGCGGATAAAGAGAGGTGAGATGCAATGGTGATAAAAAATCCGAAGGAGAAGCCCGGTGAAAAGCAGTACGGTGTCCTCTTTGACGAGGGCAAGGTGCGCCGCCGCCGGGAGTGGCGGGGCCTGAAGGACACCCTCTATGACTACACCCGCTGGCTGTATCTTGTGTCGGTGCTGGGCCGCTTCGTGGCGGTGCCCAGGAATGTGAAGGGCATGTTCCGCTACCGCTGGATGTCCAACTACCTGGCGGTTATGCACGGTATGGACAAGTTCACCATGGGGCTGAGGGACGAGCCGCTGCGCATCACCCACACCGCCATGAACTACGTAATTGCCGACGTGACCAAGTCCATCAAAGACTGTTTTCGGGGCGACCGGCGCATAGGCAACGACGAGGAGTTTTCCTCCCGCTGCGTCCTCACCGACGAGAACGCCATGACCGCCTTCATGATGGGCTTCCCCAATGTGAAGGCCATACTGCGGGAGGTGCCCGCCATGTTTGCCGCCAATATCTTTAACCAGTACTCCACCACCCACTACCTGGATGTGGCCCAGGAGCACGGGCTTCCGGGGGATGTCTGTCCCATGCCCGAGGCGGAGACGGGCATCTGCATCGACGACGATCTGTGCGTGCTGGGCTGCTGCGCCGTGCAGGTGAACACTACCTGCGACGGCTCCCTGATGGGCAACGGCATAATTGCCAAGCGCCTGGAGCGGGAGTACGGCATACCCACCTTCCAGCTGGCGGCGCCCATGCGCCACCGGGAGGACGACGTGCAGACCTATGCCGCCGAGGATATCAAACAGGCCATAGCCTTTGTGGAGGAGCACACCGGCCAGAAGTGGGATTGGGAGGCCTATTTCACCTGCGCCAAGCGGGTGAACGACGCCACCCGGCGGCGTATTGCCCAACTGGAGATCAACAGCTCCGACTATCCCCAGTTTTTCGGCTCCGTCTTCTCCCTGTATAACGACACCAACTATATGGGCAACTGCGGCCGCTACCCCGGCTTCATGAAGATAGACGCAAAGCTGGCAAAGCTAGCGGAGCGGGGCTATAAGAAAAAGACCATGGTGGCCCCGGAGTACCGCCATCGCTGTGTCGTCTGGGGCGTGCAGCCCCAGTACTGCATAGACATGCTGTACTGGATGCTCCAGTGCTGGGGCGTGGTGCCTCTCACGGATATGCTCTCCATGGTGAACACCAGGATGATAGCCGAGGAGGACACGCCGGAGAACCGCCGCCAGGCCTATTACGACATGGCCTGGCTCAACGAGAACATGATAATGCGAAACCGCACCCACGGCGGCTACAGGGTCCTGGTGGACGAGCTGTGGGAGATCTGCGAGCAGATGAATGCGGACATGGTGATGATGTGGGAGCACATGAGCTGCAAGGCCCTCACCGGCATGCACGGCCAGTTTGAAGAGCAGGCCCGGCAGAGGGGGATACATCTGGTCTGGGTCTGCCACGACCTGTGCGACCCCAGGGTCTTCACCCGCCAGGCCATAAGGGACCAGTTCAGCAACTACATGCGCACCGTAATGCGGGAGGAGCCTCTGGACCCCACCATAGAGTTCCTGCCTGACGAGAACGCCTGGTAATCAAGGAGGAAGACGATGAAAAACACCATCCTGCGTATCTTTGCAAAGCTGCTGCTGGCCGGCCTGTGCTTCTTTGCGGTTACCTTCACCATATACTTTTTCAACCTGGACATGAAGGCCACCTCCAAGATAGAGCCCTTCCTGCTGAGACACTATGACCATATGCCCCGCAAGCAGTATCTGTAACTCCCTACTGCCGGACGGCATCCCGGCATAAGGGACTAAAGAACGAAATAAACACCGGCACTTTGCCTTTGCGGCAGTGCCGGTGTTTATACTTGCCTAAATGGGAAACAGAAAAAGGAAAACGGCGGGGGACAGGGGAGCGAAACCCGGGGAGGGCCGCTACATGGCCTCTATCTGCTTTATGTTCATCTCGCTGCCCTGCTGCAGCCAGGTCTCGGCGCTGCCGCAGTAAGGGCAGGTCTTGCCGTATTTCAAGGTGGGATAGGTCTTCTTGCAGCCGTCGCACCAGGTGACGGCGGGGATGGTCTCGGTCAGCAGCCGGGCACCCTGGATGAGGGGCGTCTTTTTGGCGTACCAGTTCCAGCAGTCCACCAGGTACTCCGGGACTATGCCGGAGACCTCGCCGAACTCCAGGGTGACGGAGCTCACCTTGCTGAGCCCGTGCTCTTGGGCCAGCTCCTCCACCTGCCGTATCACATAGGTGACTATACTCAATTCGTGCATGTTTATTCCTTTCAGCCCCGGCGGGCAACCCACGGAAGCAGTATAATATAAAAAGGAAACTACACTATGAATTATACATAAAAAAGCAGAAATGACCATAGGCAATTTCAAAATAAAGTACAAACACCTCCGTCTGCTGCCTGCAGGTAAATAGCAAGAGGCCCTGCCTGGGTGAGAGGTTCTGCCCGGGTGAGAGGGCCGTTAGATAAAAATACCCGAGGCCACAGACCCGCTATTAAGAAAGCGTATAAAAAAGGCCATGTCATCTTGGCTGGGAGCGAGCCGAAGGGACTGTACCCAGCTCCGTATATATCATGCCGCCTTTGCCACGGGTGGACAGCATCAGCGAGACCTGTTTTGCCTTCATGGATGTCCCGGGGATTGACACAGCGGCAAAGTCCGGGGCCTGCCTGTATTCCGGCTTCCTCACCAAAGTGATGTGGGGCAGGAATTTCTTCCTGTCAAAGGGTATGCCCGCCTGGGCCAGGGCATGGCGCAGCTGCCGGACAAGCCCGTACAGCTCCCCGCTCTCCTCCAGCCCGGCCCACCACAGTTCCCCGAAGGAGCCCAGGCCCCGGAGCCGCAGCTCCACGGGCGGAAAGCTCAGGGCGCCCATGGCCTCCAGCACTCTATCCGGCTCAGGGTAATCGCCTATAAAGGCCAGGGTCAGGTGCAGATTTTCCGGCCTGGTGTAGTTGCCCCGGATGCCCATGCGGCGCAGCCGGCCCTGGATATCCTCCAGGCTCTTTTTCATTTCCTCGCTCAGCTCTATGGCCACAAACAGTCTCATGCCCAACACCTCGTTTCTCCCTTACATTGTAGCACAGATACGGGCCAGGTTCAAAGCTCAGCCGCCGCCCGGCTGGGGAATGCAGGCCACCAGTTCAAAGCGCCCGTCTTTGACGCAGGCGTCCAGACTGCCCCCCAGGCGCCGGGCTATCTCCGCCATACCCGGCAGGCCGAAGCCGTGATTCTTGCCGTCGGCCTTGGTGGTGTCAAAACCGGGCTTCTCGTCTCCCGCCAGCGGGTTGGAGACTATGAGCATCAGCATGCCCTTGTCCAGGCGGCAGCGCAGCTTCACATCGGGTTTTTCTGCCTTGACGCAGGCCTCCGCCGCATTGTCCAGGGCATTGCCCAGCAGGGCACACAGGTCCGTATCGGATATGCTCAATTTTTCGGGCAGGCTCACCTGATAATCTGCCGGGATGCCCAGCCTCTCCAGCTCTCCCAGTTTTACAGACAGGACGGCATTTGCAGTCTCGTGGGCGCAGATACGTCTGCCGCCGGACAGGGCCGGGGAGCCCAAAAGTTCTCCGGCATATTTTGCGGCCTTATCTGTCTCGCCCCGCTCCAGCAGCCCCTGGAGGGCCGCCATATGGTTTCTCATGTCGTGGCGCAGGGTGCGCACCTGGGTCTGTTCCCGCTGCAAAGACTGATAGTACAGCTCCCGCAGGGCCGAGAGCCGGCTCTCGCTCTGTAAACGCTCGTAGTCGGCCAGAGCCAGTATGGCACGGAGCAGCAGGAGACAGCCCAGCAGTATCACCGGCAGCACCGCCAGCCCCTGGTTTTTGGATACGATGTCTACAAGCACCGATTCATAGCGGTAATAGGTCAGGCCCACCACGGCAATGAGGGAAAAGAAGGGCATGGCGGACAGACCCAGCATCAGCTTCCACATACCGGAGGAGAGGCCCAGCGGCTCAGCGGGCAGGCGTTTTCTGAATAAAAAGTATATTCCGCCGAAAATGGCCGGACGCAGCAGGCGGACGATGTAGTCATAATAATTAAGCCTGTATACATAGCTGTCAATAGTGGCGCAGACAGACATGATATAGCAAAAGGATATCATGGCCAGGGCCAGGCGCTGGGCCGGCTGCCCCTGAGTGATAAGGAAAAAGCAGGGGAAGAAAACCAGCATAGTGTAGAGCACATTGGGGTCGCCTATCCATATCACCATGCCGCAGCTGCCGGAAAACAAAAGCAGCATCAGGATTTTGGCCCAGCGGCCTTTCCTGAAACATATGAAAGGGGACATGAGCCTGTATATTAATCCACCGGCCAGGAATATCAGGGCAAAGCCGCAGATGTCGATCAAAACAGCAATCAATCTTTCCTGCATGGTCTGTCCTCCAAAGCTGCCCGGGTGAGGGCCAGCATGGCGCCGTGCTGGCAGGAGCGGCTCACCGGCAGAACGGTCTCTCCGATGGAGACCTCGCTGCCGCTCATTTTATCCACTGCTGCGGAGTTCACCAGATAGCGCTGGTGTATGCGCACAAAGCCCTCGCCCAGCTGCTGCTGTATGTCGTCCAGCTTGCCGTAAAAGGTATAGCTCCTGTGCCGGGTCACGCAGGTCAGCTGCCGCCGGTCGGAATAGAAAAAGAGTATATCCTTCAGCTGCACCCGGTAGCTCACATCGCCGCTGCGGCAGAGGAAGACCTTGCCGCTGTCTCTGTTAAGGGACTCCAGACAGCGGCCCAGCACCTCCTCCAGCTGCCGAGGCTTTGGCGGCTTTAGTATATAGGCCAGGGCGCTGACGGAATAGCCATCGAAAACCCGGTCGGCATAGGCCGTGACAAAGACCAGCTGCAGGCCCTCGCAGCTTCGGCGCAGTCTTTTTGCCGTCTCCATCCCGTCCAGCTCACCCATCTCCATATCCAGGAATACCAGGTCTATCTCGCCTATGTGCTTTTCCATCCAGCGGAGCAGACCCTCGCCGGAGGAGAACTCGTAGATCTCGCCCTGCTGCCCCAAATTGTCCAGAGAGCGCTCAATAGCGCCGTGGAGGCTGAGCCGGGCATCCTGGCTGTCGTCACATATTGCAATTCTCAGCAAAATCACCACCACCTGACTGCCTGTATTCTGCCACATGCCGCCACATTCGTCAAACCGAATTTGACGGCAAAAATGCAAAACTTTACATCGGCGGCAGCTCTTCCGCAAAACTTTACATCAGCCCTGCTCAAAATTACAGAGCCGTTTGCAGCTGCTCCCCGCCGCTTATATTATCAGGCCGAAGGGAGCGATAAACATGCTTAAAGTAAATGACCTGCAGAAATCCTATCAGGTGGGAAAGACCAGCTACGAAGTGCTGAAAGGCGTATCTTTTGAGATAAAAAAGGGGGAATTTGTGGCAGTTATGGGGCCATCCGGTTCCGGCAAGACCACACTTCTAAACTGCATCTCCTGCTACATACCTGCCGATAGAGGCAGCATTATGCTGGGTAAAACTCAGCTTGCCAGCCTCAGCCAGGAGCAGCTGGCTATGGTGAGAAATAAGGAGCTGGGCTTTGTGTTTCAGGATTTCCTGCTGCTGGACGGCCTCAGCGTGAGGGATAATATCCTGCTGCCCGCCATTATCGGCGGCAGTGTAAACCCAGACACTGAGCGCCGGGCGGACGAGCTCTGCTCCGTATTCGGGATAAACGATATCCGGGAGAAATATCCCGCAGAGATCTCCGGCGGGGAAAAGCAGCGCACCGCCGTGGCCAGAGCCCTGATAAACCGGCCCATGATGATATTGGCCGACGAGCCCACGGGAAATCTGGATTCCAAGTCCAGCCGGGCTGTGATAGACAGCTTCCTCCAGGCGAGACAGGCTATGGGCGCCACCATCTTCATGGTGACCCACGACAGCTTTGCCGCCTCCTTCTGCGACAGAGCCATAATCCTCAGGGACGGCCAGGTGTGGCGCAGCCTTGAGCGGGGAGATATGGACAGGACAGCTTTCCAGGATGCGCTGCTGGATTCCGTCAGGGAGATGGGCAGGGAGTGAAGAAAATGAAGAACTTTACCGAAATCTATGCCCGCCTCCGCCGCCGCAGCCTGAAGCAATACGGCTTGCTTACCGGCTGCTGCTTTTTCTCTGTGCTGCTGATAACGGCCTATGCCTGCATGATGCGCTCGCCCACAATACTGAACGTGCTGCCTGAGGGGGGAGATTCCCGCAAGCAGGTGATGATGATATTTGTCCTGGCGGTCATTGGCTGCGCCGTGTTCAGCCTGTATGCGGCAAACCTGTTTTTCCGCTACAAATCCAGGGAGACCGGGATATTCCTGGCCCTGGGGGCGAGACGCAGCCAACTGAAACGGCAGCTCATGGGAGAGCTGGCGCTGATGGCGCTGGGCTCCTGCGCAGCCGGGGCGGTTCTGGGCGGACCTTTGGCCATGGGTTTGTGGCAGCTTTTCCGCCTGGCTGTGGTGGATACGGAGGAGATGGCCCTGAGCTTCAATGTGGAATCCTACGGCATGGCCCTGGCTTTTTCGGCCTTTGTGACTGTGGCCATGTTTATACTGGGGCGGCGCTCGGTGATGAAAACCAATATCATGGACGTTATTCAGGAGAGCCGCAAGTCTGAGCCCATTCATGATGTGCCCCGCTGGTATGGCTGGGGAGGCATAGCCATGCTGGCCCTGGGGGGATTTTTGGGCTATATCGCCCCGGCAGTATTTATAAGGGGGCTGCACTGGTACCCGCCGGAGGGGCTCACCGCAATATTTTATCTGCCCGCTTTGCTTGGAATATACATGCTGCTGCTGCACACGGTGGTCAACGGCTGGAGCAGAAAAAAACACCGGTATAAAAATATAATCTCCACCAGTATGATGAAGTTTCAGGGTCGGCAGACGGTGAACAATATGCTGGTCATGACGGTGCTTATTGCCGGAGCCTACTTTGCCAGCTTCTATACTCCCATGCTGGGTACCGGGGCGATGATGGGCTATGATTCCCGCCCTGTGGACTACGCCTATTTTTACCGCGATGACCAGGATATACCCGGCGAAGCCCAGGTGCGGCAGCTGGCTGAGGACTACGGCGTGAACATCACTTCCTGGGCCGAGGCCCCAATGATACGTTTGGCGGTGGACGGGGAGTACGACGTGGAGAGCGAGGGCCCTATGGGAACCACCTATGAGGTAAAATACAGCGAGCAGATGCAGTCCAAGCTCTTCCTCTCCGAAAGCTCCTACGAGGCATTGACGGGGGAGAGAATAGACCTGGAGCCGGGACAGATTGCGGGCATAATGGACTCCACCGGAAGCGGCCAGGGAATTTTCGGAGGCAGTGCAGGAGTGGTAAGCAACTATATTACCGGAGAAAAGTATTATGTAAACTCAGACGTGAAGCTGAGGAATGATGTGCTCTTTGGCCGCTATGTGTGCGACAACTCGGACTTTGAAAAGATGGCACAGGGTCTGCCGGATACATGGCGGGATACCATGGTGTTTTTCAACGTGGAAAACTGTGAAGAGAGCTATGACTTTGCAAAGGCGCTGTTCAATGCCATTGTGGACGCCTCCGGACCGGAGGTGGAGCAGTATGATGCCTGGGATCCGGTGGTAAGGGAACGGGAGATAAGGGAGAGCGGGGAGTATTTCATGGACATGTATGCTCCGGACTATGACCAGAGGGACAGCTCCGACTTCAGACTTTACTGGAAGTACATGCCCCAGTTCAGGGTGTTGGACAAGGCGGACTTTGTGCGCACCACGGCGGTGTTTTTGATGCTGTTCATCTTCATTGCCGTCGTGTGCTTTGCGGCGGTATATGTGATAGCTTTTACCCGCTGTATGACAATAGCGCTGAATAACCGAAGGGTTTATGAGGATATGGAAAAGCTGGGGGCCTCCAAGGAATATCTGTTCCGCTCCGTGCGAAGTCAGATCGCAAAGGTGTTTTCGGTGCCCTCCGTTACCGGTACGGCCCTTATCTATGCCTTCTACGCCATGATAATGTATTTTAATGACAGCCGCCTGAGCCTTACGGAAATTGCGGGCATGGGGGTCTGCCTGCTGGTGGTAGCGGCGGTGTCGGTTCTCACATGGTTAGTCTATAGACTGACACTGAAAAAAGTCTGTGCTGCTCTGAGGATATGAGTATAAAATAACAAGGAAAAAGCCTCGCAGAGTTTTTTCGACGCAGCGAAAAAATAAATACAATCGTTTTCTGCGGCGGCGTGTACGTCGCAGAAAACACTTCTCACGGAGCGAAGTGTCGAATTGTACGCCTTTGGCGTACAACCGAGGCATGAAGCGAAGTGCGAGCCCCTTTTGTGGAAGAAGGCTATGCCTTCTTCCACAAACTGAAAGGTTCCGGCCGAGACCGGAACCTTTTTCGTATAACCATTGATTTTCAGGGCACGTGTATTTCCTTGATGGTGAAGTCCTCGCCGGAGAGCACGTCCTTATCGAAGCTGCCGCAGTTTGGGCAGTAGCCCTCATACTGGATGACATTGAATATCTCGTCGCACTCGTTGCACTCGGCAAGGCCGGGCACTATCTCCAGGATGAGCTTGGTGTCCTCCAGCTCGGTGTCCTTCACCACGGCGGGGTAGACTTCCTCTACATACTGGGGGATGACCAGGGACAGCTCGCCCACCTGACAGACGATCTCGCTTATCTTCTGGACATTGTTCTCCTTCGCGTAGTCCAGCACGGTTTTGCACATGCTCCTGACTATGCCTATCTCATGCATAAGCCCAGCTCCTTATTTTCTGGCCAGCTTCTTCTTGGCCAGACGGCCCACGGCCTTGGGAGCATTGCTGGCGGCAAACATCAGTGTACGGAAGTAGGGAGTGCCCACATTGTCTATGGTCTTCTCCAGGTGGATGGCGTCGAACTTGCACTTGGTGGTGCAGATGCCGCAGCCCACACACAGGTCTTCGTCTATGACCACGCAGCCGCAGCCCAGGCAGCGGCTGGCCTCCTTCTTCATCTGCTCCTCGGTGAGGGTACCCCGCAGATCCTTGAAGGTCTTCTTGGCCTCCTGGGCGCTGCCGGAAGCGGCCTTCTGCCGGGGGGCGGTGTCAAAGCTGCCGATGGAGATGGCAATGGTGCTGGCATCCAGGGACTTGTAATCCCGGTTGTCACGGCCGATGACCTGGCTCTGGCCGGGATGCACATAGCGGTGGATGGAGATAGAGGCCTCCTTGCCGGCTGCAATAGCGTCGATGGCAAACTTGGGCCCGGTGACAACGTCGCCGCCGGCAAACACATCCTCAACGGAGGTCTGGTAGCTGGGCAGCGTGACCACCACGTTGCCGCTCTTGTCGGTCTCAAAGTCGGCAATGCCGCTGAGGTCTATCTTCTGACCGATGGCGGAGATGACGGAGGTGACGGGAACGGTCTCGAACTTGCCGGTGCCTATGGCCTTGCGGCGGCCCTTGGCGTCGGCCTCGCCCAGCTCCATGAGCTCCAGCTTCAGGCTCTGGCATTTTCCGTCGCCCAGGACTTCCACAGGAGCGGAGAGGAAACGGAACTTCACGCCCTCTTCCTCGGCCTCGGCTATCTCGTCGTCGGCAGCGGGCATCTCGTCCCGGCTGCGGCGGTAGATGATGGTGACGTTCTCGGCACCCAGACGCACGGCGGAGCGAGCCACGTCTATGGCCACGTTGCCGCCGCCTATGACGGCCACGTCGCTGCCCAGCTCGGGCTTCTCGCCCAGGTTGACCCGGCGCAGGAAGTCAATGCCGGTGTAGACGCCGGGGAGCTCCTCGCCGGGGCAGTTCAGGCTGCTGCCCTTGGAAGCGCCGATGCCCAGGTAGAAGGCCTTGAAGCCCTCGCCTCTCAGCTGGTCCAGGGTCACGTCCTTGCCCACTTCCACGCCGGTCTTGAACTGGACGCCCAGCTCCCGGAGAATGTCTATCTCAGCGTTGACAACGGCCTTGTCAAGACGGAAGGAGGGAATGCCCATGGTGAGCATGCCGCCAAGCATCTGCTCCTTTTCATAGACGGTGACGGGGTAACCCTTCACGGCCAGGTAGTAGGCACAGCTGAGGCCTGCAGGGCCGGCGCCGATGACGGCAATCTTCTCTGGATAGGCCTTGCCAATCTGGTTGAGGAGCTTGGGAACGAAGCGGGTCTCGGCGTTGAGATCCTTTTCGGCGATGAACTTCTTGATATCGTCTATGGCCACGGAGGAGTCCACAATGCCTCTGGAGCAGGCCTCTTCACAGGCCTTGTTGCAGATGCGGCCGCAGACGGCGGGGAAGGGGTTCTCCTTCTTTATAAGCTCCAGAGCCTCGGTGTAGCGGCCCTCAGAGGCCAGCTTTATGTAGCCCTGGACGGGGATATGGGCGGGGCAGACGGCCTTGCAGGGGGAGGTGCCGCTCTCCATAACGTCGCTGCGGTTGGTGCGGTACTCCACGTTGTAGCTCTTCTTGTCCCAGGGGACGGCCCGGTCGGAGTCGTAAGCGTCTGAGATGTGGGGGTTGTTGATGCAGGTCTTCTGGCCCAGCTTCAGGGCGTTGGTCTGGCAGTTCTCCACGCACTGGCCGCAGGCCACGCACTTCTCCTTGTCCACCTTGGCCACGAAGTTGGAGCGGATGGCCCGGCGGGAGCGGAACATCTCCGCAATGCGCAGGGCAAAGCAGGAGCAGCCGCAGCAGTTGCAGATGGCGGTGGTTTCCTCAAAGCCCATGGTCTGGTTTATCTCATGGACAAGGCCGTTGTCCTCGGCTCGCTTGAGTATCTCATAGGCCTCCTCCTTGCTCACCAGCCGGTGGGAGCCCAGCTTGGAGAAGCTCACGGCATTGTCGTTGAGGTACATGCACATATCCTCTTCCAGATGGCCGCAGCCCTCGCCCATGAGGCGGCGGGCACGGCGGCAGGAGCAGGGGCCAACGGATATGGCGGTTGCGTTCTCGATAAGGGTGGCTATCTCGTCATAGGAGGCGGAGCGGGAGTTGTTCTCGATGGCGCTCATGACGGGCATGACGCGCATGAAGCACATGCCCGGCTTGCCGGAGTTGAAGGTGGGGATGACCACCTCCAGACGCTTGCGGGTGTATTCCTCAAAGCAGGCGCCCAGGTCGGGGTACTTGTCGCACTGTTCCCGGTTGGATAGTATGCCCTCCATGATGCCGGGGACCCAGATGGGGTAGTAGTAGCACAGCTCGCCGTTGGCCATACGGGAGCGGACGATGCCGGTTTTCAGCAGCTTGTCCAGCTGCTGCTGGACAAAGGCCAGGTCCTTTTTGCAGCGGCGGGCAATCTCCGGGGCGGAGCGATTCGTCTCCAGACGCATGTGCATCATCACGTCGCACATATCGTCATCCACTATGGGAGCAAGTATGCGGTATTCACAATCCTTGTAAGTTATTCCGGTGTAGGTCATGCTTTCAAGGCTTATCTTGCTGGCTAGTTTCAGAATATTTGGTCTGTTGGCCATGGGCTTATCCTCCTGTTGAATATAGAAATTGACATAAAAAAACACGCCATTCGGTATGTAAAGTATACAGCAAACGGCTTTTGTTTAGCAATAAACAATTCGTTAAATCTGTACAAAAGGACTGGCTCTTGATTTTTAGATTTTATCAACATATAATCAGAAAAAAGATGTTAAGATAGGAGCCGGGCAATGGAACATAAAGGCATAGAGACGGAGAGAAAATATTTGATACGGCGGCCGGAGGAGCAGTGGCTGGAGTCTGCGGCGGAGGGTTCGGACATAGTGCAGACCTATCTTATGAAGGACGATTCCGGCCTGAACAGCCGGGTGCGAAAGCGCAGCGGAAAAGGCGGCGCCGTGTATACCCACACCAGGAAGAGACATATAAGCGCCATGAGCAGGGAAGAATATGAGCGGGAGATAAGCGAGGACGAATACAATGCCCTTCTCCTGACTGCCGACCCCAAACGCAGGACCATTGAAAAGCGCCGCTATGTGCTGCCGTATAAGGGCCAGTGCTTTGAGATAGACCTGTTTCCATTCTGGAGCGACCGGGCGCTGATGGAGATAGAGCTGGAGAGAGAGGACCAGGCGGTGGAGTTCCCCCCGGAGATAGAGATAATTAAGGAGGTCACCGAGGACAAGCGCTACACCAATTCCTCCCTGGCCAGGGAGATACCCATGGATACCTTGGACTGAAGGAACAATTTACCTGCGGCGGACGTCTTTAAACCGTCACTTGAAAATGTTATTTCCCCATAAAGAAAGGACGATGTGAAAATGAAAAAGATATTTGCCATGCTGCTGGCGGGAGCCATGATAATGGGCCTTGCCGGCTGCGAACAGCTGAACAACGTGGAGCTGCCGCCCCTGCCCACGGTGACCCCTGAGACGGTGGAGGCCAGCGAGAGCCCCAGCCCCACGCCGGAGCCCACGGAGGAGCCGGCCCAGGAGGCTGCCGGCGCCGTCACCGTGAACGTGAAGCGTACCGTGCAGCAGGCCTACGACCCCCAGAACGGTACCCAGCTTATACTGACCTTCTCCTACGACACGCCGGTGGTATATATAGAGGGGGGAAATGAGACGGCGACGGTCATCAACGAGCGTGTCGCCATGATGGACGAGGCCTATTATACCGGCAACGAATATGACGGCATGCAGGGCACCGGCTATAACAACATGCTCACCATGGCCGAGGATAATTACCGCTATGTGGTGGAGACCGGCGCGGAAGGCGTGCCCCTGGAGATGGCCTCGGAGCGCAGCGTATCCGTGGCCCGCATAGACTCCCGGGTGCTGAGCCTGCTGTATAACGATTACATGTACACCGGCGGAGCCCACGGCAGCTACGGCTATGAGGGCTATTGCTTCGATCTCAGCGACGGGCATTTGATTACCCTCCAGGAGCTGAGCTCCGACTACGACTCCCTGGCAGCTTTCCTGGTAGACTACATGGTCCGGATGGTGGAGAGCGACGAGGAGCTGGCCCAGCGTATAGATACCACTTTTCTCCCCGAGGGCAGCGGTTATGCGGAGCTGCTCAGCCCCCTGCTGAGGGAGGGCTCCTGGTATTTCGGCAGCGAGGGCCTGGTCATCTTCCCCGACCTCTATGAGATAAGCAGCTATGCCGCCGGGATAGTGGAGTTCACCATACCCTATGACGCCCTCGCCGGATATATCGACGACAAGTGGATGCCCGCCGAAGTCCAGGGCAGCGGCAGCATCGAGCTTGTGAGGGCCGAGGACATGGTGGACGGCAGCACCCCCATCATCGACAAGCTGGTGGCAGACCAGGAGGGCAGCGAGTTCTACCTGGTGGCCCGGGGCAGCATAAGCAATGTGACCGTGACCGAAGGCGACTATGCGGATAAGTTCTATCCCTCATCCACCCTGTGGAGCTGCAGCTCCATGACGGATGAGGCCCTTCAGACCATTTGCCCCCTGCCGGAGGGAATGCCCCAGATACAGGTAAGCTATCGGGATGCCGAGGGGAGCCATGAGCTCTACCTGAGCGTCGGAGAGGACGGGGGACCCGTGCTCACCGACACGGTGGAGGCCGTAGGCTAAAAGCGAAATTGAAATTCCTAACCTGGGGAGCGCAGCTCCCCAGGTTTTTTCATTAAAAATAGGGAAAAAATACGATAAAATCGTTGACAATGGGAGCACTATGTGTTATCCTATTCAAGCCGCATTGAAGGGGTACACAAGCCGAGGCCTGACCTCCACCCCCAGAGCGAGTCCTGAAGAGAGGGAGGAAAATGTTCATGAAGCATGCTGTTATCGTTACCGGCGGCAAGCAGTACCGTGTGGCAGAGGGCGACGTTATCTTCGTTGAGAAGCTGGATGTCGCTGCCGGCGAGACTGTGAAGTTCGACCAGGTCCTGGCTGTTGTGGACGGCGAGGTTGCCAAGTTCGGCGCACCCGTCATCGAAGGCGCCAGCGTCACTGCCAACGTCGTCAAGACCGGCAAGAGCGCCAAGATCCGCGTCTACAAGATGAAGCCCAAAAAGGGCTACCGCAGAACTCAGGGCCACAGACAGCCCTATACCAAGGTTCAGATCGAAGCTATCAACGCTTGATTTATTCCGCAACTGATTATGACTTATGGAGGTGTAAGCTAAATGGCACATAAAAAAGGTATGGGTTCTACCAAGAACGGCCGCGACAGTGAGTCTAAGCGTCTTGGTGCCAAGAGAGCCGATGGACAGTATGTCCTGGCCGGCAACATCCTTGTCAGACAGCGCGGAACCAAGATCCACCCGGGCACCAATGTGGGCAAGGGTAAGGACGACACTCTGTTCGCCCTCGTGGACGGCACCGTGAAGTTCGAGCGCATGGGCAAGGACCGCAAGAAGGTCTCTGTTTACGAAGAAATCGCTCAGTAATTGACCATCAAGGCCGGACAAGCAGTCCGGCCTTTTTCTTATCATTCCTTTCATTGATACAAAGGAGGAGACAATGGCGGCATCTTTTGTGGATAAGGCCCGCATAAGCATCCACGCCGGCAAGGGCGGGGACGGAGCCGTGGCCTTTCATAGGGAGAAATACGTGGCGGCAGGCGGTCCCGACGGGGGCGACGGCGGCCGGGGCGGCAGCGTCATCTTTACCGTGGACGACAATATGTCCACCCTGATGGACTTCAGATACAAGCGCAAGTACGTGGCGGGCAACGGGGCCAACGGCCAGGGCAAGCGCTGCTACGGCAAGGACGGGGAGGACCTGTATATAAAGGTGCCCCGGGGCACCCTCATCCGGGACACGGAGACCGGGGCCATCATGCACGACATGTCCACCGGCGAAGATTGGCTGGCAGCCAAGGGCGGCCGGGGCGGCTGGGGCAACATGCACTTTGCCACTCCCACCCGCCAGGTGCCCCGCTTTGCAAAGCCGGGCCTGCCCGGGGAGAGCCATGACATCACCCTGGAGCTGAAGCTGCTGGCGGACATCGGCCTGGTGGGCTTTCCCAACGTGGGCAAGTCCACTCTCCTCAGCGTGGTGAGCAAGGCCCACCCCAAGATAGCAAACTACCACTTCACCACCCTGTATCCCAACCTGGGCGTGGTATATGTGGATGAGGGCGTGTCCTTTGTCATGGCGGATATCCCCGGCATAATCGAGGGGGCCGCCGAGGGCGCCGGCCTGGGCCACGACTTTCTGCGGCACATCGACCGCTGCCGTCTGCTCATCCACCTGGTGGACGTGTCCGGCAGCGAGGGCCGGGACCCGGTGGAGGACTTCGAGGCCATCAACGCCGAGCTGAAGCAGTACAGCCCGGAGCTGGCGGACAGGCCCCAGATAGTGGCCGCCAACAAGTGCGACCTGCTCTATGGCGAGCGGGAGAACATTGAGCGGCTGAAGGCCCACGTGGAAGCTCAGGGCTACAGCTTCTTTGAGCTCAGCGCCGTCACCCACGAGGGCACCCGGGAGCTGGTGAAGGAGTGTGCCCGCCGCCTGCGGGAGCTGCCCCCCATAGCCAGCTACGAGGCGGACTATGTGCCCCCCGAGCCGGTGGTGGACACCTCCGGCGAGCTGAACATCCAGCAGTTCGACGACATGTGGATAGTGGAGGGCCCCTGGCTCCAGCGCCTGGTGGCCACCGTCAACTTCTCCGACTATGAAAGCCGCATGTACTTTGACCGGGTGCTCCGGGAGGCCGGAGTCTTTCAGCGCATGGAGGAGATGGGCGTGAAGGACGGGGACACCGTGAGCATGTACGATCTGATGTTCGAGTATAAAGACTGATGAGAGACGAAAAAAGAGAGCGGCTGTGCCGCCTGCTGAAAATACTCATAGCCCTGACCCTGGCCTTCATATGGATAAATTCCCTGGCTTCCAGGGCGGATTCCCAGGCGCTCAGCCTGGGGCTGCTGGAGCGTATCGTGGAGCTCTTCCGGGCCCTGGGCATACGCCTCTCGCCCAAGAGCGACCACTTCCTCAGGAAGCTGGCCCACTTCACCGAGTTCGGCATACTGGGGGCGGAGCTGAGCCTGCTGCTGCACCTGAGGGGCAGGCAGAGCCGCCAGGGCTTTGTGAACTGCGCCTTTGCCGGCCTCTCCGCCGCCGTTATAGACGAGTCCCTGCAGCTCATATCCAACCGGGGCTCCCAGGTCCAGGACGTGTTGCTGGACTTCTGCGGCTTCATGGTGGGGCTCTGGCTCTGCGCAGTGATATACCGTACTGCTGCCGGGAAGCGGACAGGCGGTGACAAGGCACAATGAAAAAGGGCCTGTTGCAAAATGCGGTTTTCAGGCCTAAACAGAAAATTTGTGCATTAAAAAAGTTATCGAGAACCGCCGCCTTGACAGGTTCTCGATAACTTTTTCTTTGGCCTATTTTTTCAAAATTCTATTTTGCAACAGGCCCAGTCGCTTTCCTATGCCACCCCGGCATTGGCGGGGAGGGCAAGGCGCGAAACCCTTATTTCAGGTCCTTCCACTGGCTCTTTATGAACAGCCCGGTGATCACCGGCACCAGCGCCGAGCCGATGAGGGACATCACGATGGCCATTGCGGCGCCCAGCTCGCCCATGTTCTGGGCCACGCCCACGGCGAAGGAGCCCACGGCGCACACGCACATCACGATGTAGCCCAGCTTGCGCTGGCCGAACAGCAGCACGCACAGCCCCACGATGGAGACGACGGCGATAGCCACCGACAGCCAGCGGCCCTCGGTGAGGTTCAGAATGGTGGTGCACACGCAGATCACCAGAGCGATCCACAGCCAGATTTTGGCAGACTTTTTCATGTTTGTTTCCTCCTGATATAAAGTGTTGTTGGTTTATTTCGGCCGCAGGCCGTCCGGCTCCGGCGGCCGGCCAATGGCCTCATACATGGTGGCCCAGCTTTTGCGCGGCCCGGAGCTTGGCCAGCAGCGCCAGCAGGGTGGCCCGCTCCTGCTCAGACAGGGCGGCCAGCCGCTGCTCGTCCCAGTCGAAGAACACCTGGTGGCTCACGGCAAAGGCCTCCCGGCCCTTTTCGGTCAGGTTCAGCTGGTAGCGCCGGCCCACCTTTTCCTTGGTGAGAAAGCCGCTGTCCACCAGCCTGGTTATGCACCGCTGGGAGTGGCCCCAGTCTTGCCGCAGCGCTGCGGTGAGGTCTGAGGGGGTGGTCCCCGGATGCTTGCCCACGTAGATCAAAAAGAACAAAAGGCCGAAGTGCAGCCCCAACTTTTCCAGCTTTTCGCTGGTGTAGTCGGTGAAATCCCGGTAGAGCACCGAGGTGTGATAGGCGAGGGTGTCAAACATGCGTTCTGCTCCTTTCATTCACTTGACATAGTCAAGTATACTCGGTTATTTGACTTTGTCAAGTAAAATTTGAAAAAATTTTCCCGGGGCAAAAAGAGCGCGTTTTCGACAAAAACGGTCATAAGATGGGGCGGCTGCTCCGCTTGTAAACCAGATTCGCCCGCGCGTCGAGCTGCTGGTGGCCCCCCACGGGGATTTTGTGAACGGGGTGTGCCTGTATGGCTACCTCCGGCGGATGGAGAAGGATGCGGTGCGGCT
>DBFSDV010000075.1:0-3088 GCA_048417135.1 Candidatus Limivicinus sp. | reverse complement strand
CATATGCACATTGTGTATATAAGCATATATAAACTAAAGCACAGAGAGGAAGCACCACATGAGTTACGAAACCAAAAACATCCGCAACATCTGCCTGCTGGGCCACGGCAACACCGGCAAGACCAGTCTTGCCGAGAGCATGCTCTTCTGCACCGGCGCCATCGACCGTATGGGCAAAGTCAGCGACGGCAACACCGTCTGCGACTATGACGCTGAGGAGACCAAACGCCAGATAACCATTTCCACCGCAGTGGCTCCCGTGAACTACGGCGGCTGCAAGATCAATGTGCTGGACTGCCCCGGCTTCTTCGACTTCGTGGGCGAGTCCCTGGCCGCCATCCGGGCCGTTGAGGCCGGCATCATCCTCTGCTCCGCCAAGGACGGTCTGTCCGTGGGCGCCGAGCGGGCGTGGAAGTATCTGAAAAATGCCAAGGTCCCCGTGGCTTTCTGCATCTCCAAGTGCGATGAGGAGCACGGCGATTACTACAAGGTGCTGGATTCTCTGAAGGCCAAGTACGGCAGCATCGTCTGCCCCGTCACCGTCCCCATGTCCGACGGCAGCGGCGTCATCGACCTGGTGCACAATATAGCCTATCAGACCAAGGGCAACAAGACCTCCAAGGTCCCCGTCCCCGCGGCCGACGCCGGAAAGGTGGAGGAGCTGCGGGAGGCCCTGATGGAGTCTGCCGCCGGCGCCACCGAGGAGCTCATGGAGAAGTTCTTCGACACCATGGAGCTGTCTGAGGCTGACATGGCCGAGGGCATCAAGGTGGGCCTCCGGGAACGCAGCGTTGTCCCCGTGTTCGCCAGCGCCGCCATGTCCTGCGTGGGCACCGAGGCCCTGCTCCAGGGCGTCGTGGACTACGTGTCCAACCCCGGGGAGATGGAGGGCATAGACCCCGCAGGCCCCACTCTGGGCTTTGTTTTCAAGACCATCTCCGACCAGTTCGGCAAATACAGCTTCGTCAAGGTCCTGCGGGGCAAGATCACCGCCGACATGTCCCTGAGGGACGTGCGCTCCTCCAGCACCGATAAGCTGGGCCGCCTGTACACCATGTGCGGCAAGAAGAACACCGAGGTGAAGGAAGCCTGCTGCGGCGACATCGTGGCCGTTGGCAAGATGGACTGGAAGACCGGCGACACCGTGTGCGACCCCAAGAATGAGGTGGAGCTGCCCGCCATCGACATTCCCGAACCCTGCTACTCCATGGCCATCTCCCCCAAGACCAAGGGCCAGGACGATAAGGTGGCTGCCGGCCTCAGCAGGCTCAATGAGGAGGACATCTCCTTCAACCTGGTGAACAACGCCGAGACCCGCCAGCAGGTGCTCTCAGGCCTGGGCGACATCCAGCTGGACGTGCTCTGCTCCAAGCTCAAGAGCCGCTTCGGCGTGGACACCGAGCTCAAGCCCGCCCGCGTGGCTTACCGGGAGAAGATAAAGGGCAAGGTGGAGGCCCACGGCCGCCACAAGAAGCAGTCCGGCGGTTCCGGCCAGTTCGGCGACGTGTGGATACGCTTCGAGCCCCAGGACGAGCAGGACGAGATGATCTTCGCCGAGGAAGTCTTCGGCGGCTCCGTGCCCAAGAACTTCTTCCCCTCCGTTGAAAAGGGCCTGCGCAACGCGGTGAACAAGGGCGTTCTGGCCGGCTATCCCCTGGTGGGTCTGAAGGCCACTTTGTACGACGGCTCCTACCACCCGGTGGACTCCAACGATATGGCCTTCCAGACCGCCGCCCGCCTGGCTTACCAGGACGGAATCCCCAAGGCCAAGCCCACCATCCTGGAGCCCATCGGCCTGCTTCAGGTCACCATCCCCGACGAGAACCTGGGCGACATCATGAGCGACATCAGCTCCAAGCGCCGGGGTACCGTGCTGGGCATGAACGCCGAGGACGGCATGCAGACCGTGGAGGCCGAGGTTCCCATGGCCGAAATGAGCTCCTACACCATCGACCTGCGCTCCATGACCCAGGGCCGCGGCTCCTTCACTCTGAAGTTCATCCGCTATGAAGAGGCCCCCGGCAATGTCCAGCAGAAGGTCATTGAGGAAGCCAAGGCTCTGGCCGAGCAGGAATAATATCTGTGATCACAAATCATTTTTACGGGCGGCCTTAACAGCCGCCCGTAAGTTCAATATGGTAATGCTATGAATAACGGTATATCCGGACTTAAAAACATCATATGGGCCTTTGCCATCGTGCTGTCCCTGGCAGCATTGATAATCGGGCTCATCGTCACCATGGTTCTCAAATACAGCGGCGAGACCCCTGACGGCACCATGTATCTGGACGGCGGCAGCGGCTCCTCCGGCCTGGGCGATATCTTCCAGGAGGAGGGCGGCATAGACGGCGGCCTGAGCTCCGACTCCTCCGGCGGCGTGCTGGAGCTGCCCAGTTCCCAGGACACGGGGCTGGAGTACCTCTTCAACCTCACCTTCCTGTGTGACAACAGCTTCTCCGCCGTGAACAGCTTCGGCGCCAACTTCGGCAGCACCGCCTCCTCCCAGGTCTGGCTCCCCGCCGGCGGGACTCTGGCCGCCGCCAACGCCTCCTCCACCACCATCATCTATCCCCAGGACGGCTCGGAAAAGACCCCCGGCGACGCCGCCGGCGTCTATGAGCCCTCCCGCCTGGTGATATACCTGGGCTCCGACCAGCTCTCCGGCACCACCTCCGACACCTTCATCGCCGGATACACCGCCCTTGTCCAGTCCATTCAAAGCGCCAGCCCCAACACCCAGATAATCTGCTGCTCCGTCGGCTCCGTCACCGCGGCCTATGCCGGCAGCGACGGGCTCAGCAGCGAACTGGTGTCTCAGGCCAATGAGTGGATACGCCAGGTCTGCGCCTCCACCGGCGTCTATTACGCCGACCTGGCCGACATCCTCAACGATGAGGACGGTTACCTCATCGCGGAGTATGCCTCCGACGACGGCAGGAGCATAAGCTCCGCCGGCATAAACGCCGTTATGGATTATTTCCGTATGCACGGCATATAATGCGCTTCTCCTAAGCTTTCCCGGCGGGCCCCCGGCCCGCCGGGATCTTCTTTTTCAGTCCCCATTTAATTATGTCAATTGCCGTTTGAA
>DBFSDV010000074.1:0-3691 GCA_048417135.1 Candidatus Limivicinus sp. | reverse complement strand
CTATATATTTATGAAAAAGCATAGATAAGGAGTCTGAATCTCAGAAATGGCAAAAAAACAGTTTAAAGCAGAATCCAAGCGTCTCTTGGACCTGATGATCAATTCCATCTACACCAATAAGGAGATATTCCTCAGAGAGATAATCTCCAACGCCTCCGACGCCATAGACAAGCTGTGCTACCTCTCCCTCACCGACGACAAGGTGGGCCTGAGCCGGGATGACTACAAGATAGAGATTATCCCCGACAAGGAAAAGCGCACCCTCACCGTGAGAGACAACGGCATCGGCATGACCGCCGAGGAGTGCGAGAACAACCTGGGCGTCATTGCCCGCAGCGGCTCCTTCAAGTTCAAGGACGAGATGGACAGCGAAAAGAGCCAGGCCGAGGATATCAACATCATCGGCCAGTTCGGCGTGGGCTTCTACTCCGCCTTTATGGTCTCCGACGAGGTCACCGTCATCACCCGGAAATACGGGGAGGAACAGGGCATCATGTGGAAGAGCAGCGGAGCCGACGGCTATACCGTCACCCCCTGCGATAAGGAGAGCGTGGGCACCGATGTGATAATGCACATCAAGGCCGACACCGACGACGAGATCTACGGCAGCTACCTGGAGGTCTGGAAGATAAAGGCCCTGGTGAAGAAGTATTCCGACTACGTGCGCTGGCCCATCAAGATGGACGTGGAGCACCAGGAGCGCTTCGAGACCGGGGAAAAGGACGACGAGGGCAATCCCAAGTTCGACTACCGCATGGTCACCGAGAACGAGACCATAAACAGCATGGTGCCCATCTGGCAGCGCTCCAAGAGCGAAGTCACCGACGACGACTGCATAGCCTTCTATAAGGAAAAAAGCCGGGACAGCAAGGACCCCTGCGCCCTGGTGCGGATAAACGCCGAGGGCGCCGTGAGCTACAAGGCCCTGCTCTTCGTCCCCGGCGAGGAGCATGAGAACGCCTTCATGGGAGAAAATAAGGAGGGCGTCACCCTCTACTCCAACGGCGTCATGATAATGGAAAAGTGCGATAAGCTCCTCCACGACTACTTCGACTTTGTCAGAGGCGTGGTGGATTCTCCCGACCTGTCCCTGAACATCTCTCGTGAGCTGCTGCAGCACGACCGGCAGCTGCGCATCATCGGCCAGAACCTGGAAAAGCGCATCAAGGGCGAGCTGGAAAAGCTGATGAAGGACGACCGGCCCAAGTACGAGGAGTTCTTCAAGAACTTCGGCGTCCACCTCAAGTGCGGCGTCTGCGACGAGTACGGCAGATACAAGGACTTTCTCCGGGACCTGCTGCTCTTCTACACCTCTGAGGACAGGCAGCTGAGCCTGAAGGAATATGTGGCCAACATGCCCGAGAGCCAGACCCTCATCTACTACGCCAGCTCCGACTCCGTAAAGCACGCCATGAGCCTGCCCCAGTGCGAGCAGGTGCGCAGCCGGGGCTATGAGCTCATCTACCTCACCAGCCCCCTGGACGAGATGGTGCTGGAGTGCCTGCGGGAGCAGGAGGGCAAGAGCTTCTGCAATGTGCTCACCGACGACCTGGGCTTTGAGACCGAGGAGGAGAAGAAGGCCGCCGAAGAGCAGAACGTGGAGAACAAGGATTTCCTTGACTTCGTGAAGGAGTCCGTGGGTGAGGACGTCGTCAAGGTACGCCTGTCCAATAACCTGGGCTCCCAACCCTGCTGCCTCACCACCGAGGGTGGCATCACCCTGGAGATGGAGAAGTACTTCCGCCACGGCCCCAGCGAGGAGATGCGCAAGATAAAGGCCAACCGTGTCCTGGAGCTGAACCCCCGGCACCACGCCTTCCAGGTGCTGAAGGAGGCCTATGAAAACGACCGGGAGAAGGCCAAGAAGCTCTCCCAGGTCTTGGCCCGCCTGGCGGAGATGATATCCGGCGTGGATATCGAGGACCCCGCCGCCTTCGTCGCCCTGGTGGCGGAGATGTTCTGAGTAAACTATAGAGATTTGGAGAAAGGCCCATGAGACCTAGGCTGGGAATATATATCCATATACCCTTCTGCGCCAGCAAGTGCGCCTACTGTGACTTCTACTCCCTGGAAAACTGCGAGTATCTCATGCCGGACTACCAGCGCTCCCTGCTGGAGCACATAAAGGAGTCCTCCATATCCATAAGGAATTATGAGGTGGACAGTATCTACTTCGGCGGCGGCACCCCCAGCTTCTACGGGGCGGACCGCCTGGCGGATATCCTGGACGAGCTGAAGCTCAACGGCAACGTGCGCCTGGATTCGGAGATCACCGTGGAGTGCAATCCGGACAGTATCAGCCCCACGGCCCTGAAGCTGCTGCGGCAGGAGGGGGTCAACCGCCTGTCCCTGGGCGTCCAGGCCAGCGACAATAATCTGCTCAAGCTCATCGGCCGCCGCCACAATTTCCAGCAGGCCCAAAAGGCCTTCCAGGAGGCCAGGAAGGCGGGCTTTGACAATATAAGCGTGGATCTGATGTACGGCCTGCCCAGCCAGACCAAGACCGACTGGGCGGACACCCTGTTCAAAATAGTGGAGATGCACCCGGAGCACATCTCCTGCTACGGGCTGAAGCTGGAGCCGGGCACCCCCATGTACGAAAACTACATGGGCTCGGCCATACTCCCCGACGACGACGAACAGGCGGACATGTATTCCTATGCCGCCGAGATGCTGGAGCGCTACGGCTATAAGCAGTATGAGATATCCAATTTCGCAGCCCCCGGGTATGAGTCCCGCCATAACCTGAAATACTGGAATATGGACGACTATATGAGCTTCGGCCCGGGAGCCCACAGCTGCATAGGCAGCGTGCGCTACAGCTATGTGAAGGATTTGAAGGAATATATCTATGCCGTGGGCAAGGGCATCAGCGTGGTGGACGAGTACGAGGTGCTGGACTCCATGGAGAAGTCCGTGGAATATTTGATGCTGGGTATGCGCACCGCCCGGGGCATCTCGGAAAACGACTACCGCAGCCGCTGCCAGAGCGACTGGCGGCCCATACTGAAGGTGCTCCAGGCCTTCAAGGAGAAGGGCTGGGCGGAACTGACCGAGGACCGCTGGCACTTTACCGTGCCGGGCTTTCTCATATCCAATACCCTGATAGGCATTTTGCTGGAGACCCAGGCCAGCGGCCGGGCCGAGGGCATACCCTGGGTGGCCAGGGCCGACAGGGCAGCAAGCAAGATAAGCCTCCCTAAAGGTGAGGAGGAGCTCTTCACCGAGCTGTACAGGCAGAGGATGAAAAACAGTACAGGAGACTGAACGTGATAGACGACAATAACTATTTGAACCCCCCGGAGGGGGAGGACTACGGCGGCAAGGACTGGGGCATGGACGATCTGGAAGAGCTCCAGCGCCTGCTGAATGACGATGGCGACGAGCTGCCGCTGCCGGAGGAGCAGTCGGCGGAGAGCCCGGAGCTCCTGCCGGAGGAAGAGCTTCCCAAGAGCCGCAGCGGCAGGGAGAAGTCCGTAAAGGGCAAGGCAAAGTCCTCAAAGCCCAGAAAGGACGCCCCCAAAAAGGAGAAGCCTCCCAAGACCAAAAAGAAGGACAAGGCAAAAAAAGAGGAAGAGCCGGAGGACAGCTTCGGCCAGCTTCCCCCAATAAAGGGCGGCAAGACCAAGAGCCTTAAAGAGCCGGAGGAGAGCGCCCGGCCCCCGGAGGAAGAGGACACGAAAAAGAAGGG
>DBFSDV010000073.1:0-32688 GCA_048417135.1 Candidatus Limivicinus sp. | reverse complement strand
GTATATAATCTTCGCAGCGGCCTCAGCTGCATGCTGCTGTGTCTGGTGGGACTGGTGAGGGCCTGCATAAAGACTAAGGGCGTCCTGCCATTGAAGATGGTGCTGCGGGAACTGGATAAGGAGACGCTGCTGCTGCTCTTCGGCCTGTTCATGGTCATCGAGGGCATACGCTCCGCCGGCGTCATAGACGCTGCCGCCGGCATCTTCTATCAGCTGGCGGGAGACAGCCCCTTCCTGCTCTACACCCTCATAGTTGTGGTGTCGGTGCTGCTCAGCGCTTTTATCGACAACATCCCCTATGTGGCCACCATGCTGCCGGTGGTCCAGGGCATAGCTGCTCTGATGGGGGCCGAACCCTACGTGTTTTATTTCGGCCTGCTCACCGGGGCCACCCTGGGGGGAAACCTCACCCCCATCGGCGCCTCAGCCAATATCACCGCCATAGGCATTCTGCGGAAAAACGGGGAAAGCGTTACCACCCGGGATTTCCTGCGGATCGGCGTGCCCTTTACGCTTGCGGCAGTGCTGACCGGATATGTATATATCTGGCTGGTCTGGGGCGTGTAAAGGGAAGTTTTTTCTTGGAAAAATATTCCGCCTTTCGGGGCCGCACTGCGGCCCCGGATTTTTTATGCCTATAAATTCCTTGCCAATTTTAAGACGCTGTATTATTATACTATAATATAAATACACTGAAATGGAATCAGAGCATGAGTACGGAGACTATAAGTTCCAGAAAAAACCAATACATTCTCTACCTGCGCCGCCTGGCAGGGGAGAGCGCCTTCCGCCGGGAGGCGGGGGAGTTCGTCTGCGACGGGATGAAGCTGCTGAGAGAGGCGGTGGAAAAGGGGGCGCAGATACGCTCCGTCCTGTGGAAGGAGAGCCCGGAGACCGTGGAGGGCCTGGACTGCCCCAGGCAGTACCTTGCCCCGGCGGAGCTCTTCGACTATGCCTCCCCCATGAAAAACAGCCCCGGCCCGGTGTTCACCGTTGCCATGGAGAGCGGCGGGGGAGAGGAAGGTCTTAGAAACGCCCTTGCGCTGGAGACCGTCCAGGACCCGGGGAACGTGGGCACCGTGCTGCGCACCGCCAAGGCCCTGGGTATAGACGCGGTGATACTCACCGGAGACTGCGCGGATATCTACAGTCCCAAGGCGGTGCGCTCCAGTATGGGGGCCATATTTCGCCAGAGGGTCATATATGCCGGGAGAGAGGAGCTCCGGCAGCTTGCAAAGAGGAACGGCCTGAAGCTCTATGCCGCGGCCCTGTCGGACAGGGCGGCGGACATACGCCGCCTGGATGTGAAAGGGTCCATAGTCTGCGTGGGCAGCGAGGGGCAGGGATTGAGCCGGGAGCTCATCGGGCTTTGCGACGGGGAGGTAATAATCCCCATGGCCCCGGGCAGCGAGTCTTTGAACGCCGCGGTGGCGGCGGCGGTAATAATGTGGGAGATGGCAAGATAGCCCGGGTCCCGGAATAAAGATAAGGACAGGTGGGGAAAATGGCGGCGATAAAATATTGGCTGTGGCTCTCCTCACAGACGAGACTGAGCCCAAGAGCCAGAGCGGCTGTTGCGAAATATTACGGCGGGGCGGAGGAGGCCTTCCATGCCCCGGCGGGGGATTTTTGCCACGTCCCCGGGGTGAGCCGCCTGGAGGCCCAGATATTGGAGAAACGGGACATGAGCCGGGTGGAGCCCATCCTGGCCGCCTGCCAGGTCCAGGGCATAGAGATGATCACCATGCAGGATGCGGGCTATCCGGCAAGGCTTAAAAATATCTTTGCTCCGCCGGTGGTGCTGTATGTGAAGGGCAGCCTGAAAGGCCTGGACGAGGAGGCGGCGGTGGCCGTGATCGGCACCAGGAAGGCCAGCCCCTACGGCCTGAAGATGGGCCGGAACCTGGCCTGGGAGATAGCCAAGGCCGGGGGCACGGTCATTTCCCTTATCACCGAGGGCGTGGACGAGGCGGCGGCAAAAGGCGCCCTGCTGGGCGGCGGCCGCTGCATAGCCGTGCTGGGCACCGCCCACCGGGAGCGGGAGAGAGCCCTGTGCCTGGACATTGCCCGCTCCGGGGCCCTGGTCAGCGAGTACCCGCCGGGCACTCCCGCCGTGAAGAGCTTTTTCAGAGACCGCAACCGCATAGCCTCGGGGCTATCCCTGGGTGTTGCGGTAGTGGAGGCCCCGGAGAACAGCGGAGCTTTGCTCTTTGCTGCCGAGGCCCTGGAGCAGGGGCGGGAAATTTTTGCCGTGCCCGGCAACGCCGACGCCCCCAACAGCGCCGGGACCATAGAGCTTATAAAGCAGGGGGCCAAGCCCGTCACCTGCGGCTGGGATATACTGGAGGAGTTTGCGCCCCTCTACCCGGAAAAGCTGAAGGGAAAGACAGCGGAGAGGTCGCCGGAGCAGCGGCTGCCGCAGCAGGAAAAGCCAGCCTCCCCGGACGGCCCGAAGTCTCAGGAGAGCAAAAAAGAGATTGACAAGGAAAAGAGCAAAGGATATATTGACTTGCGTGAACAGCTCTCCGGGCTGAGTACGGAGCAGCTGGAGATAGTGAGGGCCGTGTCCGGCGGCAGCCAGCACATAGACGATATTATCGAGGCCACCGGCTATACTGCGGCAAAGGTGCTCTCTCAGCTGACCCTGCTGGAGATAAAGGGCTATGTACGGCGTGACGCCGGAAAGCGGATAAGTCTGAATCTGATTAGAAAGTGAGACGGAGCCGGGAGGCTTCGTGGAATGGAGAACAGGATGGCAAAAGCAAAAAACCTTGTAATAGTGGAATCCCCGGCAAAGGCCAAGACCATTGAAAAATATCTTGGCAGCGATTATAAGGTGACTGCGTCCATGGGACATCTTAGGGACCTGCCCAAGAGCAAGATGGGCGTGGATATAGAAAACGGCTTTGAGCCCCAGTATATCCCTGTGCGGGACAAGAAGGAGCTGATAGCCGAACTGAAGAAGGAGTCCAAGGCAGCCAAGACCGTGTATCTGGCCACCGACCCTGACCGTGAGGGTGAGGCCATATCCTGGCACCTGAAGGAGCTTTTGGACCTGGACGACGAGAAAGCAAAGCGGGTCACCTTCAACGAGATAACCAAGAAGGTGGTAACCGAGAGCATAAACAACCCCCGGAGCATTGACCAGGACCTGGTGAACGCCCAGCAGGCCCGGCGCATCCTGGACAGGATAGTGGGCTATGAGCTCTCCCCCTTCCTGTGGAGGAAGATAAAGACCGGCCTGTCCGCAGGCCGGGTACAATCCGTGGCTACCCGAATGGTGGTGGACAGGGAAGAGGAGATTAGAAATTTCCAGAGCCAGGAGTACTGGCTGCTGGACGCTGCCCTCAGCTGCGGAGAGGAGGGCGCCGGATTTACTGCCCGATTCTTTGGCAAGGGGGACAAGAAACAGGAGCTCCACAGCCGTGAAGAGGTGGACGCCGTCATTGCCGAGACGGAGAAGTCCCCCTTCACCGTTAAAAACGTGAAGCGGGGAGAGAAGCAGAAATCCCCCGCCCCTCCCTTCATAACCTCCACCCTGCAGCAGGAGGCCTCCCGCCGCTTAGGCATGAGCCCCCGGCGCACTATGTCCATAGCCCAGCAGCTCTACGAGGGCGTGGAGCTCACGGGCCACGGCAGCGTGGGCCTTATAAGCTACATGCGTACCGACTCCCTGCGTCTGTCGGAGGAGGCTCTGACGGCGGCGGGCAGCTATATAGTCCAGCACTACGGGGCGGAGTACTACCCCGGCAAGCCCCGGCGCTTCAAGACCAAGTCCGGAGCCCAGGACGCCCACGAGGCCATACGCCCCACCTATGTGGAGCTGAGCCCGGAAGTGGTGCGCAAGGATTTGACCCAGGAGCAGTACAGGCTCTACCGGCTTATCTGGGGGCGCTTCACCGCCTGCCAGATGTCCAACGCCGTCTACGACAATGTGGCGGTGGATGTGGACAGCGCCGGCTACACCTTCAAGGCCAGCTACTCAGAGCTGAAGTTCAAGGGCTACACCGCCGTGTACGAGGAGGCCAAGGACGAGGAGAGCAGCGAGATAGCAAATCCCCTGCCCAGCCTGAGCCAGGGCCAGGAGCTGAAGCTGGAGAAGCTGCTGCCGGACCAGCAGTTCACCCAGCCCCCCGCCCGCTTTACCGAGGCCACGCTGATTCGGGCCATGGAGGAGAAGGGCATAGGCCGCCCATCCACCTATGCCCCCACCATATCCACCATCACCGCCCACGACTACGTGATAAAAGAGGGCAAGTACCTGCGCCCCACGCCTCTGGGCGAGGTGGTCACCGGACTTATGAAAGAGCGCTTTGCCGACATCGTGGACCTGAAATTCACCAACCACATGGAGGCGGAGCTGGACGAGATAGAGAGCGGCAAGGCCCAGTGGCGCCAGGTGCTGGAGGACTTCTACGGAGGCTTCAGCAAGGAGCTTAAAGAGGCGGAGAGCGCCATGGAGGGCGTGAAGCTGAAGGTGCCCGACGTGCTCAGCGACGAGTACTGCGAGGTCTGCGGCCGCCAGATGGTGGTGAAGAAGGGCAAGTTCGGCTACTTTTTGGCCTGTCCCGGCTTCCCGGACTGCACCTTCACCAAGCCCATAGTCATCGAGATGCCCGGCAAATGCCCCAAGTGCGGCGGCCGCATCCTCAAGCGCACCTCCAAGAAGGGCTATGTGTTCTACGCCTGCGAGCGGGGCACGGACTGCGGCTTCATCACCTGGGACGTGCCCACCAAGGACTTCTGCCCCGCCTGCGGCAAGACCATGTTCAAGCACAGCGGCAGAGGCCCCCTGAAGTCCTTCTGCATAAATGAGGAATGCGTCAACTTCGTGCCGGAGGACAAGCGGGGCTACAAAAAGAAAAGCCCCCAGGAGAAGGCCGAAAAGACGGAAGAGGGCCGGAACGGGGAGGCAGAGGCCGGAGAGAAGAAGGCCCCTGCGGCCAGGAAAACGGCCGCCAAGAAGACGGCGGCCAAGAAAACAACGGCGGCTAAAAAGACGGCCGCCGCAAAGAAAACCACAACGGCAAAGAAGACCGCCGGAGCCGAAAAAGCCGCCCCGGCAGAGGAAAAATAAATGAGAGAAGTTACGGTTTTGGGCGCGGGCCTGGCCGGCAGCGAGTGCGCCTGGCAGCTGGCCAAGCGGGGAATAAAGGTAAAGCTTTGGGAGATGAAGCCGGAGAAGATGAGCCCGGCCCACACTTCCCCCTACTTCGGGGAGCTGGTCTGCTCCAACTCCCTGCGCAGCGATGAGCTGACCAACGCCGTGGGACTGCTGAAAGCGGAGATGCGCTCCCTGGGCTCCCTTATCATGGACAGCGCCGATAAGCACCGGGTGGCCGCCGGGGGAGCCCTGGCGGTGGACAGGGAGGGCTTTGCCCGCTATATAACGGAGCGGCTGGAGCAGAACGAGAATGTGGAGATAATCCGCCGGGAGGCCACGGATATCCCGGAGGGGGAGGTGGTCATAGCCACAGGCCCCCTCAGCAGCGAGGCCATAGCGGAAAGAATAGCCGCCCTCTGCCCGGACAGCGACCTGCATTTCTATGACGCCGTGGCCCCCATAGTCACCCTGGAGAGCGTGGATATGGACAGCGCCTTCTTCGCCTCCCGCTACGACAAGGGGACTGCAGATTATGTAAACTGCCCCATGGATAAGGAGGAGTACCTGGCCTTTGTAAAGGAGCTGGTGAGCGCCAAGGAGGCCCCGGTTCACGGCTTTGACGACGGCGGGGTCTTCGAGGGCTGCATGCCCGTGGAGGTCATGGCCCGCCGGGGGGTGGACACCCTGCGCTACGGGCCCATGAAGCCGGTGGGGCTCATCGACCCCCGCACCGGCAGGGAGAATTACGCCGTGGTGCAGCTTCGCCGGGACAATGCCGACGGCACCATATACAATATCGTTGGCTTCCAGACCCACCTCACCTGGGGCGAGCAGAAGCGGGTGTTCTCCATGATACCTGCCCTGAGGAATGCGGAGTTCGTCCGCTACGGGGTGATGCACCGGAACACCTATCTGAACAGCCCCGGGCTTCTGGACCGGTACTACCGCTTGAAGTCCGAGCCCAGGATAAGCTTTGCCGGACAGATGACGGGAGTGGAGGGCTATGTGGAGTCCGCCGCCTCCGGCATGCTGGTGGGCATAGAGACCGCCGCCCGGGTGCTGGGCCTGGAGAGCGTGGACTTCCCCCAGGAGACGGCCATAGGGGCCCTGGGCCTCTACATCTCCGGAGGCAGCGTGGGGGACTTCCAGCCCATGAACATTAACTTCGGCATCATAAAGCCCCTGGAATACAGGGTCAAGGGCAAGCGCAGCAAGAACGCGGAGATATCCAAGCGCTCACTGGAGATAATCGAAAAGCTGAAAGACAGAGAGGTTTTAAAGCTATGAGGATAATAATCGACGCCATGAGCGGGGACAAGGCCCCGGAAGAGATAGTCAAGGGCGCGGTCATGGCCCGGCGGGAGCTGGGAGTGGACGTGACTTTGGTGGGCAGGAAGGAAGTGGTGGAGCCTATTCTGGCCAAGGAGGGCTGCGCCGATATAGAGGTGGTGGACGCAAGGGACGTCATCACCATGGAGGACGACCCCAGCACCGCCACCCGGCGGAAGAAGGAGGCCTCCATGACCGTGGCATTGAACCTGCTGCGGGACGGCAAGGGGGACGCCCTGGTCTCCGCCGGCAGCACGGGAGCTCTGCTCACCGGGGCCACCCTCATCGTAAAGAGGATAAACGGCATACGCCGGGCGGCCCTGTCCCCGGTGCTGCCCAACGGCGGAGCGGGGACTCTGCTCATGGACTCCGGGGCCAACGTGGAGTGCACGGCGGAATACCTGCTGCAGTTTGCCTATATGGGCAGCTTTTACGCCAAGAAGATGATGGGCCTGGAAAATCCCAGAGTGGGCCTGGCCAACGTGGGCACCGAGGACACCAAGGGCGGGCCCATGCAGCATGAGGCCTTCCGGCTGCTGAAGGAGGCCGGGGAGGCCGGACGCATAAACTTCATCGGCAACGTGGAGGGCAACAGCGTCTTTGCCGGGGACGTGGACGTGATAGTCACCGACGGCTTCACCGGCAATCTGATGCTGAAGACCGCCGAGAGCATGATAAAGTTTATCCTGGGCAACCTGAAGAGCGTGTTTTACAAGAGCACCAAGAACAAGCTGGCCGCCGCCGTGATAAAGGGCGACCTGGAGCATATGAAGAAGACCCTGGACGTGAAGGAAGTGGGTGGCACGGTGATGCTGGGTATATCCGCCCCGGTCATCAAGGCCCACGGCTCCTCCGACGCCCGGAGCATCCTGGCCGCCGCCCGCCAGGCCAAGACCTGCGTGGAGTCCGGCATAATAGAGGATATCAAGGCAAACATCGAATACATGAAGATAGGCTGATTTACAAGCAATGGACGAGTTAGAGGCAAAAATCGGATACGGCTTTAAAAACCGGGAGCTGCTGCGCACGGCCCTGACCCACAGCTCCTACGCCAACGAGCGCCACGGGGACAGCCAGAGCTATGAGCGCCTGGAGTTTCTGGGGGATTCCATCCTGGGCTTGGTGACGGCGGAGTTCCTCTATGCCCACGAGCCCCGGCTGCCCGAGGGGAGGATGACCAAGCTGAGGGCGGAGCTGGTGTGCGAGAGCAGCCTGCACCGGGTGGCTTTGAAGCTGGAGCTGGGGAAGTTCATGCGCCTGGGCCGGGGCGAGGAGCACACCGGGGGCCGGCAGCGCCCCTCCATCCTGGCGGACATGGTGGAGGCCATCATCGCCGCCATGTACCTGGACAGCGGCATGGAGCAGAGCCGCCGCTTCATCCTGGACACCATACTGAAGGACGCCCGGGTGGACGACGGCCACACCAACGCCGATTACAAGACCCGGCTCCAGGAGCTGGTGCAGCGCAGGAGCGACCAGCACATCAGCTATGCCATGACCGGGGAGAGCGGCCCGGACCACAATAAGACCTTCTCCTTCTCCGTGTCCATAAACGGGGTGCAGGCAGGAGAGGGCAGCGGCCGTACCAAGAAGGAGGCCGAGCAGATGGCCGCCATGAAGGCCCTGGAGGCCCTGACAAAATGAGCGCCAGAGAGAGTATAATCCCCGTGTTCGTGCCCCATCTGGGCTGCCCCAACGACTGCGTGTTCTGCAACCAGCGGCGCATATCCGGCAGCCAACAGCCCGCCACAGCCGGGGATGTAAAAGAAGCTATAGAAAAGGCAGCCGCCTTGCTCCCTAAGGGAGCAAAGCGGCAACTGGCGTTTTATGGGGGCAGCTTCACCGCCATCCCGGTGGCAGAGCAGCTGAGCCTGCTCATTGCCGCAAAGGAGGAAATGGACAGGGGGCGCATAGACTCCATACGCCTCTCCACCCGGCCCGACGCCATAGACGGAACGGTCCTAAAAAGATTGAGGGGCTTCGGGGTGGAGACCATAGAGCTGGGGGCCCAGAGCATGGACGAGGAGGTGCTGCTCCTCTCCGGCCGGGGCCACACCGCAAAGGACGTGGAGCAGGCCTCACGGCTTATAAAGGACTGGGGCTTTCGCCTCATCCTCCAGATGATGACGGGCCTGCCCGGGGACACGCCGGAAAAATCCATGGAGACCGCCCGGCGCTTAGCGGCCCTGGAGCCCGACGGGGTGAGGATATACCCCACGGTGATAGTCCGGGACACGGCGCTTTTTGACCTTTGGCAGGCGGGGCGCTACAAGGAGCACAGCGTGGAGGACGCGGTGGAGACCTGCGCCAGGCTCCTGCCGGTTTTTGAACAGGCGGGCATACCGGTGATACGCCTGGGCCTGAATCCCACGGAGGAGCTCTCCGGCGGGGCCGCCGCAGGCGGGGCCTACCACCCGGCCCTGGGGGAACTGGTGAAAAGCCGGATAATGTACAACAAGGCCAGGGAGCTGATGAGAGATATCGCCCCCGGCAGCCGGCTTGTGCTGCAGGTGGGGAGGGGCAAGAACTCCCAGATGACAGGGCAGCACCGGCAGAATGTTGAGCGGCTCTGCCGGGAATTTGGCCTGAGAGAGATAAAAATTAAAGAATCCGACATAAACACCGGGGAAATCAAGATATTTTCCGTTGAAAAGCCCGGGGATATGTAATATAATAAATCGGTTTTAAACGCAATCTACTAAAATGAGGTCACAGGTTTGTACTTAAAAGCTTTGGAGATACAGGGTTTCAAATCCTTTGCGGAGAAGACCCGTCTCACTTTTGAAAAGGATATAACCGCCATAGTGGGGCCCAACGGCTCCGGCAAGTCCAACATCTCCGACGCCATACTCTGGGTCATGGGCGAGCAGCGCAGCAAGGCCCTGAGAGGCAGCAAGATGGAGGATGTCATCTTCGGCGGCACGGAAAAGCGGGGCGCCCTGGGCTATGCCCAGGTCTCCCTTATCATAGACAATTCCGCCCATATCTTCGATTCCGACAGCAGCGAGATCATGCTCACCCGCCGCTACTACCGCAGCGGTGAGAGCGAGTATTTCATCAACCGGGAGTCGGTGCGCCTGAAGGACATCAACAGCCTGCTCATGGACACGGGCCTGGGCCGGGACGGCTATTCCATCATCGGCCAGGGGCGCATAGCGGAGATAGTCTCCAGCAAGAGCACCGACCGCCGGGAGGTCTTTGAGGAGGCTGCCGGCATCTCCCGCTACCGCTACCGGAAGGAGGAGGCGGAGCGGAAGCTGGAAAAGACCGAGGAGAACCTGCTGCGCATCAACGACAAGATAGAGGAGCTGGAGCTGCAGGTGGAGCCCCTGCGCAGGCAGGCGGAGACCGCCAAGCGCTACCTGGTGCTGAGAGACGAGCTGCGCATCCAGGAGATATCCGTGTGGATGTGCACCCTGGAAAAGCTGAGGGACCAGACCAGGGACGTGGAGCTGGAGCTCGCCCAGACCTCCCGGGAGCTGGAACAGGCCCGGGAGCGGCTGAAGGGCCTCTATGCCTCCACCCAGGGCTTTACGGAGCGGATGCAGCAAAAGGACGTGGAGACCGAGGAGGCCCGGAGCAGACTCTCCCGGGCCGAGGCGGAGAACTCCCGCCTGGAGGCCGAGGCCGCGGTGCTGAAAGCCAACAGGGAGAGCAGCGAGCAAAACCGGCAGAGCCTGCTGGAGGACATAGAAAAGCAGGAGGGCCGGGTCCGGGAGCTCCGGGAGAACATAGACAAGGGCCTGGAGCGCATGGAGCAGATCAAGGCCCGGCAGGAAGAGCTGAGCCGGGAGCTCACCGAAAACGAGAACGTGCTCACCGGCTGCCGCATGAAGCTGGGCCGCCGGGAGGCGGCGGTGAAGGAGCTGAGCGACAGGGCCACGCAGCTGCAGGTGGACGCTCGCAGCATGGACTCCAGGATAAACATGCTCTCGGAGATGGAAAAGGACTACGAGGGCTATTCCAAGGCGGTAAAGACCGTCATGCGGGAGAGCCGCCGGGGGAACCTGCGGGGCATCCACGCCCCGGTGGCAAACCTGATAAAGGCCGGGGAGGAGTTTGCCCTGGCAATAGAGACGGCCCTGGGGGCCGCCGCCCAAAACATAGTGGTGGACACCCAGGAGGACGGACGCCGGGCCATAGAGCTCTTGAAGCGCAGCGACTCCGGCCGGGCCACCTTCCTGCCCATGGAGGCCATACGGGGCAGCGTCATGCAGGAGGCCCCGGAGCGGGACCCGGGCTTCGTGGGCATAGCCAGCGACCTGGTGAAATACGATGAAAAATACGGGCAGATAGTGACGAACCTCCTGGGCCGCACCGTGGTGGCGGAGGCTTTGAGCGACGCGGTGCGCATGTCCAAAAACAGCGGCAACCGCCTGCGCATAGTCACCCTGGACGGCCAGATGATAAACGCCGGCGGCTCCATGACCGGCGGCAGCAGCGCCAAGGGCAGCGGCATACTCTCCCGGGCCAACGAGCTGGAGAAGCTTAGACGGCAGCGGGAGAAGCTGAGGGAGAGCGAGGAGCTCGCCGCAAAGCAGCTGGAGAAGGCCCAGCGGGAGCTGAGCGCCCTGCGCTATGAGCTGGACATGGCCCTGGAGGAGCAGAGCCGGTTGAAAAGCGGCGCCTCCTCCCTGGAGGCGGAGCTGAAGGCCACGGAGAATTCCGAAGCTCAGCTGCAGCTGCTGCTGGACAGCCTGTCCGGAGACAGCCAGGTGCGCCGCAGCGCGGTGGAGGCCGCCCGGCGCCAGATAGAGAGCTTCACCGAAAGACTGGAGGAGAAGCAGGGGGAGATGGCCCGGGCCCGGGATAAGATAAAGCTCATCCGGGAGGAGATACAGACCATCAGCAAGAGCCGCCTGGATCTGGAGAGCCGCCGCACCAAGGCGGACAAGGAGAGCCAGGAGCTGAACCAGGAGATAGTGGAGCTGGAGCGGAGCAAGGCCAGGACGGAGCAGAAAAAGCAGGCTGCCGAGATGGAAGAGCGGCAGATCCTGGACAAGCTCTGGGAGAACTACGAGCTGAGCCACAGCGCCGCCGAGGCCCTGCGCCAGCCGGTGGAAAACCTCCAGAAGGCCACAAAGGACATTGCCGAGCTGCGCCGGAAGATAAACGCCCTGGGCAGCCCCAACATCGGCGCCATAGACGAGTACGAGCGGGTGAACAGCCGCTATGAGTTCCTCACCGGCCAGAGAGACGACGTGGACAAGGCCAAGGGGGAGCTGCTGGATATCATAAAGGACCTGACGAGCCAGATGGAGCAGCTCTTCGTGGAGCGCTTCAGGGAGATAGACCAGAGCTTCCGCCAGACCTTCCTGGAGCTCTTCGGCGGCGGCAAGGCCGCCTTGAAGCTGGAGGACGAGGACAATGTGCTGGAGTGCGGCATAGAGATAAAGGTGCAGCCCCCGGGGAAGGCCCTTTCAAATATCAGCCTGCTCTCCGGCGGAGAGATGGCCTTCGTGGCCATAGCTCTGTACTTTGCAATACTCAAGGTGCGGCCCACCCCCTTCTGCGTCATGGACGAGATAGAGGCCGCCCTGGACGAGGCCAACGTCACCCGCTACGCCCAGTACATGCGCCGCATGGCGGACAAGACCCAGTTTTTGGTCATCACCCACCGCCGGGGCACCATGGAGGAGGCGGACATGCTCTACGGCGTGACCATGCAGGAAAAGGGCGTGTCCACGGTCATCGAGCTTGACCTGGAGAGCGCCCAGAAGACCATAGAAGAGTGAGGCAGAAGGCCCGGCATATAATGGAGATAAAAGCGTATGGGATTTTTTGACAAGATTTTTTCCGGTCTCAGCAAGACCCGCAGCAACAGGGAGGAGCTGGAGGAGCTGTTCCAGGACTACCAGCCGGACAGCGAGGACTTCTACGAGGAGCTGGAGGAGCTGCTGGTGATGGCGGACGTGGGGGCCTCCACCGCCGCCCAGGTGATAAAGGCTATGCGGAAGCTCACCTGGGAGCGCCGCTTCAGAAAGGGCTACGAGGCCCGGGCCGGGCTCATCGAGCTTCTCAGCAAGCTGCTGGAGGTGGGGGACACGGAGCTGAAGCTGGACACCAAGCCCTCCGTCATCCTCATGGTGGGAGTAAACGGCGTGGGCAAGACCACCACCATCGGCAAGATAGCCGCCCAGCTCAGTTCCCAGGGCAAGAAGGTCCTGCTCTGCGCCGGGGACACCTTCCGCGCCGCCGCCGCCGAGCAGCTGGGCATCTGGGCCGAGCGCTCCGGGGCGGATATAGTCCGCCACGAGGAGGGCAGCGACCCCGCCGCCGTGGTGTATGACGGCCTCAGCGCCGCCAAGGCCCGGGGCACGGACGTGGTGATAATAGACACCGCGGGAAGGCTCCACAACAAGCAGAACCTGATGAACGAGCTGGGCAAGATACGGCGCATCATCGACAGGGAGCTGCCGGAGGCCTCGGTGGAGACCCTCATGGTGCTGGACGCCACCACCGGCCAGAACGGCCTCATCCAGGCAAAGCAGTTTATGGAGACCGCCGGCCTCACCGGCATAGTCCTCACCAAGCTGGACGGCACCGCCAAAGGCGGCATAGTCTTTGCCATTGCCAACGAGCTGAAGCTGCCGGTGAAGTTCGTCGGCGTGGGGGAGGGCGTGGACGACCTGCTGCCCTTCGAGGCCAAGGATTTTGTTGAGGCCCTGTTCAAATAAAAGGAAAACATCTTTGATATATGGAGAGACAGACATATGCCGATAAGCAGTAAACAGCGCGCCCAGCTGAGGGGCCTGGCTATGGAGCTGGACACCATTATACAGGTGGGCAAGGGCGGGATAAGCGACAGCCTGGTGGATTCCGTCAACGCCGCCCTTAAGGCCCGGGAACTGGTGAAGGGCCGGGTGCTGGAAAATTCCATGCTCAGCGCCCGGGAGGCCTGCGACGCATTGTGTGAAAGATGCGGCGCCGAGGGCGTGCAGGTGATAGGCACCAAATTTGTAATGTATAAGCGAAACGAGAAAGAGCCGAAAATAGTTCTGGTGAAGGACAAGAAAAAGACATGAAGATCGCTATATACGGCGGCAGCTTCAACCCGCCCCATCTGGGCCACGTGAAGGCCGCCGCCACGGTAATGGAAGTTCTGCAGCCGGAGAGGCTGCTGATTATCCCCACCAACATCCCGCCCCATAAGGATATGGCCCCCGGCAGTCCGGAGCCGGAGCAGCGCATGGAGCTGTGCCGGCTGGCCTTCGGGGACATCCCGGGGGCGGAACTGTCGGACATGGAGATAAAGCGGGAGGGCCGCAGCTACAGCGCCGATACGATTGCCGCATTGAGGGAGCAGTACCCGGAGGACGAGCTGTACCTGGTGATGGGCTCGGACATGTTCCTCAGCTTCTGCCAGTGGTACAAGTTCCAGTACCTGCTGGAAAACTGCGTGCTTACGGTGCTCTCCCGGGAGGAGGACGACCGGCGGGAGCTGGAGAGCTTCAAGGGGGAGCTGGAGGAGAAGTATTCGGCAAAGGTGCTGCTCCTCAGCCATGAGCCCCTGCCCATGAGCTCCCAGGACGTGAGGGACCGGCTGCGCCTGGGCCTGGGCTCGGAGCTGCTGCCGGAGGCCGTCTACGGCGAGATAATCCGCCGCCGCTATTACGAGGCGGAGCCGGAGCTCACCTGGCTGCGCCGCCAGGTGATACCCATGCTCAGCTCCCAGCGCATAGCCCACACCGCCGGCTGCGAGCACGAGGCGGTGCAGCTGGCAATGCTCTGGGGCGAGGACCCGGAAAAGGCCGCCGTAGCGGGCATACTCCACGATTCAACAAAGAATCTTTCTTACGATGAACAGTTGATATTATGCGATAAATATGGTATTATTCTCGACAACGCCCAGAAAGGAAATCCAAAGCTCCTCCACGCCATAACCGGGGCGGCTCTGGCGAAAGACAGGTTCGGAGTGTCGGAGGAGATAAGCCAGGCCATCCGCTGGCACACCACCGGCAAGCCGGATATGAATACCCTGGAGAAGATAATATACCTGGCGGACTATATAGAGCCCACCAGGGACTTTGAAGGGGTGGAGCGGCTGAGGGAGCTGAGCCGGGAGAACCTGGACGGGGCCATGGCTCTGGGCCTGGAGATGAGCCTGGAGGAGCTGCGCCGCCAAAATGTGGAGCCCCACAGGGACACGGTGGAGGCCTGCCTCTGGTATAACCGGCAGCAATAATTTTTCAGTCAGTTCAAGTTAAAGATACAGACAGTGCGCCGCCGCATCATGGCGGCAGAATGGAGAATCAGATGCTTACTCCCGCCCAAATAGCAGCAATAGCCGCAAGAGCTCTGGAAGACAAAAAAGCCAGAGACGTGAAAGTGCTGAAGACCACGGAGCAAACAGTTCTGGCCGACTACTTCGTCATCTGCAACGGCAACACCTCCACCCACATAAAAGCTCTGGTGGACGAGGTGGACAAGCAGCTGTCCGAGGCCGGCGAACCCCCAATACGCCGGGAAGGCCTGCGTTCGGACATCTGGGTGCTCATGGACTTCGGCTGCGTCATCGTCCATGTGTTCACCGACGAGGCCAGAAAATTCTACAATCTGGAGCGCCTTTGGAGCGACGCTGAGGTGGTGGATATCTCATCCCTTCCCAGCCCCTGAGGCCCAAGCCCACCCGGGCCGTGAAAGGCCCGGGCTCCGCTTTGACCAAAATGGGGCGGCACCGGACAGATAATTCAGAAATTAAAAAAGGAAGAGTTGATCCATCATGAAATACGATTTTGCGAGAATAGAGAAAAAATGGCAGGGTATCTGGGAAGAGCGCAAGCCCTACGCCGCCGTTACCGGCAGCGATAAGCCCAAGTTCTACGGACTTATAGAGTTCCCCTATCCCTCCGGCCAGGGCCTGCATGTGGGCCATCCCCGGCCCTTTACCGCCATGGACATCGTCACCAGGAAAAAGCGCATGGAGGGCTACAATGTGCTCTTTCCCATCGGCTTTGACGCCTTTGGCCTGCCCACGGAGAACTACGCCATAAAGAACCATATCCACCCCGCCGACGTGACGGCCAAGAATATTGTCAATTTCACCCGGCAGCTGAAGATGCTGGGCTACGGCTTCGACTGGGACCGCTGCGTGGACACCACCGACCCCAATTACTACAAGTGGACCCAGTGGATATTCCTCCAGCTCTTTAAGAAGGGCCTGGCCTATAAGACCACCATGCCCGTCAACTGGTGCACCAGCTGCAAGTGCGTGCTGGCCAACGAGGAAGTTGTCAACGGCGTGTGCGAGCGCTGCGGCAGCGAGGTTGTGCGCCGGGAGAAGAGCCAGTGGATGCTGGCCATCACCAAATACGCCCAGCGCCTCATAGACGACCTGGACGGCCTGGACTATATCGAGCGTGTGAAGATCCAGCAGAAGAACTGGATTGGCCGCTCCACCGGCGCCGAGGTCACCTTCAAGACCACCTGCGGCGACGATATCGTGGTCTACACCACCCGTCCCGATACCCTCTTCGGCGCCACCTATATGGTCCTCTCCCCCGAGCACGCCTATGTGAACAAGTGGAAGGACATCCTGGAGAACTGGGACGAGGTGGCCGCCTATGTGGACGAGGCCGCCCACAAGTCCGACTTTGAGCGCTCCGAGCTGAACAAGGAAAAGACCGGCGTGGAGCTGAAGGGCGTCAAGGCCATTAACCCGGTAAACGGCCGGGAGATCCCCGTGTTCATATCCGACTACGTCCTGGTCACCTACGGCACCGGCGCCATCATGGCCGTGCCTGCCCACGACGACCGTGACTGGGAGTTTGCCAAGAAATTCAACTGCGAGATCATCGAAGTGGTCAAGGGCGGCAACATCGAAGAGGGCGCCTTCACCCTGAAGGACGACACCGGCATCATGGTAAACTCCGGCTTCCTGGACGGCATGACCGTAAAGCAGGCCATCCCCGCCATGGAGAAGTGGCTGGAGGAAAAGGGCATCGGCGTGCAGAAGGTGAACTACAAGCTCCGCGACTGGGTCTTCTCCCGCCAGAGATACTGGGGCGAGCCCATCCCCCTGGTGAACTGCCCCAAGTGCGGCTGGGTGCCCCTGCCTGAGGACCAGCTGCCTCTGGTGCTGCCCCAGGTGGAGAGCTATGAGCCCACCGACGACGGCGAGAGCCCCCTGAGCAAGATGACCGACTGGGTCAACACCACCTGCCCCTGCTGCGGCGGCCCCGCCAAGCGTGAGACCGATACCATGCCCCAGTGGGCCGGCTCCAGCTGGTACTTCCTGCGCTACATGGACCCCCACAACGACAAGGAGCTGGTGTCCAAGGAGGCGGAGGAGTACTGGGGCCCCGTGGATTGGTACAACGGCGGCATGGAGCACACCACTTTGCACCTGCTCTACAGCCGCTTCTGGCACAAGTTCCTCTATGACATCGGCGTTGTCCACACCTCCGAGCCCTATGCCAAGCGCACCTCCCACGGCATGATACTGGGCGAGGGCGGCGAGAAGATGTCCAAGTCCAGGGGCAATGTGGTCAATCCCAACGACATCGTGGAGCAGTACGGCGCGGACACCATGCGCCTGCACATCATGTTCATCGGCGACTTTGAGAAGGCCGTCACCTGGTCCAACGAGGCCGTCAAGGGCTCCAAGCGCTTCCTGGACCGCTGCTGGAACCTGATGGATATAGCCAAGGAGGGGGAGGAGTCCCCCGCCAACGAGGCCATTATCCACAAGACCATCAAGAAGGTCACCGAGGATATCGACTCCCTGAAGATGAACACCGCCATCGCGGCCCTCATGACCATGGTCAACGAGTTCTACTCCAAGGGCCTGACCAAGGGCGACCTGAAGCAGCTGATGCTGCTGCTCTCCCCCTTTGCCCCCCATATGGTGGAGGAGATGTGGGAGCTCACCGGCTTTGCGGAGAAGTACGGCAAGATGGCCATGCAGATGCCCTGGCCCAGCTACGATATAACAAAGACCCATGAGGCCGAGAAGGAGATGGCCGTGCAGGTAAACGGCAAGCTCCGCTCCACCATAGTTGTGCCCGTGGACTCCGAGGACCAGGTAGTCATCGACGCCGCCTGCGCCGACGAGAAGATAAAGCGCCAGATGGAGGGCATGGAGCTGGTGAAGACCATAGTCGTCAAGAATAAGCTTATCAATTTAATTCTTAAGCCGAAAAAGTGATTATTGACAATTGGCCTTTCAGCCGTTATAATACTGATGTTAAAAGCCAATTAGTTGGCCCTTGAAGCGCCGCAAGGCGTATTTGGAGGGAGGGAAATAGATGTCTGAAATTTATGTCAAGGAAAACGAGTCTCTGGACAACGCTCTTAAGAGATTCAAGCGCAGCTGTGCAAAGTCCGGCGTTCTGGCCGACCTGAGAAAGAAAGAGTATTACCAGAGCCCCAGCGTGAAGCGCCGCAAGAAATCCGAGGCCGCACGCAAGAACAAAAACAAGCGTTACTATTGATTTTCTGAATTTAATAGAAAATGCAAAAGGCAGTGCCGGGCGGCACTGCCTTTTATATTTTCCCGCCTTTTTTCCGCCGCCGGGCGCAGACCGCCGTCGCTCCCGGGCGGCGGATTTTTTTGCGCCCCGCCGGGGCTATGTAATGTTCCGGTAAAATCACGGGCTTATGTAAACCAAATTCGTTAAATCCATTTTACACGGGGCGGATTTTGCTTTTTACACAGGGGGGCTAGAATTACAGGCGTGTCAGGGAGACTGACACTGTGAATCATGAGAAAATGAAAGGAACAGAAGAAAATGAAAAAGCTTATCGTTCTTACGCTTGTTGCCCTTATGGCCCTCACCATGATGGTGGGCTGCGGCGCTGAGGAGCCCGCCGCCCAGGAGACTGCCGAAGCTCCCGCCGCCGAAGCCCCCGCAGAGGAGGCCCCCGCCGCCGAAGAGCTCTCCGGCACCGTGAACGTCAACGGCTCCACCTCCATGGCCGACGTGATAGCCGCCCTCACCGAGGGCTTCAACGAGGCCAATCCCGACGTGCAGATCAACTACACCGGCAGCGGCTCCGGCGCCGGCATCGAGGGCGCCCTGGCCGGCACCTGCGATTTGGGCCTCAGCAGCCGCGCCCTCTCCGATGAGGAGAAGAGCCAGGGAGCCGTGGAGAACATCGTGGCCAAGGACGGCGTGGCCGTGGTCATCAACCCCGAGAACACCGTCACCGACCTGAGCACCGAGCAGATAGCCGCCATCTACACCGGCGAGATCAGCAACTGGTCCGAAGTGGGCGGCCCCGACGCGGAGATAGCGGTCCTGGGCCGTGACAGCGCCTCCGGCACCCGCTCCGCCTTCGAGGAGATACTGGGCATCGAGGACGCCTGCGTCTACCTCAACGAGTACAGCTCCACCGGCGACGTCATCGGCAACGTGGCCTCCAACCCCAACGCCATCGGCTACGCCAGCCTCTCCGCCGTGGATGACAGCGTGGTGGCCGTGGCAGTCAACGGCGTGACTCCCACCGAGGAGACCGTGGCCGACGGCAGCTTCGCCATCCAGCGCCCCTTCGTCATCGTCACCGTTGAGGGCACCCAGCTCAGTGCCGCCGCCCAGGCCTTCCTGGACTACGCCATGAGCGCCGAAGTGGCGGACATCATCGCCGCCGCCGGCGCCGTCAGCGCCAACGGCTGAGGGACGGAACGGGAAATAAGGACAAGGGCCCCCGCTGAGCCGGGGGCCTGAGCCCTGCCTGGGGCCGGGGAGCCGGGGCGGCAAGGCCCGGACTTCTCCGGCGCGGAAAGGAAAAGAGACTTGAACCAAGCAATGTGGCTGAAAGGGGAAAGGAGGCAGCGGGCCGTGTCAGTTAAAAGAGAAAAGAAAGAGCCGGAGACCGGGGCCGCAGGAACAGCCGCCCCGCTGTCAGTACCCGGAAAAAGGATAAGGGCTTTGAGAGAGGCCGGAGAGAAGGCCATGAACGCCCTCTTCCTGCTCTGCGGCCTGGTGGCCGTGGCCTTCGTGCTGATAATATCCGTGTATCTGATAATATCCGGCATCCCCGCCATAAGACAGGTGGGCTTTGCGGACTTCTTCTTCGGGACGGACTGGGACCCGGCCAACAAGAGCGGGAACCCAGCCTACGGCATTCTGCCCATGATACTCACCAGCATCTACGGCACCGCCGGGGCCGTTGTGATAGGGGTGCCCATAGGCTTTCTCATGGCGGTGTTCCTCGCCAAGGCCGCCGGCCCAGGCCCCGCCGCCCTCATCCGGGAGGTGGTGGACCTGCTGGCGGGGATACCCAGCGTGGTCTACGGCCTGGTGGGCATGATGCTGCTGGTGCCGGGGATACGCCGGCTCTTCGGCCTGCCGGCGGGGGACAGCCTGCTGGCGGCGGTGATAGTGCTGGCGGTGATGATACTGCCGGGGATAATCTCCGTGTCCGAGACCGCCCTGGAGGCGGTGCCCAAGGAGTATGAGGAGGCCAGCCTGGCCCTGGGGGCCACGGAGCTGGAGACCTGGTTTAGGGTGTCCGCCCCGGCGGCCAAGAGCGGCATAGCCGCCGCCGTGGTGCTGGGCGTGGGCCGGGCCATAGGCGAGGCCATGGCCATACTCATGGTGGCAGGGAACGTGGCGAATCTGCCGGGGCTCCTAAAGAGCGTGAAGTTCCTCACCACCGCCATCGCCGGCGAGATGAGCTACGCCGGAGGACTGCACCGCCAGGCCCTGTTCTCCATCGGCCTGGTGCTCTTCCTGTTCATAATGCTGATAAACGCCCTGCTCAGACTGTTTCTGAAAAAGAGCGGCAAGGAGGAAAACTGAGTTGGAGGAGAAAAATCTGTCCCTAAGCCGGGGCCTGTCCCCAAGGCGCCGGGCCTATGACCTGACTATGCGCGCCCTGCTCTATGCTGCGGCCTTCCTTGTGTGCGCCCTGCTGGTGCTGCTCATGGGCTATATACTTTTCAAGGGCATACCCCATCTCAGCTGGCAGTTCCTCACCAGCGAGGAGAGCGTCATAAAAGGTATTGAGGGCATACTCCCCGCCCTGATAAACACCCTGTATGTGGTGATAGCCACGCTGATAATCGTGCTGCCTCTGGGTGTGGGCAGCGCCATATACCTGACGGAGTACGCCTCAAACAAGAAGCTGGTCTCCGCCATAGAGTTTGCCGCCGAGACCCTCTCCGGCATGCCCAGCATCATCTTCGCCCTGGTGGGTGTCATGGTGTTCTGCCAGTTCATGAGCCTGGGCACCAGCCTGCTGGCGGGGGCCTTTTCCCTGGTGATGATGACTCTCCCCACCGTCATCCGCACCACCCAGGAGTCCCTGAAGACCGTGCCCCAGAGCTACCGGGAGGGCTCCCTGGCCCTGGGCGGCGGCAAGTGGCACATGGTGCGCACCGTGGTGCTGCCCTCCAGCGTGGACGGCATAGTCACCGGCTGCATCCTGGCGGTGGGCCGCATAGTGGGGGAGAGCGCTGTGCTGATGTTCACGGCGGGCATGGGCATGCGCCTGGCCAAGTACGGGGATACCCCCGGAGAGTTCTTTGAAAGCCTCTTCGACAGCTCCGGGGCCACCCTCACCGTGGCTCTGTACAACTACGCCAAGGAGCGGGCGGACTTTAACTCCGCCTTTGCCGTGGCGGTGGTGCTGCTGGTGATAGCCTTCCTTATCAATCTGTCCGCCAAGCTGGCCGGGAAAAAACTGAAAAAGCGCTGAGACTGGGAGAAAACGACATGTGTGAAAGCAATACTGAAAAAAGCGTCATCCGCTCGGATAAGCTGAACCTGTACTACGGGGACAACCGGGCCTTGAAGGATGTGAGCCTGGACATCCCCGCCCACCGCATCACCGCCCTGATAGGCCCCTCCGGCTGCGGCAAGAGCACCTTCCTCAAGACTCTGAACCGGATGAACGACCTGGTGCCCGGGGTGAGGATAGAGGGGCAGGTGCTGTACAAGGGACAGGACATCTACGGCAAGGACGTGGACGTGACCGGCCTTCGCAAGGAGATAGGCATGGTGTTCCAGAAGGCCAACCCCTTCCCCATGAGCATCTATGACAACATAGCCTACGGCCCCCGGACCCACGGCATAAGGAACCGGGCCCGGCTGGACGAGATAGTGGAGCGCTCCCTGAGGGATGCGGCCATCTGGGACGAGGTGAAGGACCGGCTTAACAAAAGCGCCCTGGGCCTCTCCGGCGGCCAGCAGCAGCGCATATGTATAGCCCGGGCCCTGGCGGTGGAGCCCCAGGTGCTGCTCATGGACGAGAGCACCAGTGCCCTGGACCCCATATCCACCTCCAAGATAGAGGAGCTGGCCATGGAGCTGAAAAACCGCTACACCGTCATCATGGTGACCCACAACATGCAGCAGGCCCTGAGAGTCTCGGACTATACCGCCTTCTTCCTGCTGGGGGAGCTGGTGGAGTTCGGGGACACCCAGACCATATTCTCCAAGCCCGTCCACAAGCGGACGGAGGCCTATATAACAGGGAGGTTCGGCTGATGAGAACTGATTTTGACCGGCAGCTGCGGCTGCTGGGAGACGAGATGAGGGAGATGGGAATGCTCTGCCAGGAGGCCATAGCCCTGGCGGCCAAGGCCCTGACGGAAGACAGCGGGGAGCTGGCGGACAAGGTGCCGCCCATATCCGCGGCTCTGGACCAAAAGGAGCGGGACGTGGAGAACATCTGCCTGAAGCTGCTGCTGCGCCAGCAGCCTGTGGCCGGGGACCTGCGGCAGATATCCGCCGCCCTGAAAATGATTACGGACATGGAGCGCATAGGGGACCAGGCGGAGGACATTGCGGAGATAGTCTCCTCCATGGCCCCGGGGCCCCGGCCGGAGACGGAGCTGCTGGGCCACATGGCCAGAGCGGTCATACAGATGGTAACAGACAGTGTTGACGCCTATCTGAGACAGGACACGGAGCTGGCAAAACAGGTGATAGCCCGGGACGAGCTGGTGGACGGCTACTTTGAAAAGGTGAAAAAGAGCCTGGTGGAAATCATCGTAGGGGAGCCGGACCTGGGCGGCTATGCCCTGGACATGCTGATGACCGGCAAATACTTTGAGCGCATAGGGGACCACGCCACCAACATCGCCGAGTGGGCCGTCTATTCCGTCACCGGCGTGCACAGGAGCGAAGAGCTGCCCAATTAAATAGTTATGTAAACTGTGTTCAGGATATTTCAACTAAAAAGCTCCCCCGAAGGATTTAAAAGTCAAGCCTTCGGGGGAGCTTTATGAATGGCGGCAGTCAAGCCTTGGATATCAGGCCTGCCACAAAGACTGCAAGGGCAATGAAAAAAATAATAATGGCTGCGCCGGACAGGGCCGAGTTGCGGCCCAGGTACGCACTGGCAAAGATAATGGCCACCAGCATCAGCATTATCCCGGAGAGCATAAGCTTGGTCGGCTTCAAATCAATTACACTCCTTTAAATTCGTGCCAGGTTCACGGGGCAAAAGAGAAGGATATAAAAAGGTCTGAACGGACAATTTCGTTCAGACCTTTCAAAACCGCTTTTACTGTATCTCCACCAGCTTGCCGATGACCACATAGCGGGCGTCGTCAAACTCATAGGTGCAGGTGGAGAGGACCACTATCCTGTCCTCCAGGCTGACTTCCACGTCGCTTTCAAAGGTGGACTCGGACTTGGCACTCTCGATATAGGCCAAAAACTGCTCGTCGGCATCGAACTGGGTGGCGTAGACATAGGAGTCCGGCTCGGTGACCAGGCCGGCAAAGAGGTCCAGACGGTAGTTTTTCTCCGGGGTGCTTATATACAGGCAGGGGTGCTCGGGGTAATACTCGGCGTCGCGGTAGTTGCGCAGGCTGGCGAACATGGAGCCGTCGTTCATGTTGTGGCCGTAGACCCTGGTGTTCTTGCCGGAGAAGTCCGGATTGTCCTGGCAGTCCACAAATATGGTGCCGTTGGCGTTATACTCGCCGCTGAGCAGGTGGTCCAGATAGGTGAAGTTGTCCTCGGTGTGGGCGATGGGGTAATTAATAACGGTGTTGGGGCAGTATATCCAGCCCACGGCCTCGGGGTTTTCCGCCTGGAGGGAGGCAAAGTCCACGCTGATGGGGGAGACCTCCACCTCTTCCTCCTCGGCTTCCTCGCCGTCGGCAGGGGAGGGCTTGGGGGTGGTCTCGGTGGTGGTGACGTACTGCTGGCTCATGGCGTTATAGTTTTCCTCGGCGACCTTGTAGCCGTTAAGGGTACTTATGATTTTATAGGCGCTGAACCCGAACACGCACAGGAAAACTACGCACAGCAGGACCAGCACCAGCTTTATGTTCTTGCTAATGACAATCGCCATCCTTCATTACAGAATGGCTACATTATAACCCAAGCCCGGGGAAAAGAAAAGACGTAATTGTAAATTAATGCTTCGGTTAATACTTAAGAATAATTAAGGCTTTTCGTCAATTAGCACATAAAGGCGGGGGAGGGCCGGGGGCGGACTTACGGAAATGTCCAGTATCCGGGGCGGCTTGTTGACAAGAGGGAAAAATATGATATAATGACTGAAAATTGCGGCAGACGGACGCGGCTGCGTCTGTTTCTGCATGTAGGCACCCCTGCGCGCCGGGGGCTGTGAGGAGAGGATGCAGGATGAAAGACTACAAGCTGAGCTTCAAGCTGGACAAGTACAAGGCTCCCAAGGGACAGCTGTTCTCTTTGGAGGGCCGTCCCTTTGATTTTGACAATGACAGATACAGTATTTTTCCCGGTTTTTGTGATGTGCATGTGCATTTCAGAGAGCCGGGATTTTCTTATAAGGAGACCATGGCCACCGGCAGCGCCGCCGCGGCTGCCGGCGGCTTTACCGCCGTGTGCGCCATGCCCAACCTGAATCCGGTGCCGGACTGCCGGGAGAACCTGGACAGGGAGCTGGAGCTCATAGAGCGGGACGCCACGGTGAAGGTGCTGCCCTATGCCGCCATCACCGCCGGGGAGCGGGGAGAAAAACTCTCGGACATGGAGGCCCTGGCCCCCTATGTGGCCGGCTTTTCCGACGACGGCCGTGGAGTCCAGAGCGACGAGCTCATGGAGCAGGCCATGCTCCGGGCCAAGGCCCTGGGCAAGCTCATCGTGGCCCACTGTGAGGTGAACTCCCTGCTGAAGGGCGGCTGCATCCACGACGGGGACTACGCCAGGGCCCACGGCCACGAGGGCATCTGCTCCGAGAGCGAATACGCCCAGGTGGAGCGGGATTTGAAGCTGGTGGAAAAGACCGGCTGCGCCTACCATGTGTGCCACGTGTCCACCAGGGAGAGCGTGGAGCTGATCCGGAAAGCCAAGGCCCGTGGCCTGGACGTGAGCTGCGAGACCGCTCCCCACTACCTGCTCATGGACGAGAGCATGCTCCGGGAGGACGGCCGCTTCAAGATGAATCCCCCGCTGCGCAGCCGGGAGGACAGGCTGGCTCTCATAGAGGGCATAAAGGACGGCACCATTGAGATCATCGCCACCGACCACGCCCCCCACTCGGAGGAGGAGAAGTCCCGGGGCCTGGAGGGCAGCGCCTTCGGTATCGTGGGATTGGAGACCGCCTTCCCCCTGCTCTACACCAATCTGGTGCTCACCGGGGAGATAAGCCTGCAAAAGCTCCTGGAGCTGATGTGCCACAATCCCCGGCGGCGCTTCAACATCCCCATGGGGGAAGAGTTCAGCCTGTGGGATATGGGGAAAAGCTACAGGATAGACCCGGCGCAGTTCAAGTCCCTGGGCCGCTCAACGCCCTTCCAGGGCTGGCACGTCCGGGGCTGCTGCCTCATGACCGTATATGACGGCAAAGCCGTTTATGTTAGATAAGCAAGACAAGCGAGAAGAGTATTACGGAGGAACTGAAATGGCAAAGAGAACGGATATTAAAAAGATACTCATCATCGGCTCCGGCCCCATAGTTATCGGCCAGGCGGCGGAATTCGACTATGCGGGCACCCAGGCCTGCCTGGCGCTGAAGGAGGAGGGCTATGAGGTGGTGCTGTGCAACTCCAACCCCGCCACCATCATGACCGACACCACCATAGCCGACAAGGTATACATGGAGCCTCTGACCTTGGAGTATGTGGCCAAGATCCTCCGCTACGAGCGGCCCGACGCCATAGTCCCCGGCATAGGCGGCCAGACCGGTTTGAACCTGGCCATGCAGCTGGAGAAGAAAGGCGTTTTGAAGGAGTGCCGGGTGGAGCTGCTGGGCACCAGCAGCGAGAGCATAGAGAAGGCCGAGGACCGGGAGCTTTTCAAAGAGCTGTGCCAGTCCATAGGCGAGCCCACCATCCCCTCCCAGATAACCTACAGCCTGGAGGAGGCCAGGGCCGCCGCCAGGGAGATAGGCTATCCTGTGGTATTGCGTCCCGCCTTCACCCTGGGGGGCACCGGCGGCGGCTTTGCCAACAACGAGCAGGAGCTGGAGGACATAGGTATAAACGCCTTCAAGCTCTCCCCCGTGCACCAGGTGCTCATCGAAAAGAGCGTAAAGGGCTACAAGGAGATAGAGTTCGAGGTCATGCGTGACTCCAGGGACCACGCCATCACCATCTGCGGCATGGAGAACGTGGACCCTGTGGGCGTGCACACCGGCGACTCCATAGTGGTGGCCCCCATCATGAGCCTGAACGAGCACGATTTGAAGATGCTCAACGACAGCGCCATAAAGATAATCCGGGCCCTGAAGATAGAGGGGGGCTGCAACGTGCAGTTTGCCCTCAACCCAAAGTCCAGCGAATATTACCTCATCGAGGTGAACCCCAGGGTCTCCCGTTCCTCCGCCCTGGCCTCCAAGGCCAGCGGCTATCCCATAGCCCGGGTCACCGCCAAGATAGCCGTGGGCATGGCCCTGGAGGACATCGCCATCGCCAACACCAACGCCGCCTTCGAGCCCAGCCTGGACTATGTGGTGGCCAAGATGCCCCGCTTCCCCTTCGACAAGTTCGCCACCGCCCCCAACGTGCTGGGCACCCAGATGAAGGCCACCGGCGAGGTCATGGGCATAGGCGCAAACCTGGAGGAGTGCCTGCTGAAATCCGTGCGCTCTTTGGAGATAGGCGTCTGCCACTTCCACCTGGCCAAGTTCGACTCCATGGATACGGAGGCCATACTGGAATACCTGGGCCAGTTCAGGGACGACGGCATCTTTGCCGTGGCGGAGCTGCTGCGCCGGGGCGTGAGCATAGATAAGCTCCATGAAGTGACCATGATAACCCCGCTGTTCCTGGAGTCCATAAAGAAGATAGTGGACATGGAGAAGACCCTGGCGGCAAAGCCCGGCGACCGGGTAGTGCTGAAAGCTGCCAAGGCCATGGGCTTCAGCGACAAATACATCGCCAAGCTCTGGAAGGAGAAGGAGCTGGATGTGTTCAATTTCCGCCGCCAGATGAAGCTCTTCCCCAGCTACCCCATGGTGGACACCTGCCACACCAACGCCTACATCCCCTATTTCTATTCCTCCTACAGCCGGGAGAACGCCTCCCGCCTGGAGGACAGGAAGAAGATAGTGGTGCTGGGGGCCGGGCCCATCCGCATAGGCCAGGGTGTGGAATTCGACTACTCCACCGTCCACGCCGTCGCCACCATAAAGAAGTCAGGCTATGAGGCCATCATCATAAACAACAACCCGGAGACCGTCTCCACCGACTACACCACTGCCGACAAGCTCTACTTCGAGCCCCTCACCCCCGAGGACGTTATGAACATCATAGAGTTTGAAAAGCCGGAGGGGGTCATCGCCTCCCTGGGCGGCCAGACTGCCATCAACCTGGCACAGCCTCTCATGGAGCGGGGAGTGAAGATAATAGGCACTGACTGCCAGGCCATAGAGCGGGCCGAGAACCGGGACAGCTTCGAACACATCCTGGAAAAGCTGGACATCCCTCAGCCCCAGGGCCACGCCGTCACCAACATCGAGGACGGGGTGAAGGCCGCCGAGAGCATAGGCTACCCGGTGCTGGTGCGCCCCAGCTTCGTGCTGGGGGGCCGGGCCATGCAGATAGTTGCCAACGAGCAGCAGCTGCGCCAGTACCTGAAGACCGCCGTGGAGGTGGACGTGGACAAGCCCGTGCTGGTGGACAAGTACATCATCGGCAAGGAGATAGAGGTGGACGCCATCTGCGACGGCAGGGACGTGTTCGTCCCCGGCATCATGGAGCTGGTGGAGCGCACCGGCATCCACAGCGGCGACTCCATAAGCGTATACCCCACCTTCTCCATCTCCGACAAGGTGAAGGGCATCGTCCTCCAGTACGCAAAGAAGCTGGGCCTGGGCATAGGCATCATAGGCCTGTACAATATCCAGTTCATCGTGGACAGGAGCGACAAGGTCTATATCATCGAGGTGAACCCCCGCTCCTCCCGCACCGTGCCCTTCCTGTCCAAGGCCACCGGCTACAGCCTGGCGGATATAGCCACCGAGGTCATCATGGGCAAGAGCCTGAAGGAACAGGGCATCTTCGACATCTATCCCAGAGAGAAAAACCGCTGGTACGTGAAGGTGCCGGTGTTCTCCTTCAACAAGATACGGGGCCTGGACGCCTATCTCTCCCCGGAGATGAAGTCCACCGGCGAGGCCATAGGCTATGACGACAAGCTGAACCGGGCTCTGTACAAGGCCCTCCAGGCCGCCGGCACCCACCTGCAGAACTACGGCACCGTGTTTGCCACCGTGGCCGACAAGGACAAGGAGGAGGCCCTGCCCCTCATCCGCCGCTTCTACGACCTGGGCTTCAACATAGAGGCCACCGAGGGCACCGCCCGCTTCCTGAAAGAAAACGGCATCCGCACCCACGTGCTGAAAAAGATACGGGACGGCAGCAACGAGATACTGGAGTCCCTGCGCCAGGGCCACATCGCCTATGTCATCAACACCCAGGACCTGGGCTCCATGGGCCAGCTGACCGACGGCTTCAAGATACGCAGCGCCGCCACCGAGAACAACGTCACCATGTTCACCGCCCTGGACACCGTGAGGGTGCTGCTGGACGTGCTGGAGGAGACTACCCTGCGTATCTCCACCATAGATTCCTGAGGAGAGCCATGAGACAGGGAAAGTTTGAAATTATGGAAAACCTCCCCCTGGCAAGGGACATCATGTCCCTGCGCCTGGGGGGAGATACCGGGGCCATAATGCGCCCCGGCCAGTTCGTGAACATACAGGTGGAGGGCTGCTTCCTCCGCCGCCCCCTCTCCGTCTGCGACTGGGACGGGGAGAGCTTCACCGTGGTGTACCGCATCCAGGGCCGAGGGACGGAGCTGCTGTCCAAAATGAAGGAGGGCAGCCTGGACGTGCTCACGGGCTTGGGCAACGGCTTTGACACCGCCCTGGCCGGAGACGCTCCGCTGCTCATTGGCGGCGGCATGGGCTTCACGCCCCTGTATGCCCTGGCAAAGTCCCTGATAAAAGAGGGCAAGAGGGTACAGGTCATCCTGGGCTTTGCCTCAAAGGAGCAGGCGGTGTATGTGGATAAGTTTAAGGCCCTGGGCTGTGAGCTCACCGTCTGCACCGAGGACGGCAGCCTGGGCATAAAGGGCTATGTGACAAAGGCCATGGATGGCCTCAGCTACAGCTATTTCTACACCTGCGGCCCGGAGGCCATGTTCAAAGCCGTCAGCGACTGCTCTACTACATCCGGCCAGTTCAGCTTCGAGCAGCGCATGGGCTGCGGCTTCGGCGCCTGCATGGGCTGCTCCTGCGAGACCCTCTACGGGGTCAAGCGCATATGTAAGGAGGGCCCGGTGCTTGTGAAGGAGGAGATAAAATGGCGGACATGAGAGTCTCCCTCTGCGGCATAGAGCTGGATAATCCGGTGATTCCTGCCAGCGGAACCTTCGGATACGGCTATGAATTTGCGCAGATATATGATATAAATGTATTGGGCAGCTTTTCCTTCAAGGGCACCACCAGGGAGCCCCGCTTCGGGAACCCCACTCCCCGCATTGCCGAGTGCACCGCCGGACTCATAAACTCCGTGGGACTGCAAAATCCCGGGGTGGAGAAGGTCATAGAGGAGGAACTGCCCAAGCTGGCTAAGGTTTTCCACAAGAAGGTCATGGCCAATGTGAGCGGATTTTCCGTGGAGGACTATGTGTACAGCTGCGAGAAGCTGGACAAGTGTGAGCAGGTGGGCTGGCTGGAAGTGAACGTCAGCTGCCCCAATGTCCACGGCGGCGGCATGAGCTTCGGCACCTGCCCGGAGGCGGCGGCGGAGGTCACCAGAGCGGTGAAGGCCGTGTGCCGCAAGCCGGTGATAGTGAAGCTCAGCCCCAACGTGACGGACATCGTGTCCATTGCCCTGGCATGCCAGGAGGCAGGGGCCGACGGCATCAGCCTTATAAATACCCTCCTGGGCATGCGCATAGATTTGAAGACCCGGCAGCCCGTGGTGGCAAACCGCACCGGGGGCTTTTCCGGCCCGGCCATTTTCCCCGTGGCCCTGCGCATGGTGTACCAGGTGGCCCAGGCGGTGAAGGTGCCGGTCATCGGTGTGGGAGGAGTATCCCGGGCAGAGGACGTTATCGAGATGATGCTGGCGGGGGCCACCGCCGTGGAGGTGGGGGCCGCCAACCTGACGAGCCCCTTCGCCTGCCGGAACATCATAGAGGCGCTGCCCGCCGCAATGGAGAAGTACAATATAAGTTCACTGAGAGATATAATAGGAGGAGCGATACATGGGTAAAGACGTCATTGTCGCCTGCGACTTCAGCAGCGCAGAGCAGGTGTTCACTTTCCTGGACAAGTTCAAAGAGCGCAAACCCTTTGTGAAGATAGGCATGGAGCTCTACTATGCCGAAGGCCCGGAGATAGTCCGGCAGATAAAGGCCCGGGGCCATAAGATATTTCTGGACCTGAAGCTCCATGACATCCCCAACACCGTGAAGAAGGCCATGGCCGTGCTCTCCGGCTTGGATGTGGACATGTGCAACGTCCACGCCGCCGGGACCTCCGCCATGATGAAGGCCGCCCTGGAGGGCCTGACCCGGCCCGACGGCAGCCGCCCCCTGCTCATAGCCGTCACCCAGCTCACCTCCACCGACCAGGAGAGCATGGAGAGAGAGCTGCTCATTGAAAAGCCCCTGGACCAGGTTGTCATGAGCTACGCACGCACCGCAATGGAGGCGGGGCTGGACGGCGTGGTCTGCTCCCCTCTGGAGGCGGGCAAGGTGCATGACAGCTGCGGTAAGGGCTTTGTAACCGTTACCCCCGGCGTGCGCTTTGCCGACGGTGACGCCGGCGACCAGAAGCGGGTGACCACTCCCGCAAGGGCAAAAGAGCTGGGCTCCGACTATATCGTGGTGGGCCGGCCCATAACCGCCGCCGCCGACCCGGTGGAGGCGTACAACAGATGCGTAAAGGAGTTTGTAGGATGATGGAAAAGAAAATCGCAAAGGACCTGCTGAAGATAAAGGCGGTGTTCTTCCGCCCCGACGAGCCCTTCACCTGGGCCAGCGGCATCAAGAGCCCCGTGTACTGCGACAACCGCCTGACCCTCACCGCCCCGGAGGTGCGCCTGGACGTGGAGCAGGGCCTGGCCCGGCTGATAAAGGAGAACTATCCGGAGGCCGAAGTACTCATGGGCACCTCCACCGCCGGTATAGCCCACGCCGCCATCACCGCCCATCTGCTGAACATGCCCATGGGCTATGTGCGCTCCGGGGCCAAGGACCACGGCCGCCAGAACCAGATAGAGGGCCGCCTGGAGCCGGGTCAGAAAGTCGTGGTGGTGGAAGACCTCATTTCCACCGGCGGAAGTGTACTGGAAGTGGTGGACGTGCTCCGACAGGCCGGGGCAGAAGTGCTGGGAGTGGTGAGCATCTTCACCTACGGTATGAAGAAGGGCCTGGAGCGCCTGGCCGCCGCCAATGTGAAGAACGTCTCCCTGACCAATTTTGACGTGGTGGCGGAGACCGCAGCAGAGGAGGGCTATATAAAGCCTGAGGACGTGCAGCGTCTCATCGCCTTCCGCAACGACCCCTCCGACGAGAGCTGGATAGGGAAATAAGGAGCTTTGCTCATGGGGGAGCTGAGAAAAATGGGCAATTGGTATTTCAGACTGGGACTAAAGCTTTGCTCACTGGTCGTTTTCATGATAATACTGGGCTTCTTGCTGCTCCTGGCGGTCTATGCCCTGCCCACTGCCCCTATGGAAAAGAACCTCGCCGAGTCGGCGGAAGTCTTCCAGCGGGAGGGCAGCTACCCGGTCACGGACATCTTGGGCGCAGACAGCAGGCTGGACAACTATACCGACGCCCTCATGCTCCTCACTGCCGCTTATTCAGGCGATGAGAGCCTGGCGGACAGGGCCCTTAAAGCCTACAGGTATACTACGGCGGCAAATGAGGACCCGGTACTGACTCTTACCGCCCATTATATTGACGGCAAGGAAGTGGAGCCCGTCTCCTACGAGAGGTACTGGCACGGCTATCTGATTATGCTCAAGCCCTTGCTTCTCCTGTTTGACTACTCAGAGATAAGACTTATAAATTTGGCTTATACTGCCCTGAGCCTGTCCTGCCTGGTGCTCCTGATGTACAGAAGAGGCCTGGGCAGATATATACCGGCTCTGGCGCTCTGCCTGCTGGCGGTGGATATTTCGGCGATCGTGCGCTCTCTTCAGTTTTCGTCCATGCTCCATCTCAGCGTGCTGGCCTCCATACTTCTGCTGCTGATGCATGAGCGGCTGAGAAAGAACCGGGGGGAGTTGCTGCTCTTTTTTACATGGATAGGCTGTGCTGCCAGCTTCTTTGACCTGCTCACCTGGCCCCTGGCCAGCTTCGGCATACCGGCCTGCCTTATGATTTGCAAGGACCGGCGTAGGGGCCGTGATACCCTGCTGCTTTTGCTCTGCTGCCTTGGAGCCTGGCTGCTGGGTTATGGAGCAATGTGGGCGGGGAAGTGGCTGTTATTGACGGCTTTCGGAGATGCGGAAGCAATAAAAAGCGCCCTGACCATAGCCTTTTTCCGCAGCTCTATGGCGGACGAGGCGGGCTACGCCTTCGGATACCTTGATGTGCTGAAGCTTAATTTGGATCATCTGGTCTCACCGGCGGGGGCGGCGGCTCTGGATTATATCCTGATTGTGATGCTCCTTGGACTTAAAAGCCCGGGAGCGGGGCGCAATAGAACTCCGGGCAGATGGCCCGGCCTGCTCCTGCTGGCTGCATTGCCCTTGCTCTGGTATAAGCTCATGGGGAACCACTCCTATGTTCACCACTGGTTCACCTACCGGGAAATGGCGGTGAGCGTTTTTGCACTGCTGTGTATGGCTACACCGCCGTATTTGGTCAAGAGAACAAGAGATGGTGGGGTCTGAGATACAGGACTGC